>JAFSSK010000062.1 GCA_017451045.1 Clostridia bacterium
GCCTGGAACCCTGCGAGAGTCGGTTCGAGGATCTCCTTTCTGAGTGTCAACATCAGATCATCATTGAAAACAAGTGACGGGGAGTAGGAACCCATCCCCCCGGTGTTCGGTCCCTTGTCACCGTCCAGGATCCGTTTGTAATCCTGCGCCGGTTCCATCGGGACGATCGAGTGGGTGTCGACGAAGCAAAGCATGGATGCTTCGACACCGCGCAGACATTCTTCGACGACGATCTTGTCGCCTGCCGCGCCGAAGACGTGGCTGCCCATCATATCTTCGATGGCTGCTTCCGCCTCAGCGGCGTTGTCCGCCAGGACGACGCCCTTGCCGGCTGCCAGCCCGTCCGCCTTGATGACCATCGGCCATCCGAAGATGCCGATGTCATCCAGCAGCGCCTGCTTGTCTGTGTACTCTTTGTATTGTGCCGTCGGAATGTTGTGGCGGGCCAGGAACGCCTTTGTAAACGCCTTGCTTGCCTCGAGCTGCGAACATTTTTTGTTGGGCCCGAACGTTTTGACGCCTGCTTCTTCCAGCGCATCCACGATGCCCATCGCAAGCGGCACCTCGGGTCCGATGACCGCGAGATCGATGTCCTTTTCCTTCGCCAGCGCGACCATGCCGGGGATGTCCTCCGCCTTCACAGGCACGCAGACCGCATCCTTGCTGATGCCGGCATTGCCCGGCGCGCAGTACAGTTCACTGACGCGCGGGCTCTGTTTGAGTTTCCAGCAGATGGCGTGCTCACGGCCGCCGCTGCCAACGACTAATACTTTCATTGGGATTTCCTTTCTTTAGTGATGGAACAGACGCATACCGGTGAAGGCCATGACCATCCCGTACTTATCCGCTGTCTCGATCACGTTGTCATCACGGATGCTGCCGCCGGGTTCTGCGATATACGCGACGCCGCTCTTGTGCGCACGTTCGACGTTGTCGCCGAAGGGGAAGAAGGCATCGCTGCCGAGCGCCAGGCCGGTCTGGGTAGCGATCCAGGCTTTCTTCTCCTCTGCCGTCAGCGGTTCCGGCTTGACCTTGAAGATCTCCTGCCAGGTGCCTTCGCGCAGGACGTCTTCCCACTCATCCGAGGTGTAGACGTCGATCGCGTTGTCGCGGTTCGGGCGGCGGATGCCGTCGACGAACTGCAGGCCGAGGACTTTCGGATGCTGGCGCATGTACCAGTTGTCCGCCTTGCTGCCCGCCAGACGCGTGCAGTGGATGCGGCTCTGCTGGCCGGCGCCGACGCCGATCGCCTGGCCGTCCTTGACGTAGCAGACCGAGTTGGACTGCGTGTACTTCAGGGTGATGAGCGCAGTCAGCAGGTCGATCTTTGCGTTCTCGGGCAGGTCTTTGTTCGCCGTCACGATGTTCTCGAGCTGGGACGCATCGAGTTTGTAGTTGTTGCGGCCCTGCTCGAAGGTGACGCCGTAAACGTCTTTGTATTCCTGTTCAGCCGGCACGTAATCGGCATCGATCTGGACGACGTTGTATCTGCCGCCGCGCTTCTGTCTGAAGATCTCCAGCGCTTCTTCCGTGTAGCCCGGCGCGATGATGCCGTCCGATACTTCCGCTTTGAGATAATTCGCCACGGAAGCGTCGCAGACATCGCTCAGAGCCGCGAAATCGCCGTAGGAGGACAGTCTGTCCGTGCCTCTGGCTCTGACATAGGCCGTCGCGATCGGGGAGAGTTCAGCGTCTTCCTTCACGAAATAGATCTTTCTTTCGACAGGACTCAGTTCCTTGTACACAGCCGCTCCCGCCGGGGAGACGTGCTTGAAGGACGCCGCGGAAGGCAGGCCTGTGGCTTCCTTGAGTTCCTTGACGAGCTGCCAGGAATTGAAAGCGTCCAGGAAATTGATGTATCCCGGTCTTCCCGACAGGACTTCCACCGGCAGGTCGCTTCCGTCTTTCATCATGATCCTGGCCGGTTTCTGGTTCGGATTGCATCCGTATTTGAGTTCCAGTTCTATCATGCGTTCCCTCCTGTATGCAC
>JAFSSK010000063.1 GCA_017451045.1 Clostridia bacterium
AGTTCGAGCATGCCGTAGGGATCCTCCCGGCAGGCCAGGGATGTCGTGAAGTGCGCAAGACCGCATTTACGCAGCGGCAGTCCTATGGAGAGAAAGCGGAATATCCGCTCCTGGTAGTATTTCTTGTGCTCCGGCGCGGAAGGGCCTACCTTCTTCGGATCAATCGTCTGGTCCTTCATATGAAGATGGCTGGGAGACAGGATCAGGAAATCGAACGTGTCGTATTCCGGCTCTGTCACGGCGATGTTGCCGTCGAAATCCATGTCCACCTCCATGCCGAACAAAAACCTGCAAAGAGGACTCTGCGGCAGCGGCAGGATCTCTTTTCCCTTTTCGATGTCAAGGCCGGACCCCCGCCACAGAGCGCAGTAGCCAGGTCCTTTTTTGTCCCAGATGTGGTCCGTCACGCAAAGAAGTTTGAACCCGCTGGCGATGCCGTACGCAAGGATCGCCTCTTTGGTCTGCCGCGGATCGTGCCTTGCACAGGGCGAGATGTAGGAGTGGATGTGAAGATCGTGATCTGCCTGGTATTTCATAGTCTCTCCCCTTTCAGATAATCTTAGTTGAAATCGAAATAGAACGCCTTTCCGTGCGCGTCGGCCGTGTTGACCGTGACCGTTCCGTCATTCCCGACGCAAACGGCTTCTTCCTTCGGCGCTGCGATCTTCGCGTCCGCAACGGCAAGGCTGACCGATTCCCGCTTCTGCGTGGGATCGCATACGACAGCGTGTCCGGACTTTCTGTTCATCATGAAGATCAGCGGCGTCAGGGCGCGGACGGCGGCGCAGTCTCCCGCCTCGAAGAACGCATACCCTTCAAGGCCGGTTGATCTTTCTTTCGCAGCAAGGCACCCCTCTCTGAGCGACAGGATCTCAAGATCGCCGCCCGCAAGGAATTTCTCTACCTTTTCCCTGTCCGCCATCGGCAGGAGCGCATAGGCGTACCGGGCGTCCTGAGGATCTTTTCCGTGGCCGATCCAGACCGTCAGGAACACCCCGCCCGTCTCGCACGGGCGTCTTTCGATAACAATATCCGCCGGCTCGAGGAAGGCGTATCCGCAGATGCCGTCGATAACGACGGAGCGGACGTTTTTGAATTCCTTCTTGAAGGGCTCCGCCGGCAGTTCTTTCCCGTCCGCATAGACTTTCTCGCTGCCCTTGAGCAGCCTGTTCTCGACCGTCGTGTGCACCTCGAACCCGTCGTGGGCCCGGATGCCGGCGCCCAGCGCCAGGGCCGCCTTGTCGAAGAAGAACCAGGCCTTGTGCCCCTCAAGCGAACAGTTGTGGAGCGGCATGCCGGATCCGTATCCGATGTCTTCGCAGTCGAAGACTTTATCGTTGTGGAACGATCTGAAATCCATCGCTGCGCTCAGGTACTGCCCGTCGAGCGCCACGCCGCCCGTGAAGGCTCTGTCGCTGTAGTAGGCGAAGCAATCCACGATGGACCGCACCTCCCGCTCCTGCGTATCGGCCGTCACGCCCGCCATGTGGTACTTGTCCGCGCCGGCCCAGTATGCACGGCTGTACTGCGCGTCCTGTCCCGGGATGTAGACGTAAAGATGTCCGTCCCCCGTATACCAGCCGTCCATGTTCTGGTGGTTGATGCACTCATAGCCGAACACGCGCTCGGAATTCATCCGCAGGCCGTAGCATACGCCGTTCCGGTGCTGCACGCAGCTGTCTCCGGACCGCCACATGTAAGCAAAATCGTAGGGCCCGGGTTTTTCATTTTTATTGCCCAGTAAAATCTCTTTGTACTTTTTATACGCCACGAGCCCGACAGCCGGCATTCCTTCCATCCTGGGCGTCTCGCCAGGGCGAACGGAATCAGGATCGTACCCTAAGATCCTTTTGCGGACATAGGGCGTCGCGTGGCGTCTTATGACGTCAGCGATCTCTTCGTCCTCCTTGGGACCGAAGAGCCCGAACAGGAAGCGGAGGTTGGCGCAAAGGGACACTGCCACCTCTCTGTCGTCATCCGTCTGCATCCCGCGGCCGTCCATCAGAAGAAGTCCCCTTCCCTGATACAGCGCCGGGGCGAACGAGTAGCGGACCATTTCCATCAGGTTGCGCTTGTCCACCAGCGGAAAGTTCAAAGCCGTCCCGGACAGGATCTGCAGGATGTAGCCCACCCTGGACAGATTGGACACGCCGTAGCAAAGGTTGTACGGCATCCCGTGCGTCATGCAGCACCAGTCCGCGCGCATGTTGTCCCCTTCCTCGTGCTTTTCCAGCAGTTTCCCCATCGCCAGGTACATGGACTGGAGAAGGGCCTTGTCGTTCGTCAGAAGCGCCAAGGGGGTGCAGGGCAGGATCTGCCCCACGGCCATCTCGGCGTTGTTGCCCAGACGCATCTGCGTCCGCATGAAGGACATGGGCAGCACGTATCTGTCTATCTGCTCGCGGGTGAGCGCCTCCTCGACGATCATAACGGTCTCGAGCATCGGAACGGCTCCGCCGATGTACCAGTGCCACCAGTTGAACGCCTTGTAGGAACGGAAGGAGGTGTCGGACAGCACTTCTGCGCCGTACATGTTGGCTTCCATCCAGTCAAGACCGTATACGATGTCCGCAAGGACTTCCGGCGAATGATAGCTCGGGCACCCGTACGTTCCGTACGCCTGCGCGATCGTCCGGAGATTGCCGTACTGTATGGCGATCTCTTCCGATTCCACGGGCGGCTCGCTGCCGAACAGGATCGGAATATTATCCCCGCGATTCATCCTCTTTCTCGTTTCCTGCGCGCTTTTCTCGCAGGCGTCCAGCATCTGCCTTACGACAGGATCCCGCGTATCGTTCGTTTTTTCGTCGCCGCAGATCGCGCGCCGCCATGCTTTCCGTCCGGCCGCGAAATCTTCCGGTTTCAGGTATGCGGCGTTGAAGTATCCGGGGCCTTTTTCGTTTCTGCAAATCGGCATGATCGTTTACCTGTCCTTTCCGCAATCAGATGTACCGGTACTCGCGTTTGTGAAGGACTTTGAGCGTCTCTTCGAACACGATCATATGCATGCGCGTCACCTGCTCGTGCGAAAGTTTCGGTCCCGGTTCGTCCACGATGCACTCGTTGCTTTCGTAAACGAAGGAAACGGCTCCGCATTTATGATGGGTGGCGCTGGCAAGATTGAAGGCGCCGGGAACCGGGCCGTCGTCCAGGCTGCAGGCGTGCGGGCCGACGAACTCCAGATCCTCGGCCTTGCCTCTTTCATAGCAGCATCCGGCCAGTTTCTCGACGATGGCCTTCGCGGGCTCGGACATGTAGGAGGTCTGCATGAGATTCCCCTTCGAGTCTCCGCCCCCGTGCAGATGGATCACGATGTCGGCGCACTCGCGCTCGCACAGATCCAGAAGCGCCTTCGTCTCCTTGGCTTTGGGGTCGAAGAAATCGTCGTGCATGAGGTTGATGCCGTCGTCGTTGTAGTATCCGCCGAGGAAGTCGACGGCGTCCAGGATCGGATGGATCTTTTTGCATTCCGGCCATCCGCACAGGCTCCCGTCCTTCCACGTCCCCTGCCCCCAGTACCGAAGGTCGTACTGCTTCAGTCCGAGGATGGCGGCGGGTTTCACGCGTGAACGTCCGTCCGGGTTCGCGATCGGGACGATCACGAGCCGTATGTTTTCGCAGAGGTCTGAAAGGGCGTCGTTCGCAATCCCGCCCAGGTCTTTTCCCGTTTCAAGCAGAGAGACCAGGTTCAGCAGCGCGGCCGTCCCCTCCGTCTCCTGTCCGTGCTCGGCCCCGATCAGGACGAGCGTCGGCGTCTTCGTCGCGGGATCGGAATAGCAGGTCGGATCCTTGGATCCGAGCGCTGAGGACCAGTTCGCCTTCTTCGGCTCATGCTCGTTGGAGCGACCGTACGCAAAAAGGTACACGGGCCGTCCGCCGGCCGAATAGGTCAGGATGCTTTTTTCCGCCCTGCGGGCTCCTTCGTACAACTGCTTCACATCCTCGTTGGATGTTTTCCAAAATACCGGACAGTTCATCTCATTTTTCTCTCCCGGTCTTGCTGTTTCCCGGCCGGTGAGAGTCATGCCTCCGTTCTTATATGTTTTTTGTCTTTGTTTTCGATTATCGGTTTTCCGTTTTCCTGTTCAGTCCCGTTTCAGCGCGATCTCAAATCCTGCAAACGCGAAGGGTTCTATGTCGGAAAGAAGCACCGCTTGCCCCCGCGTCTTTGCCGTGCACCGCACTGTCCTGATCAGTTTGTCAGCTCCCTTTACCATGACTTCGGGGTCGTAGATCTTATCTATGCTGAAGTTCCAGAGCCCGACAGACAGCGACGAGAAATCTTTCGCTTTCTTGGCGATCATGTAAAGATCCGGATGCCCCTTGCAGACGGCAGACAGCGGATGTCCCATCCATTGCGCTGCGCGGATGATCTGATCCGCGCGCTGATATTGCCTGAACAGATCCTCTTTGCAGAACGTGCCGTGGAAGCACCACACAAGGAACTTCTGCCCGCGATCGTTTTCGTACCGGTAGCTTCCGGGAACGATCTCTCCCGAATCCAGCCGGAAGTGCGATTCGATCTCGGCTTTCCCCGAAACCGTCGCCTTATCGACGGACGCGTTGAGCATAAGGCACTCGCACCCGGGCCAAAGCTCCGCGTAGCTGTGCCGGCAGGTCTCCAGTCCTTCCAGTCCCGTATCGATCCCTCTTCTCTTTAAGATCTGCGCCGCCTCCGCGTCAAGGATCAGTCCGTTCCCGCAGTCTTCTGAAGGAATTAGTTCGGCGTTGGCACCGAAGACGATCCCCGCGCTGTCCGTCACCAGATACGTGTGCGGGATTCCGTGGGCCGTCAGCGTCCTTGAAGCGAAGGAGAAGAATTCTTCCTGTATCTCGTCCTTTCCCTCCTTCTCAGGCGGTATCTGCATCAGCGCATATTTTGAAGGATACTCATAGACCCGCAGGCCGCAGTGCTCCTTACTGTCGAACAGGACCGGCAGCATTTCGTACAGGTCGCGGTTTTTCTCATGGAATACCCGGTATCCGGTCTCGACCCCGGGCTTCATCACGAATTCAAGGCCGTATTTCAGGATGCCGTCCAGCGTTCCGTCTGCCCGCAGCGCGGTATCGAAGCACTCCAGATAGGCCGCGGGTGTTCTGAACCGGGGACGGGGATCCGTATCGCCTTCCGAAAAGATCTCGATCTGCTCGTCTGTATTCCAGCTCTTTTCCATCCGTTCCAGATCGATCACGTCCCCCAGGCGGTTGCCCCAGTTTTTCAGGGCGGCCCAGTAGGGCGCTCCGATCAGCCGGTAGAAAGGCTTCGTCGAACCTGCCAGGATCCGGCTGATGCGGTCCGGCGTCGTTCCGTCGATGTCCCAGTTGGTGATGCAGGCGCAAAAGCCCATCCGAACGGCGGGATCGACGCTGTCGACAAAGGCTCGCATCTCTTTGGCGAACTGCTCGAGAGATTCACCGTTGCCCCTGATCCATGCGTCTTTGTATTTGTTCGGCCCCCCGGCCAGTAGCAGCGTCCCAAGACGCTCCGGCAGGATCGTCTCCCCGAGTTTTTCCTCCATCATGCGAATGTGATTGGGGCATACGCAGCCGACGCCCATCGTCTGGAATCCGAAACGGAAATCATCGTCCAGCATGATGAGATCCACGCCTGTCGCTGCGGCGCCGGCCACGAACCGGCCCATATCCCGCCTGAAGTCTTTGTCTGTCGGGCAGACCTCGGACCTGGAGACTTTCCCGCCGTTTGGCGAGACCATGTACTGGTAATGCGGGTCGCCCGGATGTTTCAGCGGGCAGAACCAGCAGCCGACCTCATAGCCGTGCGCATGAAAGACAGCGGCGTTTTTTCTGATCGCTTCAAACGTTTTTTTGTCCGCCTCGCCGTTGCCGAGAGAGGCTGCGCAGCAGAAAAAGACTCTTTCCGCCCCGAAACGGGCGACGTCCGCAAGATATGCTTCCGGCCCTTCCGCCTCCAGCATACCGAGATTGATGGGAACAGTTACTTTATACATCTGCTTGTCTTGTCCTCTCCTCCCTTTTTTCTGACAGAAACACCCGCACAGGGCGTCCTGCGGCCGGATCATTCAAAACAACTGCCCTGGCAGCTTCAGTTTTTCCTTGGACGGGAACAGCTGGTCGAACTGCTCGACGTCTTTGTCGTCCACGTAGTACCCTTTCGGCGTCTGGTATACGCCCGTCACGCCGCCAAGATAGCCGGGTTTGAGTTCTTTGCACAAAAAGAACGAGTCATCCGCGCCCTGCGGCAGGTCGTGATAGCGGATCCCGAAATTCCGGGCATAGGCAAATCCGCTTTTGCCGTAAAAGCCGATGTTCCCCTCGAAAAGCACCGCGCCGAATCCCATGGCGGTTGCCTGTTCCAGTGACCAGTCCAGCAGGATCTTGCCGAATCCTTTTCGCTTCAGGTCCGGGGCGATGCAGATAGGTCCCATCGTAAGGACCGGGATCACCCTGCCGTCGTCCGCCTCTATGACCGTCTGCATGAACATGTTCTGTCCGATCAGCCGGCCGCTCTTTTCCATCACGAAATCCAGTTCCTTTACAAAAGCGGGGTCTTCCCTGAGCACGTGGATCACGTAATGCTCGCTGCATCCGGGGCGGTACACGTTCCAGAAGGATTCGCGGATGAGGTTTTCGACCTCCCGGCAGTCTTCCGGCCGTTCCCGGCGGATGATATAATTCTTTTCTTCCATTTTTTCTCCAATCATCTACTCCGGGGACGGTCCGCTTGTGCCGAACCGAAGTCTTGCGGACAGGATCCTGTCCCATTGTCTGTTCTCACACCAGAAGACAGCACTTTCCTGCGGGTCGAACACCATCGACACAACGGTCGGGCACACGGTTTGGGAAACAGCCTCAAGTACTGCTAAACAGTCTTCGACGCCGAACCGTTCCGGACCGTTTTGGATCATATATTCCGCCTTCTGGTACCTGTCCCAGCCCATCCACGGGTGCTGTTCCGAGTCCATCTTGAAGGGCGAAAAGTTGGTCAGGACCTGATGGTCCGGCCTTTCGTAATATCTGAAACCCTGTCCGGGGACGATATGCAGCACGTTTCCGTCCCGGTCCGACAGTGCCTGCATGAACGTGACGCCAGGCACGCTGAAAACGGGCCCCTTTTCCGCGATCGAACGGATCTGCTGAAAACTCTTCTTCTGAAGCAGCAGATCGATGTTCAGCATCACCGTGTTCCAACCTTCGCCTTCCGGATCGCTCCGCGCGTCATAAGGCCAGCATGTCGGCAGCCCGGCGAAATCTCCTCTGGCGTTCGCGCCGAAGATCGGCAGCCAGCCCTCTTTCGGGTCGCTGATCTCGATGAAGACGCCTTCGTCAGCCACCCTGACTCTGTGTTCCATATCTAAGAGATCAAGATTCCAGCCCACGATCGGTTTGAATCTGTTGACCACTATACTCGTACACATATCTTCCGTTCCCCGAAATCATTCCGTCTGTCCATCCCCTCTTTTATCCCGTCTGATACGAAACGAGAAAAGGATATGGACAGACGGAAAAAGTCACCGGTCAAAACTCCGGTTCGTATCCCTCTTTCTTTTCTTCCCAGACTGCCCGGCGGACTTTGAAATCCGTTACGGCGATCCTGGTGCAGTATGCCTCGAAGCCGATCCTTCCGTACTTCTCCTGATCGATGGGATTCGGGTCGTTGGCTTCAATGCACAGTTGCCCGTCGATAATGATGAACACATGACCGCCGATGCTGCCGCACTGCATATGATATACCTTGTCCGGCTTGAAATCGAACAGCTTTGTCCCGCAGGTCAGCTTGTATTCCGGACTCTTTTCAAAGCCAACTTTTCCGTCCCACCAGCCGCCGATGCCGGCAACATAGGCCAGTGCGCGCGTGTTGGTCTCCTCGTTCCAGGAACCGGACCACATGCAGTTGACGTCATGCGTGCATGGTGGCAGTACTTTTCCCTTGAAATCCAGGCAAATCGGCCCGTAGAAGGACTCTTTCAGCAGAGCCATGGAAGCGAAGTTGCGTCTGTTTTCGCCAATCAGCCAACCGTCCTTGACAAACCAGTTGCCGTCTCTGACCTCGAAATCGGCGGCGAAAGATTCTGCGGTAAAGGGTTTGTCATAGAGCACAGGCATGTTGTCTGGGTCTATCATTTTTTTCATCAGGTGGATCATGTTTCATTAACCTCCAACATATTAGTTTCTGGCGCTGCAAACCGGGGTTTGTCGCGCCTCTGTTGACACTTATATTGTATCGCGAAATCTAAAAAAATCAACCGATTTTCAAAACATATTATTTTTATGTTTTATTATTAATTTTAACAAGCATACAGCAAGAATTCTCCCGTCCTCTATATGCGGTGAGATGAATTGCGGATAGTATGCGTTAGTTTACATATGATTTGCACGTGATTTGTATTTTGAGTCCATAATAGTTGACACGATGCACAAGAACAGGTATAATCAGTATAGATAAACAGAAGGTGTTTGGATTTATATGAAACTGTATAGTAACAATCATTCAGTGTTCGCACTTCATTATCATCTGATTCTGGTAGTCAAATACCGCAGAAAAGTTATTCACGATGCCATATCGGAGCGTCTTCGTGAAATGTTCGAATACATCGGTAAAGAGTATAAGATCACGATTGAAGAATGGAATCACGACATCGATCACGTACATGTCCTGTTCCGGGCCGAACCAAAAAGCGAACTGACCCATTTCATCAATGCATACAAGTCGGCCAGCAGCCGATTGATCAAGAAAGAATTCCCCGAGATTCGTGAAAAGCTGTGGAAAGAAATGTTCTGGACCAGATCCTTTTGTCTTCTGACCACAGGTGATGCGCCTTTGGAGACGATACGCAAATATATCGAACATCAAGGAGAAGAATGACTGAATCCGTAAAGATCCGAAAAGCCGAGAAATATGCAATAAGCCAGCGAGCCTTATCAGACGAGACCCGCAACTTTTTTATGCAGAATTTCGGATGCAGCCGAAAGGTATATAATCTGTATGTGGACTGGCTTTACAAAAAACTCGAAGAAACAGGCTATACAGGCGGAGAACGGATCTATGGGCTCAAACTGCCGGAAATTACCGAATTCAAGAAAGAGTTTGAGTATCTCAAAGACGCGGATTCGTTAGGCCTTGCGAATGCCAAGATCTCGTTTGAAAATGCTTTGAAGCACTACAACGAGAACTGCGATCACAGATCCTATACCAAAGGAGCTCTGCGCAGAGACAGGGCAGGCACGGAGAAACTGACGTTCCGCGGACTTGTAGGAATGCCTGGTTTTCATTCTAAAGCGCACGGAGACTTTTCCTATACGACGAACTGCCAGTATCCCACCAAAACAGGCAAACTGAAGCAGCCAACGATCCGGCTGGAACAAAACCGCCTGTATCTTCCGAAACTGAAGGACGGAGTTGAACTGATCATCCACCGCCCTCTGCCGAAGGATGCAAGGATCGGGAACGTGACGGTAAGCATGGATTTTGCAGGACAGATCTATGCCTCTGTCGAATATGAATGTGAAGATGAAGTCAATACAGATCTGAAGCGGGCGGTCCTTGAAGAAGACCGAGACGTGCTGGATCATATCCGTATTCTCGGACTGGACTATTCGCAGGGTGGCTTCTATATAGACAGTGAGGGCAGGAAAGCCAACTACCCGCACTTCTATCGGGAATCTGAAGCGAAACAGGCCCGGGAACAGAGGAAACTGTCCCGCATGAGGAAGGACTCTTCCAACTATAAGAAGCAGCTTTTGCGAGTGCAGAAGACCGGAGAAAAGATCCGGAATCAGCGCAAGGATTTCATCAACAAGGAGGCCCTTGCCCTATCCCGTGAGTACGACGCGGTCGCTGTCGAGGATCTGGACCTGAGGGATCTGTCCGGGCATCTGCGCTTGGGAAAGAATCTGCATGACAACGGATTCGGCATGTTCCGGAACCGCCTGGAGCAAAAACTGAGGGACAAGGGATCCGTACTGGTAAAGATCGACAAGTTCTATCCCAGTACGAAGACCTGCCACTGCTGCGGATATCATAACGCGGACATCGTGCTCGGTGTGGCAAAATGGATCTGTCCGGCGTGCGGGGCAGAACTGAACCGAGATGAGAACGCAGCAATCAATATCCGCAATGAAGGGAAAAGGATCTTTGCTGATTATTACAAAGGTATCCTGGCAAAAGAAGAACAGGCGTACCTGCGTGCAGAACAAAGATCTGAATTCCGACACAGAAAGCGGAACTAATACAAGAAAGAAAAACAACCGGTCGGGACACCGGGGATAGACCCCTTACCTCTGTCGGATCATCCGGCATAACAGGGTAAAATAGATCAGGCGGCTCATGCCGTCTGTGAAGCCCC
>JAFSSK010000064.1 GCA_017451045.1 Clostridia bacterium
AGGACAAGAACAACGGCCGGGACAGGAAATCCATCCTGGAGGACGCGTTCGAAGCGCTGATGGCCGCCGTATACCTCGACGCGGGAGCTGACGGGCTCGATACGGTCCGCAAGATCGTTCTGCCGTTCATCGAACGGGAACTGTGCGAGCTGCCGGCCGGCGGAAAGGCTTTCGACTACAAAACTGCGCTGCAGCAGTTCGTCCAGCAGTCCGGGACCGACGTGCTCGAGTACGTCACGGTAGGCGAGTCCGGGCCCGATCACGCGAAAGTGTTCACGGTCGAGGCAAGGCTCAACACGAACGTCGTCGGAACGGGAAAGGGTAGTTCCAAGCGGGAGGCGGAGCAGAACGCGGCCCACGCGGCGCTTCTGCTGTTCGGCCAGGACGAAACGGGTCTGTGATGGCCCACCGCAACATTCCGGTATTCATCCCGCATCTCGGCTGTCCGCACCGCTGCGTCTTCTGCGACCAGCGGACGATATCGGGCGCGTCCGTCCCAGACCCTGAAAAGATCCGGGCGGATCTTGACAGAGCGCTTTCCACTCTTGACGGAAACGATGTGTGCGAGATCGCTTTCTTCGGCGGCTCGTTCACGGGCATCGGCATCCCGCTGATGACGGAGCTTCTGTCCGCCGCTGCGGACTGTATCGTTAAGTCTTGCGGGAAGATAGATTCCATCAGGCTCTCCACAAGGCCGGATTACATCGACGAAGCCGTCCTGTCCGTCCTGAAGCAGTATCCCGTGAAGACGGTTGAACTGGGCATCCAGAGCACGGACGACAATGTCCTTGCACTGTCCCGCCGGGGGCATACCGCAGAACAGGCTTTGCGCGCGTGCGCGGCCGTGAAAGCGGCGGGATTTGCGCTCGTGGGGCAGATGATGGTCGGCCTTCCGGGGTCGACCGAAGAGGCGGAGATACGCACGGCACAAGACATCTGCAAAGCAGGAGCCGACGCCGCGAGGATCTATCCGACCGTCGTGTTTTACGGGACGGAACTCGCGCAGATGACGGAAAGAGGCGAATACGAACCTCTTGACGAAAAAGAGGCCGTGAGACGGACCGCCCATATTTTAAAAGTACTTGACGAAGCAAAAGTACCCTGCATCAGGATCGGTCTTTGCGCCAGCGAGAACCTGGCAAGCCCCGAGCTTGTGCTGGGAGGCGCGAACCATCCGGCCCTCGGGGAAATGGTCCGCGGGGAGATCCTATTTGAAACTATCTGTCAGCAGCTGGCCGGCATGGACGTGCGCGGCCGTGATGTGACAGTCCTGGTGCCGCGCGGACAGCTTTCGCAGGCTGTCGGGCAGCATCGATACAACGCCGACCGGCTGACTAAGTCTTACGGCTTGCGGTCCGTTTCCTTCAGGGAATGGGACGGAGCCATCAAGGCTGTCTGCCCGCAGCCGGGAACGGGCATGGATGATCAGGGCAGGAAAGGAGCCAAACTATGTACTTAAAATCACTGGAACTTCACGGGTTCAAGTCTTTCCCGGACAGGACCAAGATCACGTTCGACGTGACGGGCGCCGTCACGGGCACCACGGGCATCACCGTCATCGTGGGGCCGAACGGCTCGGGAAAATCGAATCTGGCCGACGCGATGCGCTGGGTACTGGGCGAGATGCGCGGCAAGAGCCTGCGAAGCACCAAGATGGAAGACGTCATCTTCCTCGGTTCCGGCGAACGGAAGCCGATGGGGATCGCCGAGGTATCCGTCACCTTCGACAATACGGCCGGAGAGGGAAGACTGGACTGCCCTTACGACGAAGTGACCGTGACCAGACGCTACTACCGCGCGGGAGAGAGCGAATACTTTCTCAACCGCAAGCCCGTCAGGCTGCGTGACATACAGGAACTTTTCATGAATACGGGGCTGGGCCGGGACGGATACTCCATCATCGGCCAGGGCCGCGTCGCGGAGTTGCTGTCCCGCAAGAGCGAAGACAGACGGTCTGTGTTCGAGGACGCAGCCGGTATCGCCAAATTCCGCAAGCGGAAGGAGGAGGCAGAGAACAAGCTGGCCAGCACCGAGGACAACATGACCCGCGTACGGGACATATTCGCTGAGGTGGAGAGCCGGGTCGAGCCGCTGGAAAAAGAGGCGGCAAAAGCCAAAAAGTTCATCGAACTGTCCGAACGCAAAAAGGAAGCGGACATCAGCCTGTGGCTGTTCGACACCAAGAAAATCCGCGAGGATCTGGCCGAAGCTGAGGAGCGCTTCAACGCCTCTTCTGAGGAGTTGCAGAAGATCACGGACGAGATCACGGAACTGGACATACAGGTCGACAGGCTCACCGAGACAATCAACGGCGGGAAACGGGATGCCGAAAAGCTTCTTGACGAGATCACGAGACTCCAGAGCGAATCCAGCGACCTCAAGAGCAATCTCAAAGTCACGGAAAACAACATCCAGCACAACAGAGAACTCATCGCGGAGACGGAAGCCGCTATCAGCTCGCTGAACCAGTCCAGGGACAGGGAACTGCAGACCAGGGAGAAATACCTGGCGGACTACAACGGCAGTCTCGCGCGCAAAACGGCGCTTGAGAAAGAGCGCGGTGAGATCGCCGAGAGGGCCGAAAAGAACGGCGCCGCGATCGCAGAGGCGGAAAAGGAACTGGAAGCATCCTGGGACCGCATCAACGAGCTGACCGAGCAGCTGACCGAGATCCGCATGCGGATCAGCACCTTAAAAGGCGCGCAGGAAGGCAACGCCGGCAAGAACGATTCCATCAACGAAGAACTGGAGGAATACCGCAGCGCTTCGCAGGAACTCGAGAAGGACATGAACGCCAGGGACAAGACCGTCAGCGGCTACCGCAAGCAGGTGGAAGACATGCAGGCGATCCAGACCGGGGCGGAGGAGGAACTGGAAAAAGCCCAAGACGAACTCCAGCAGGCCCGCGAAAAACTGCAGGCGCTGCAGCTGAGAAAGCAGACGGCAGCCAACAGGATAGACACCTACCATGACATGGAACAGACGTACGAAGGGTATATGGGCGCCGTCCGCTACGTCATGAACAAATACCAGGAGGGCGAAGTCAAAAACGCCTCCGGGCAGGCCTGCGGAACGATCTACGGGCCGCTGTCCAAGGTCATCAGCGTCAAGGACGAGTACGTGACGGCCATCGAGACCGCACTCGGCGCCAACCTGCAGAACATCGTCGTGGAAGACGAGGAAACGGCGAAAGCGGCCATGTACACCCTGAAAAAGGGCGAAGCAGGACGCGCAACGTTTTTCCCGCTTACGTCCATGAAGCCGTCCCAGCCCGGCACGGAAGTGCAGGAGGCGGGGCGATACGAAGGATACATCGGCATCGCGGACACGCTGGTCAGCTGCGACGGCAAGTTTTCGAACGTCATTTCGTCGCTGCTCGGCAGGACGGTCGTTTTCGATACCATCGACCACGCCACAGTCATGGCCAAGGCGCAGCGGTACAGAGTCCGCACCGTGACACTGGACGGGCAGCAGATCAACGTCGGCGGTTCGTTCACGGGCGGTTCGTTCAAGCAGAACGGATCGCTGCTCGGGCGCGCTGCGGCCGTCAGGAAGCTGGAGGAGGAACTGGCAGCCCTGGACGGCCAGATCAAGGCCGAAGAGAAGACCGTTTCCGAACGGCAGCAGACCGTCAATGATCTTGCGGACCGCGCGGCGGACGCAGAGACCCAGGCGGGGCTCCTCACGACGCTGTACAATTCTGAGCTTGCGAAATACGAGCAGGCCAGGGCCCGGTATGAGGCCAACCAGTCGCTGCTGGAAAAAATGGAAGCGGACTGGCGCGAGATGACCGAGCAGCAGGCGCACAGCAAAGAGCAGATCAAGACGCTCGAGGGCGAGGAGAAAGAGACAGCCGAAGCGCTGGAGAACGAAAAGCAGGCACGCGTGGACAAGGACGCGGAACGCAACGGGCTTCTCCAGGAGCAGGACGATATGCAGCGGCGGGACACGCAGATCACGATCGAGATCAACGCCGCCGAAAAGGACATGGAAAGCGCGAACCAGCTGGCGCAGGACTGCCAGTCCCGTATCAACGCCTTCGCGGAGGACATCTGGAACCGCGAAGAGAAAAAATCCTCTTACGAGCGGGCCATAGACAATCTTCTGCACACGCAGCAGACCGGCATCGACACCGAGAAGGAAAGCGCATCGAAACTGCTGGATCTGCAGGCGCAACGCAGCGCGATCCTGGAAAAGAACGTCGAGTACGAAGCGGAGCAGGGCAGGATCAGCAGGCTGCGCCACGAGAAGCAGGAGTCCAAGGAACTGCTGATCAACGAGAACACCAAAAACGAGAACAGCCTTTCCACCATGCGCGAAAGACAGGAATCCCTGTCCGGGCAGCTGTGGGAGGATTACGAGATGACGGGGAACGAGGCACTGGCTCAGGGCTACAGGCCCGTTGAGGCGAAAGACCGCGCCGCCGTCGCAAAGATTCAGATAGAGTGCCGCAACAAGATCCGTGTGATGGGATCCGTCGATACTAACGCCATCGAGGAGTACAAGGAAGTCAAGGAACGGTACGACAGCATGAAAGTGCAGATCGACGACCTGGAAAAGTCAAAAGTCGAGCTGACGGGCATCATCTCCCAGCTGGAAGCGGAGATGAAGTCGTCCTTCATGGATGCGTTCCAGAAGATCAACGAGAACTTCGCAATCACCTTCTCGGAACTGTTCGGAGGCGGGTTCGCGCAGATCTCGCTGACGGACGAGGAGGACATCCTGGGATCCGGCATAGAGATCCAGGCGGAACCGCCCGGAAAGGTCATCAAGAGCCTTCTGCAGCTGTCCGGCGGCGAGCAGTCGCTCGTCTCCATCGCGCTGCTGTTCGCCATCCTGCGGGTCAACCCGACGCCGTTCTGCATCCTGGACGAGATAGACGCGGCGCTGGACGAGACCAACGTGGACAGGCTGGCGGCCTACATCAAGCGCTACACGGACGACACGCAGTTCATCGTCATCACGCACAAGCGCGGTACGATGGAGGCTGCAGACCGTCTGTACGGCGTCACGATGGAATCCAAGGGCATTTCCAAGATACTTGTGCTGGACGTCAACGACATAGCCAAGAAGAAGGAAGGAGAATGGGATGGGCTTTTTAGCTAAACTGAAGGAAGGACTCAAAAAGACCCGTAACGCCATTTTCGGCCCGATCGCCCAGCTGCTGAAGAACCTTCGGTCAGTGGACGAGGATATGCTCGAGGAGCTGGAAGAGACCCTCATCATGGCGGACGTCGGCGTCGGCTGCACCGAAAAGATCATCGACGAGCTCCGTGCCCGCATCAAGGAAGGGAAGCTGAAGGAAAAAGACCAGGTGATCTCGACCCTCGAAGAGATTCTGAAGGATCAGCTGGGCGGCGGCGAGCCGCTGCATCTGGACACAAAACCCTCCGTCGTGCTGGTCATCGGGGTCAACGGCGTCGGCAAGACGACGTCCATCGGCAAGATCGCGAACAACCTGAAAAAAAGCGGCAAGAAGGTCGTCGTGGCGGCAGCGGACACGTTCCGCGCGGCAGCCATCGACCAGCTAGCCGTCTGGTGCGACAGGGCCCGCGTGGAGCTAATCCGGCAGAACGAAGGGTCTGACCCGGCCGCGGTCGTGTTCGACGCCTGCGCCTATGCCCGCAACCAGGGAGCCGACGTGCTCCTGATCGATACGGCGGGCCGGCTGCACAACAAGGTCAACCTCATGAACGAACTGGCCAAGATCAACCGCGTCATCGACAGGGAACTGCCGGGCGCCAGCCGGGAAAACCTCTTGGTCCTGGACGCGACGACGGGACAAAACGCCGTCATGCAGGCCAAGGAATTCCGCAACGCCGCATCGCTGACGGGCCTGATCCTGACAAAACTCGACGGTACGGCCAAGGGCGGGATCGTCTTCTCGGTCCGCGAGGAAGTCCAGGTCCCGGTGAAGTTCATCGGCGTCGGCGAAGGGATAGACGATATGCAGCCCTTCGATGAAAACGAGTTCATAGGAGCACTTTTTGAACAAAACGAGCAGGAAAACTGATTTTTTGAAAAATATGAAAATTGTACTGGCATCAAGGAACCGCAAAAAAATAGAGGAGCTGAGGACCCTTCTGTGCGAAGACATCCCCGGTCTTGAGATCCTGTCTTTGGACGAGGCCGGGATCGAGGGAGACATCGAGGAGAACGGGACGACCTTTCGCGAGAACGCGCTCACGAAGGCCCGCGCCGCTGCCGCCGTCGGTCTTATCGGCGTCGGGGACGACTCGGGACTGGCTGTCAACGCGCTGGACGGCGCGCCCGGGATCTTTTCCGCCAGATACGCGGGCGGGCACGGCGACGACAGGGCGAACAACGAAAAACTTCTGCGCGAGCTGAAGGGGAAAGCGGACAGATCCGCCTCCTTCGTCTGCGCCATGGCGGCCGTCTTCCCGGACGGAAGAGAGATCACCGTGGAGGGCCGCGTTGACGGCGTCATCCTCGAGGAATACCGCGGGAAAAACGGGTTCGGATACGATCCGCTCTTCTACTATCCGCCGTTCGGCAAAACGACGGCCGAGATGGAGCCGGAGGAGAAAAACAGCATCAGCCACCGGGGAAAAGCCGTGCGGCAGCTGTGTCAGGAACTGAAGAAGCTCCTGGCGGAAAAGTGATCAACGACAGAACGGAGTTTACATATGCTGACATCCAAACAGAGAGCCTACCTGCGCTCGCTCGCCTCGACGCAGCCCGCCATCATGCAGATCGGGAAGGGCGGAATCGGAGAGAGCCTTGTCAAGACCGTTGACGATGCGCTACAGGCCAGGGAACTGATCAAACTGAGCGTGCTGGAGACGGCGTCGGACGAAGCCGTATCCGTCGCGCAGGAACTGGCCGGGGCGACAGGCGCGGAAGTGGTCGCCGTCATCGGCAGGAAGATCCTGCTGTACCGCAGATCGACCCGGAAGCAGCGCATCGAACTGCCGTGATGCGCATCGGCGTTTTCGGCGGTGAATTCTCGCCGCCGCACAAAGGATACGTTGAGACCGTGAAAGCGTTCCTTACGCAGATGCGGCTGGATCTGGTCTACATCGCGGTCCTTGACGGGGACGTTCCCGCGGCCCACCGGGTACGCATGTGCGAACTGGCTTTCGAGGGCGTCGACGGCATTGTCGTCATCGATCTGTCGCGCAAAAAGGACATGGCCTTCCCGAAGGATCTTCTTTCGGAACTGGCGAGGCCGGACGCAAGGCTGTTCTGGCTTTGCGGATCCGAAACGCTTCTCGGCAAAACGGGGAAATTTGATGAAAAGACCGTTTTCGGGCTTGCCTATCCCGTCTATTTCAGACAGGACGAGGACCCCGGGAAGGACAAGGAGATCGTCGCGCGGATCGCGGCCATCAAGGACCTGTACGGACGGCAGACCGTGAGACTTGTCACGGATCCCGTTCTCATCCGGGAAGTGGAAATCAGAAAGATGCTGAAAAGCGGCATCGACACGCAAGGATCCCTGCCGGACGCCGTGAAACGGTACATACAGGAAAACGAACTATACAAGGAAGAAAAGACATGACGGACAAAACAGGCTACGAAAAGCTGGAAGAAGCGGTAAAGTCCCAGATGTCCGAAAAGCGCTTCAGACACACGGCCGGCGTGATCAAGGCCGCGGGGGAGCTCGCCGCGCTGTACTGCCCGGATAAGACGGAGCAGCTCAAGACGGCGGCCCTTCTGCACGACCTGACCAAGGAATGGACGACGGAGAGGCAGCTGCAGTACTGTCAGGACCGAGGCATACCGCTGAGCGAAACGGACCGGGAATCGCCGAAAGTGCTGCACGGCATGACGGCGGCCGTCTTTTACGCGGAATGCTTTCCGGAACTCAAAGACGATGCCCTGACGGGCATGATCCGCTGGCATACGACGGGACGCGCCGGGATGACGCTGGAGGAGAAACTGATCTATCTGGCGGACTATATCGAGGAGACGAGGACGTGGCCCTCCTGCGTACTGGTGCGCGAGGCGTTTTACGGCCCGGATCCCGCAGCCATGACGAAAGAGCAGCGCCTTGTCCATCTGGACCGCGTCATGCTTTATTCATACGACCTTACCATCAAAGAACTGCTGGAGGACGGGAATCCCATCGGCAGCGACACGGTGGCGGCCAGGAACGAACTGCTGATCCTGCTGCGCAGACGCGACCAGCGGGAAAAACTACAGAATTGAGGACTTTTTATGTATTTGAGTGATGAAGAATATGCGGCGCTCCCGTCGCTGAAGGACGCGGAGGCCGAAGAGCTTGCCAAGGCGCTTTACGAGATCCTGGACGAGAAGAAGGCGAAGGACATCAAGATCCTTCACGTGGCGGAACAGACGGTTCTGTGCGAGTATTTCGTCATCTGCACGGGCACGTCGTCCACCCAGATCCGTGCGCTGGCCGGAGAACTGGAGCACAGGACTGCGCTGCGGGGGCTGAAGCCCTATCACGTGGAGGACAAAGGCAACAAGACGTGGGTATGCGCCGACTACAGCTCGGTCATCGTCCACATCTTCAGCCCGGAGGCAAGGACATTTTACAATTTGGAAAAACTGTACGCGGACGCGGTGCCCGTCAGGGGCGCCGGGGAAGGCGGACAAGCAGATAACAGTCAGCACAGTGAGGAAGAGACAAAATGAGATACGATTTCAGGACCGTTGAGCCCAAGTGGCAGAAACGGTGGGAGGAAGCCAAGGTCTTCGAGGCGAAGACAGGCAAAGACAAAAAGAAATACTACGCGCTGGTCGAGTTCCCGTATCCGTCCGGCGCAGGCATGCACGTAGGGCACATCAAGGCCTATTCCGGACTTGAAGTGCTGAGCCGCAAACGCCGCATGGAAGGGTACAACGTCCTGTTTCCCATCGGCTTTGACGCGTTCGGCCTGCCGACAGAGAACTACGCCATCAAGACGGGCATGCATCCGCGTGCCGTCACCGACAAGAACATAGAAAAATTCACGCAGCAGCTCAAGAGGGTCGGATTCTCGTTCGACTGGTCCCGCGTGATCGACACGACAGACGAGGACTACTACCGCTGGACGCAGTGGATCTTTCTCAAGATGTTTGAAAATGGCCTCGTCTTCCGCGACACGGCACTGGTCAACTACTGTCCGTCCTGCCGCGTCGTGCTGTCCAACGAGGACAGCCAGGGCGGCAAGTGCGACATCTGCCACAGCGACGTCATCCAGAAGTCCAAGACCGTCTGGTACCTGCGGATCACGGCCTATGCCGAGAAACTGCTCAAGGGCCTGGACGAGGTGGACTATCTGCCCAACATCCGCCAGCAGCAGATCAACTGGATCGGCAAGTCCCAGGGCGCCTTCGTCAACTTCGGCCTTACGGGGATAGACGAGAAGCTCCGCATCTACACGACAAGACCGGATACGCTCTTCGGCGTCACCTTCATGGTCATCGCGCCCGAGCATCCGATCCTGGACAAATACCGCGACCGCATCAAGAACTTCGATCAGGTCGAATCCTACCGCGAAGCGTGCGCCCGCAAGACGGAATTCGAACGGACGCAGCTGGTCAAGGACAAGACGGGCGTCAGGATCGACGGCATCAGCGCGATTAATCCCGTCAGCGGGAAGGAAATACCCGTGTTCATCGCGGACTACGTGATGATGGGATACGGCACGGGCGCCATCATGGCCGTGCCGGCGCACGATGGCAGAGACTACGATTTTGCCAAGAAGTTCGGCCTTGACATCGTGGAGGTCATCAAGGGCGGAGACATCAGCCGCGAGGCCTATACCGAAGACGGCGAGATGGTCAACTCCGGATTCCTGAACGGCCTTACGAACAAGAAAGACTCGATCGCGAAGATGGTCGCCTATCTGGAAGAGAAGGGCATCGGCGAAGGCGGCGTCCAGTACAAGATGAAGGACTGGGCGTTCAACCGTCAGCGGTACTGGGGAGAACCCATCCCGATCGTCCACTGCCCGCACTGCGGAATGGTCCCCGTACCCTATGAGGAACTGCCGCTGAGACTTCCGAAAGTCGAGAATTTCGAGCCGGGCGAGGACGGACAGTCGCCCCTGGCCAAGGTGGATTCCTTCGTGAACTGCAAGTGCCCGAAGTGCGGCGGCGACGCGAAGAGAGAGACGGATACCATGCCCCAGTGGGCAGGTTCTTCCTGGTACTTCCTCCGCTACTGCGATCCGCACAATGACAAGGCTTTCGCTGATCCGGAGAAGATCAAGTACTGGATGCCCGTCGACTGGTACAACGGCGGCATGGAGCATGTGACGAGACACCTGATCTATTCCCGCTTCTGGCATCACTTCCTGTACGATATCGGCGAGGTCTCCACACCGGAGCCCTATGCGAAGAGGACCTACCAGGGCCTGATCCTCGGCTCCGACGGGGAGAAGATGTCTAAGTCCCGGGGCAACGTGGTGGATCCGCTGGACATCGTGAAGGACTATGGCGCCGATACGCTGAGAGTCTATGTTATGTTCATGGGCGATTATGGCAGCGCCGCTCCGTGGAACGACAGTTCCGTGAAGGGCTGCCGCCGCTTCCTGGAGAGAGTCTTCGCCCTGAAGGACATCATGACGGAAGGGCCGGTGAAGGAACTGGAGTCCGGCATTCACAAGGCCATCAAGAAAGTCTCCTCCGATATTGAGGAGATGAAGTTCAACACGGCCATCGCCTGCCTGATGACGCTGATCAATGACATCGGCAAAGTCGGGAAGATCGGAAAGGAACAGCTGATCATCTTCCTGAAGCTGCTGTCTCCCTTTGCCCCGCATATCACCGAGGAGATCTATGAGCAGATCGGCGGAGAGGGCTTCCTGACTGTATCCGAATGGCCGGAGTACGATGAAGCGAAGACGGTCGACGAGACTGTGGCCATCGGCGTCCAGATCAACGGCAAGGCCCGCGCCTCCGTGGACATTCCCACCGGCTGCGCGAAAGAGGAAGCCTTCGCCCTGGCGAAGGCCAACGAGAAAGTCGCTTCCTACCTGGCGGGCAAGACCCTTGTAAAAGAGATCTACGTCCCGAACAAGATCATCAACTTTGTGGTGAAGTAAGAATTGTGTCCGCACCCCCACAACTCGGGATGCTTCGCATCCCTCGTTGTCGGTGTCCAGAGACGCTTCGCGTCTTGGCCACCTTGGAATTATGAGAATGATCGGTCTGATGAGCAAGATCCTCAGCCCGTTCATTCTCATAATTCCGGGGTGCTGTTTTATTTCAAAAAGGCGGTTGACTTTCCAGGCGGTTTTGGGTATACTATGCAAGTGCCTGGGCGAGAGCCCGGCTGAATTAATCGAGGCGTGGCTCAGTTTGGTAGAGCGCAGCGTTCGGGACGCTGAGGCCGCAAGTTCGAATCTTGTCGCCTCGACTTATAACAGGTTTACAAATTGTGGATTCTGTTGTATAATTAAAAAGCTTTGGTAAGGCCGATTGGTCAAGCGGTCAAGACGGAGCCCTCTCACGGCTCAAACCCGGGTTCGATTCCCGGATCGGTCACGAAAAACAGAACAGAGTAATATCTGTTCTGTTTTTTTAAGAACAAAGGATGCTTCTGTAGCGCAGTTGGTAGCGCAACGCATTCGTAATGCGTGGGTCGCCGGTTCGAGTCCGGCCAGAAGCTCTGGAAAAGCCCGTTCTCAAGGGATTCTTGGGAACGGGCTTTTTTTGTTTCTGCTCCGGCTGCCTTTATACCAGAAACAGACCACCGGGAGTGTGACAGTACAGTGATGGTACAGTTTTATAATAATAACTATTATAAATAAATACATTCCAAGGGGGTACACATATGACTCGTATGATGAAGATAGAACATAATGTAGGTCTGAGCGTCCAGGAGCGCGTAAATCCTGTATTCAACACAGCAAAAACGGCGGTTTGCCTGATGGCGCGTGCAGGGATCCCGGAAGCTGAGGAGATCGTGGAGCAGATGGGAATCGACAGCAGCCTGCTGGGGGAAATGTCCGATCCTGATATCCTCCTGGGCAACGCTGTGGTGGAGGAGACAAAATACCGTACAATGTGCCGTTTGATCGAGGACTCGGGTTACCGGTGCAATGTGGACCTGCCCTGCGGTTTCACGCCGAAGGCTCTGCATATGACGGAGAATGGTCTCTCCTTCGTCGGACTGGATCTGCCGGTGGTGGCGCGGGAGGCAGGCGAGGTCTTTTTCTCCCTTGCCATACATCCGGAAAAAATGAGCTTTCACGGGGTCGATGCCACGAACTATCAGTCCCTGGAGAGGGCACTTCAGGATGTAGACGGACCTCTGTGCATTACGACAGAAGGCATGCTGATGTACTTCACGAATGATGAAGCCTATGCCGTCGCTTCCAATATCCGCAGACTCCTGGAGAAGCACGGAGGATGCTGGATCACGCCTGACCCGGAGTTCATGCTTCAGTTCATGCTGACTTTCCGCGCATTGTTCGGAGAGAATTTGATGAAAAAGCTTGCTGACAGCGGGAGAAACGTGAAGCAGCAGTCGGGTGTGGCGGATCTGAATAATTCCATGATCTTGAAGTACACGAATATGACCGCCACAGCCAAAGCGGCCGAGGCTTTTCTGGAAAAGAACGGGCTGAAAGTGAAAAAGCTCAATCTGGCAGAACATATGCCGGAACTCAGCATCTACCGCGAGCTTACAGAAGAGCAGATCGCGCGCTTCAAGGATCTGATGCAAGAGTGCAATTACTGGTTCATTACGCTGGACGAGGCCCGGAAGATGCAGGAAGAAGTATCGGAACAGCCCTTCGGAATGGACTATGCTCAGAAAGGCAAAGTTTTGCAGATGGCTCTCCGCGGCCGGGTCGATACGATCACCGCGCCGGATATTCTGGCCGTATGGGAAACGCAGAAGGCCGTTCATGCCGCTGAAGAAGTCAGGATCGACTGCTCGAAGCTGGATTACATTTCCTCTGCAGGTCTTCGCGTACTTCTTATCATGCATAAAAACTGCTCCCGCGGTGTCCTTCTGTCCGGTGTCAGCCGGCTCGTAAAACAGATCCTGGAGCAGACAGGATTTGACTCGATCATCCGGGTCGGCAAATAAAGAACTAATAACCATAACAGCCGGTACTTTCCTGGCGGCAGCATATCATGCGCCTGGAAGGACCGGCTGTTTTTCGGGATTCCCCGGGAATGACCATAGATGATATCAGTGAGACTGACCGGATATGATATACGAAGGACAGACCAGATGTGATATGATTGTAGCAAAGTGCTGCCCAAAGAGCAGGCCGCGTATCGCAAAAGATTCGCTGGCAGATACTGTGCGAGTCCCGATCCGGGGAAAGGAGAAACAATGATTCAGATGATGCAGATCGGAAAAAGCGATGTCACAGCGCCGAAGATGATTCTCGGTACATTTGCGCTGGGGGGTGGCACCTCCTGGCAGGACACGACAGGCACCGATGAGGAGCTGGTCAGATTCCTGCAGGAAGCCCGGGAGTATGGAATCACAGGATTCGATACGGCGCCGGTCTACGGTACAGGAAGGAGCGAACGGCTTCTCTCGGAAGTGATCCGGAAGGACAGGGAACAGCTGTATATTTCGACAAAATGCTCTCTGAACTGGCGCGTAAAAGAAGGTTACATGGAATATGAACGGGATGGGAAACAAGTCTTTCGGTGCTATCGGAAAGAGGAACTGATACGGGACTGCGAGGAATCCCTGCGGAGGCTGAAAACAGATTATATCGACTGCATGATCGTGCACAGATGTCCGGAGCTGGATCAGATCGGCGAAACCATGGAGGCGCTGGAAGAACTGAAGGACCGGGAGCTGATCCGCTGTGCCGGTTTTTCAAATATTCTGGGTTCCAGGACTCCTGAACTTGTGGTGGAAACGGCGCTAAAGTACGGAA
Organism: Clostridia bacterium; assembly: GCA_017451045.1. Taxonomy (GTDB): domain Bacteria; phylum Bacillota; class Clostridia; order Oscillospirales; family CAG-272; genus UBA1770. Next base: position 13,827 of record JAFSSK010000064.1, read on the forward strand.
GAATCGATCTTCTTCAGGAAAAAGCGAATCTGCTGATGCGGAAGAAGGTGGAGCAGATCAAGGCGATCTGCGAGAAACACGATATTACGTTCCAGTGTCATTCACCACTGGAAAGAGGCGCCCTTGCCGGCAAGCTTCACGCCGGCATGTCCACCTGGAAAAATGACAACAGAAGCAATAACAAATGGTTCCAGGAGAAAAATATACCTCTCGTCCTGGAACTGATCGAAGAACTGAAACCGGTCGCAGAACAGTACGGATGCAGCGTTCCCGTACTGTGCATCGCCTGGCTGAAAGCCCAGACGCCGCTGATGAATCTGCTGATCGGAGCAAGGCGCATGGCCAGCCTGACGGATACGATGCAGGCCCTGGAGATCAACCTGACTGAGGATGCGGTGCAGGAGATGAATGAGCTGGCAGATCACGCTATAAGTAAGCTTTCGTGAGCCGCTTTTGCCCGGCGGGGTTTACGGAGAAGTAAAAACGGGATATAGTTAATTTCATGAAAAAATACCTTTATGTAGATACAGAAAATACTGGCCTCAGCTTTATTGATCTCGTGAACCGGATGGGAAAGTCCTGGAAGGTGACGATTTTTTATTCCGTGAAATCGCCGAAGCTTACCTTCGCGGAGATGGACCGCGTCGCCGGAGCGCGCTGCGGCGTCCGCTTTATCGAGTGCAGGAACGGAAGGCCGAACGCCATGGATTTCTGCATCATGACCCATCTGGGAATGAATGTGGAGCGCCATCCGAAGGCTATGCACCTCATTATGAGCCGGGACAAGGGCTATCTCTCCGGCATCGATCTCCTGCGGTCCCGAGGGTACTATGTTGGAGAAATCGTTCTGGACGAGCAGACCCATACGGTCTCCTGGGTGAGTGCTGCGGAGGGCGCGAAGCCTTATGACAGGGTGAGGGAGTACTTTGACTCCCTGTTCGCGCTGGAACAGATCCCGAAGGAGGGCCTGCTGCCGGCAGGCGCCGCGGAGAACGGAGAGGGGCTTCTTCTTCCCGGAAACTCGGCCGGGGCTTTCGCCGGCACAGAGGGGAATGGTGATGAAGGAATCCCGGCATCATCCGTTTCCGCCCGTCCCGCGGGGAGCAGGCGGCGTAGAGGCGGCCGGGGCAGAGGCGGCCGGGGCGGCGGAGAGCTGAGCGGCAGCCTGAACCTGACGGCGGCTTCCTTGGAGAAAAAGCTGATCGATATTCTGATCGATCATTTCGACGCTGTCGGCGTGGACCGCCAGCGAAGGCTGATGGGCCAGGTCATGAAGCGGGGCCTGCAGGTATCCTGTGAGAACGGGGAGCTGCACTTTGACCGCTTTCTTCCCAGTCTCCGGAAGTTTGCCGTCTTTAAAGCGGATGATGATGCAGTGCGGGAGCTTCTTCAGCATCTGGAAGGTATCGACAGCCTGCTGATCAGCGGCACGGAAGCATTTTACGATGCAGAGGGGACGGCCGGGGAATCTTTGGATGCAGCGGATGAAACAAATGAAGATGCGGAAGAAATGACTGCGGAAGAAGTGACTGCGGAAGCGGTCCAGGCGGCTCTGTACGAGATGAATCCTGATGACGACTGGCTGAAAGAAGAGGAAAGGTCAGACCTGGAGGATTATCTGGAAGATGACGTAGAAGATGACCCGGAAGACAGTCTGGAAGAAGATGCAGAAGAATAAGCAGACCTGAACATGAACAGGGACAGACGCATACAGGGGTGAACGCCCTTGCATGCGGCTGTCTTTTCTTTCGATCAGCAGAAATCGATGACAGGCATTGAAAACGCTGATATGCCGCGCTATTGCATTGGGAAAACCGGCTTGTTATAGTGAGCACAAACAAACAGTCAGGAAGGAAAGGAAGCGCATGATGGTCCGCGATTATCTCAGAAAAGACACACTTCTTCTGTACGGATTCCTGATAGTCACGATTCTGATGATGCTCTGTTCGGTCTCCGAGGCGGTAAAATGCGGCGACGGCACTGCAGAGGTGGCCGGCGCGGCGATGTGCTGCTGCTTTTTTCTTATACTGTCCTTTGTATCCGTCAGGCGTCATCTGAAAAAGAACGCGGAAGAACTGTACGGGGAGGAGATCCATGGAACAAAAGAGTGACCTGAAGGAAAAGCTCATAACGGCGGCGGATATCTTTTTTGTCCTGATCTTGTGCTTTGTCATTCTGTTTTCAACGCTCGCAGTCACGAACAGCATCAGCCTGAATGATTACACCGTGAATGGTTACCGGATCAATATCCCGATGTTTCTCTGCGCGGCGGTCATTATAGGCGCGTATCTCTGGTTCATGCTCACTGTAAGCCTGAAGGAATACAGGGAAACGGAAAATGCTTATTACAATTCAGAGGAGGAAAATCATGGCAGTCATTCTTAATCTTGCGGCGTTTGCTGTCAGCGGTGTGATCGCGGTTTATTTCACCGTGGATGTCATCCACAGCATTGCCGGGGCATAAGTCATGGGAGAGAACAGTTCCGAAAGCGCCGGCCTCAAAACACTGGGTCCCGTACATGTCTGGGCGCTTGGCGTTGGGATCGTCCTGGTGGGGGAGTTCATGGGCTGGAACCTCACCATCAGGCAGGGCGGTACCATGTCTGCCCTGGTGGGTCTGTTTTTGATGAGCATCATGTACATGGGACAGGTGATGATGGTCTCGGAGATGGCCACCGTAATGCCGGAAGCGGGAGGCCAGTATACCATGGCAAAGTATCTCCTGGGCCCGCTGGCTGCTTTCAACGTCGGCTTGATGTCGGTCCTGGAGTACTCCATGCTGGAAGCGGGAGATGTGATCGTTGTGGGGCAGCTCTTGAATTCCCTGGATCCCGGGATCAATGTAACCGCGTTTACTTTGCTGTCGCTCCTTGGCCTGGCGTTCATCAATTATCACGGTTCCCATTCTTCGCTGACCTTGAATTTCTTCATCACTGCGTCCGCCTTTGCCACAGTTCTTCTGCTTTTCTTTTCCACGAAGTTTGGCGGCGGGGAAAGGAGCCTGCTGGAACTTCAAGAAATGTCAAACGGTCTTCCCTACGGACCGCTGGGCCTCATGGCGGCGATAGGGTATTCCTGCTGGTTTTTCCTTGGCATCGAGGGGACAGCCATGGCTGCGGAAGAGTGCCGAAGCGCGGGCAGGTCCGTGCCGCTGGGGGCAGTCCTCGGAATTGCGACGCTCCTGACCGGAGGCATGATCACCTGGATGGTGTGTTCCGGCCTGATGGAGCCGGAGATCCTGGGGGAGTCCGTGTATCCTCTTTACGAAGCGGCGAAAAAGACCGGAAACTCCGTTCTTTCGACCGCTCTATTCACCGGAAGCATTCTGGCCTGCCTTGCCAGCGCCAACGGATGCATCAATGATTCTGCTGAGGCGTGGTCAGCGCTTTCCAGAGACGGACTGATCCCGAAAGTCTTCGCGAAAAGGCATCCGAAATTCGGATCGAACTACATCTGCATCATTTTCCTGCTGCCCATCGCCCTCGGATTCGCGATGACGGGACTGCTGGACCAGGTGGTGACCTTTTCGATCTTTTCAGCGCTGATCATTTATCTCCTGACCTGTGTGATGATGTTCCGGTTCCGGAAGATCTACCCGCTGGGGAGCATTAAAAGAAAGTATACGGCGCCGCTGTTTCCGGTGATCCCGATCGTGACGATGGTCATTGTCATCGCGGGCATCTTCGGACTGCATCTGAATTACGGGATCAACCTGATCGCCTGCACCCTGTTTTATTTCCTGGCTTCCCTCTGGTTCATCGTCAGAAGGTATCAGTTTGTAGATAAAGCCGGGTTCATGCGGGCAGGGCTGAAAATATGGCATAAGGAAAACCTGGGCGGATGAAGAGATTCATCCGCTTTTTTTGTGCGGAGGGAAGCGGGCCGGAACCATCGGATTCGCTGATAGATGACATCAAATCCATCCGTTTTACAAATATCCTGCGGCATTTCATAATGAATTTGGAAAAAGAAATACCGCTTTTACAAAGACAAATTTAAAAAAGTTCAGTCAAAGAAGGGAGAAACAACCATGAGTGACATGTCATATTTAAAGAACAAGCCGATTGCCGTGATCGGAGGCGGCGCAGTTGGAAAGACCATTGCTGCTGACTGCAAGCTGGCCGTGGGCGACACCCAGGAAGTCAGACTGTTCGACGCGATGCCTTTCGCAGAGAAGACTCTGAAGAACCTTGAGAAGACCGGAATCAACTTCGTCGGTCCGCAGACCAACCGCGACGGTTTCTACCGCGGAGGCAAGGCGTATCTTGACATGTACACCAGCGATATGGCGCAGGCAGTCAAGGGCGCAGGTCTCATCGTCGTAGCCATGGGTGCGTACGGCCATGAGCCCACCTTTAAGAACCTGGCTCCGCTGCTTGAGGACGGTCAGGTCATCCACATCTTCACCGACAACTACGGAACCCTGCTGCTCCGCAAGACCATGCGCGAGATGGGCGTGAAGGCTGACGTCGTGATCGGCTCCTGGTCCTCCGCTCCCTACGGGACCCGTGTCAAGATGCTCGGCAAGGTCATGTATCCGGAAGTCAGCGCTTCCTACCGCGCTATCACACTCCGCGGCGCCGCGCTGCCCATGAAGGATTGGGATAAGTTCGTGGAATCCTCCAAGTATCTTCCCTGCATGGACGCTGTGACGAACGGCGAAGGCCCGGCCAAGGGGAATACCGTCCTCGATATCGGCTTCTCCAACATCAACCCCGTCATCCATGTTCCTGCTTCCCTCCTCGGTGTGTCCACCATGGAGAACTGGGGCGTTATCTTCGGCGGATACGATCACAGGACCTATTCCATGTACAGCCACGGCCTGTGCCCGTCCATCTGCGAAGTGCAGTACCAGTTCTATCAGGAAGAGATCGCCATCGCGAAGGCGATCGGCGTGGATGTCCCGACCTATAAGTACGAGTCCTTCTTCTCCCGCCGCTCCATTCTGACCCAGGAGTACATGGGACTTGACGAGAACGGCAACGACAACGTTGTGTTCCCGCTGGATCAGCCCACCGATCAGGGCAACGTGGGCCCGGATTCCATCCATCACCGCTACATCACCGAGGATGTCCCGGTCGGCTGCAAGATCTATCATGATCTGGGCGTCGCCTACGGCGTTCCCACTCCGATCATCGACGCCATGATCACCATTGCCGGAGCTATGCATAAGAAGAGCTTCTTCGAGACCAGCAAGTACAATCTGGCTTATCTCGGCATCGACGGAATGTCCAAAGAAGACCTGCTTGCCTATCTGGTAGACGGCGTTTACAAAAAGTAAACCTGACCTCCCGAAGGAAGGAAGACCGGGGCGCTGCGGCGTCCCGGTCCTTTGTTCATTATTTTTGATTTCTCACAAAATCCTAATTATGATATGATGAAAAAAATCAATGATAC
>JAFSSK010000065.1 GCA_017451045.1 Clostridia bacterium
AAGACGACCGGGATGGGATCGATGTTCCGGCTGTCCTACAGGGTCCGGTTAAAGGATCAGACGCAGGAAAAGGCGTTTTTAGATGAGATCAGGACCAGGAACGGGAATCTGGAGATCTCGCTGCTCCCCTATGAGGACGGGGACAGGCAGCTCTGAGCCAACGGAATACAGGCAGGATCCGCAGTCCGGAAACGGGCGGAAGGGTCCTGCTTTTTTTGTCCCGAATCCGAAAAAGATATAGACAATGTATTTGCTTTATGATACAATATGTAGGAAATGAATCGATCAATGGCACTAGATATGGGAGCGGACGACGAAAACCCGCTTTCTGCCAGTCAACGAAGGAACCGTATGCGCAGACGACTTACCATCCGCTGCTTTGCTTTCCTGCTGGCCGCTGTCATTCTGCTGCCGGCACTGACCGGCTGTTCGCTGTCCGGCTATTTCGACTGGTTGGGTAATCAGTTCTTCGGCAACGGCGAAACGCAGGATACGACCGACCGGCTGCCGGAGGAAACGGGGCAGTCTGAGACAGAACAGAATAAGACCACTGTGGACGACGTGATCGTCGATCTGACGGACAGCGCCTACTCCTACGCGGACATGCAGGCGGATCTTGCAATGCTGGCGGCATGCTACCCGGACAGATTCTCCTACGAATCTTTTGGACAGTCCTTCGACGGCAGGCAGCTTTACTGGTGCCGGATCGGCAATCCGGACGCGCAGCACAAACTTCTTGTCGTGGCCGGGATGCACGCAAGGGAATATATCTCCTCCCACGTTGCCATGGCGCAGGCCGAGTTCCTGCTCGCCAACGCGGACAAGGCTAAAACGGGCGGCATGACATGGGGAGAACTGCTGGACGAATGCGTCCTGTATCTTGTCCCGATGCTGAATCCGGACGGCGTGATGCTTTGCCAGGAAGGCATATCCTCCGTGCTCAACGAAAAGACAGAGGAGAGCGTGATGTCCGTTTACAGGTCCGATCTGGACTACGGCCTCGTGCCATCCGACGTGACCATCAATACCTATCTTCGCATTTTCTGGAAAGCGAACGCTGAGGGGACGGATCTCAACCGCAACTACGACGCGCTGTGGTCCTCGTACCGCAAGATCCTTCAGCCCTGTTTCAGCAACTATAAGGGCTCAAGCCCCGAGTCCGCGCCCGAAACGGCCGCCATGTCCGGCTTTATCCGGGGCGCCGGCACCATAGACGCGGTCCTGTCCATCCATACGCAGGGAAGGACGGTCTACTGGGACTGCGGGCAGGAGGGAAGCGTGAGGAGCGAGACGCTCAGCCTTGCCCAGGCGGTCTGCAACGTGACGGGATACAGCCTGAACACCACGAGGAACAACGACGCGTCCTTAACGGACTGGATGGTCCTCGTGCGCGGGGTCCCTGCCGTGACGGTCGAGGTGGCCGTCGGGGAAAAGTATCCGCTGGACACGTCGCAGGTCCCCGGCATCGTCGAGGAGACCCAGACGCTTTTCGCAGCCGCTTTGTATTTTGTCGTCCGTTAATTCCGGACGTAAAGATAAACAATTTTGGAAGGAGACGGTTCTTCCGCCCGCCGGAAGAACGGAACTGACTATGAAAATCGGAGTGCAACTGTATTCGGTACGCGATGTATTCCCGGGAAACGAGAAGGAGATCCTGAAAGCGATCGGCAAAATGGGTTATGACGGCGTGGAATTCGCAGGCTTTTCCGGCAGCGAGGTCGCAAAGCTGAAAGATTACTGCGCAGAAGCCGGCGTAACGCCGATCTCCGCCCACGTCCCGTACGTAGACCTTGTCAAAGACCCCGAAAAGGCACTTGGCGACTGCAAGGCGCTCGGCTGCAGGTTCGTGGCCGTCCCGTACCTGAACGAGGAGTACAGACCGGGGACGAAGGCATTCCCGGAAGTCGTCGAGAACATCAAGAAGATCGGTGCCGCAGCGGGGAAGCTGGGCATCACGCTGCTGTATCACAACCACGATTTCGAATTCGTGAAGATCGACGGCGTCTACGCGCTGGACTACCTGTACAGCAAAGTCGGGAAAGATCTCCTTCAGACCGAGCTTGACACCTGCTGGGTCCATGTCGGCGGCGAGGATCCCGCGTCCTATATCGGAAAATACTCCGGCCGGACGCCCGTGATCCACTTCAAGGATTACGCGGGTTCCAAGACGGAACATATGTATGAACTGATCGGGATCAAGGAAGACGCGCCGAAGGAAGAGGCAAAATTCGAATTCCGTCCCGTCGGTTCCGGCAAACTCGACTGGCCCGGCATCATCAAAGCCGCGAAGGCTTCCGGAGCGGAATGGGCGATCGTGGAGCAGGACAACCCGTCAATGGGTCTTACGTCCATGGAATCCATCGAGAAGAGCGTCCGCTTCTTAAGAGGCCTCGGCCTGTAACCAAGGATCAGACAGACGCGCCAAAAAGGCCCGCCTGTTCATGAATAGACAAACCCGGCATGAGCCGGACACTGAAAACTGAATCATTATTTGGAGGATTCTATTATGGCACACAACGGTCTTGATGCTTTCAAAGAAAATCACGAAAGCAAAGTAATTGACGCAAGCAGAAAACTGCGTGTGGCGATCATCGGTTGCGGATGGATCGCCGAATCCCATATGGTCTCGTATCTGAAGCAGCCCGACGTGGAGATCGTGGCGGCCTGCGACCTGATCCCCGGCAAGGCAAAAGCATTCATGAGCCGCTTCGGACTGGACAATATTCCGACGGACTATCCCTCCCACAAGGAAATGCTGGACGACAAGTCCTTGAAGCTTGACGCCGTTTCCGTCTGCACATACAACAGACAGCACGCGATCCCCACCATCTACGCGCTGAACAAGGGCGTCAACGTCCTGCTCGAGAAGCCGTTCACCGTAACGCTTGAGGAAGCGGTCGACGTCATGAAGGCTGAGAAGAAGAGCGGGAAAGTGCTCTCCATCGGCTTCCAGCCGCGTCTTGACGCCAACATGAAGATGATCAAGAAGATCGTCGAATCCGGCGAGCTCGGCAAGATCTACTACATCCAGACCGGCGGCGGACGCAGAAGAGGCATCCCGACCCCGTTCGGAACCTCCTTCATCGACGACAAGACAGCAGGCCTCGGCGCGCTGGCTGATATCGGCTGCTACTCGCTGGATATGTGCCTGAACGCCATCGGCTATCCGAAACCTCTGACGGTCTCCGGCTACAAGTCCGACTTCTTCGGCAAGGATCCCAACTATCCCGGATACGGCAGCCATCACGAGTATGCTGACATCTTCTCCGTAGACGATTTCGCAGCAGCGTTCATCCGTCTGGAAGGCGACATCATCGTAGACTTCCGCATCTCATGGGCCATGAACATGGATACGGCAGGGGACACCCTGATACTTGGCACGAAGGGCGGTCTGAAGATCCCGTCCACCGAATGCTGGAACGGCTCCGTCGGCGGCCCGATGAAGATCTATCACGACGTATGCGGTCAGCAGACCGAGACAGTCGTCCCGATCATCAACGATCTGAAACATGACGAATCCCTGTTCGACAGGAAGATCAGATCCTTCCTCGACGCTGTCAAGAACAATACCGCAGCGCCCGTCCCGACCTCCCAGATCCTGTACAACCAGGCGATCCTGGACGGTATCCGCAGATCCGCGGAAGCCGGTCACGAGGTGGAGATCAACATCCCCAAGATCTGATAAAGGATCAGAAGGATCAGAACAAACCAATGCGCCGGCAGCCGAAACTGCCGGCGCAGCTGTTTTTTGTGCCCGGACAAACAAGATATATGACTCTATATATAGGTTTAACTTCCCAAAAAAGACAATAATGTGGATAGTTATTTCTTTTTAGGCAAACTTACCAATTTTCTGATTGAAGGGCGGCGAAAAAATATACAATCTTTTTCGTCCTGCCGAAGAAAAAAGTGTTGACAATCCCCCCATGAGATGATAAAATATAAAAGTCGCCGCGAAGAGCGGCGTGTTTTTGCGGAGAGTGAAAAGAGCTCCGCAGAACGGATCCGGTCATTGAAAATTGAACAACAAGAGAGAAAGTACAAAGCATAGTATGTGCGAAATACAGATCTCGGAATTCTTTTGAAGAATACTACTCAAACAGAAAGTAAAGAGCTACAAAAGCTCGGTAG
>JAFSSK010000066.1 GCA_017451045.1 Clostridia bacterium
AGGATCCAACCGAGGTAGCAGAAAAGGCGGACGGTTCCTTCGGAGTTGAAACCGTTCTCCTTGAACAGCATGACAGATTTTCTGCCTATCACTTCATCATTCTCACCGTATACGTCGAAATCGGTTTCCACGTCAATGTGATATACGCTTTCGTTTTCTGCTTTGATCTGTCCTGCTATCAATGCCGGATTGATCTGCATTTGCGTATTGAGACTGAGAATATCGTTCTGCGTTTCAACAGTTGCGATCTTATCTTTAACGACCTCGAAATCGGAAATACCGATATCGGCACGTTTCAGAATGTCAAGTGCCTGTTCTTTGTATTTCCCATTCTCAATGGTATAGATATCGAGCGAGTCTGCCATGTTTTCAAATACGATTAGAACATTAGAAAACCATGCAATAACGTCATTCAAATATTGGTTGATGGCAAGATTGAAGTGGTTCCCAATCGACACAAACAACGTCGCTGCGGGGATTTTGATCAGGTTGATCACCTGGTCGGAAAGTTTCATAATCTCGATCTTTTCATTTTGGCGTTCAAACACCTTAACCAAGCGCTTTTCGCGTTTGTAGAGCCATTCATGACGCACCACACCGCCCGCAAGTTCGAAGCCGTATTTGTAATAATTCCCGTTTTGAATGAATTCCACTTCAAATAAACTTGGCTTTTGATTTGCGTCCGCCCGGAAAGCGAACGACTCATTGCCGGCCACAATCGGAATCTGTGCCGAAGAAAGTCTGACGACGTTGACCATATAGGCGAACGCTTTCATGATATTGGATTTACCGGATGCGTTTCCGCCGAATATTACAGCAGATTTCAAAAGCTCATTGTCGCCTTTGTCCATAACCTTTTCATCTACTGTAAAGGTATTAATTTCACTGAGCGTAGAATCTGCGTCTGCCTGCATTGACAGATTCGTCTCTTCGAAAAATGATCTGCAGTTTTCAAATCTGAAATTGATTAACATGATAGATCCCCCTTCAGATGGCTTCGCTATTAGTATACTCTATCATTCTCTGTTTGTCAATCCTTATTATGCATATTTGCAAATATTTTTCATTTTAAACATTTAAGAAACGTTTTCTCGTCGTTGAAAGGTATTTTTCTAATTTCATTCCCTACACAATTTTTCACTCGATCCCAAAAAGTTTACCTGAACATACCAAAACGTGAAGAGACGAAAAAAAGGGTGCAGCGGCGGGGAGAGTGCGGACGCTACATTATATCCCGTACGCGTATGTCCGTACGCGTATGTCCGTACGCGTATGTCCCGTGCACGTGCGTGAGCGCGCATGTGAAAAGACAAAAATCACAAATTATTTTTGAATTCTCCTTGACGGGCTCCATATTCCATGATACAATAGGATAGAAATCACAGACGGATTGGGAAAATATCCGTACACAGCGGAACGGAGGACTTTTTATGACGTTCGGAGAGAAACTGCGCAGATACCGCAAGGAGAAGGGACTTACCCAGACGGAGCTGGCCGAGAAGATCGGCACGCATCCCAATACCATCTGCAACTACGAAACGGGGAAGGCCTATCCCCAGAGCCGGGACACCTACGCCCAGCTGGCAAAGATCCTCGGCGTGGACAGACAGGACCTTTACAACGAGGACGAGGAGTTCATCACGGCGGCGTCGGAGAAATACGGATATAGAGGCCAGACCGAGGCGAAGGACCTTCTGGCGGGCTTTTCGGGGCTCATGGCCGGCGGGGAGCTCAGCGAGGCGGACAAGGACGCGGTGATGAAGGCGCTCCAGGACATCTACTGGGCGTGCAAGAAGGACAACGCCGAGAAATTCTCCTCCGGGAAAACGGAAAAGAAAAGCTGAGGGGAGAAACTAGTTTTGATCAACAGCAAAGAGATCATGCGGGCGGCGGAAGGTCTTGTGAAGACATACGGGACGCGCGACCCCGAGACCATCGCCCGGGCGATGGGGCTGCAGGTCGTGACCGTGGACACGCTCGAAAAGCTCCTCGGCATGTATACCTACCGGTGGCGGCACGGCATCATCCTGCTCAACGGCTGCATGGAGGACGTGATGCGGCGCATGGTGTGCGGGCACGAGCTGGGACACCACATGCTGCACAGGCAAAGGGCCAAGGACATCACGTGGCAGGAGTTCAACCTGTTCAACATCCGGGACAGGTCCGAATACGAGGCAAACGCCTTTTTGGCGCACTTAACGCTTGACACGGACAGGGTGATCGAGGCGGCCAGACAGGGCCAGGACGTCGTGGGGATGGCCGGGGAGATGTATACCAACGTGAACGTGATGCTCATCAAGCTCCAGGAGCTGCAGAGCCTGGGGTACGGACTGCGCGTGCCCATGGAGCCGGACGCGAGATTCTTCTCCCATATCGACGGCAAAGACGGCGGCGCAAACGGCGCGGACGGAACAGTTTAGGAAATCAGACTCCGCAGAAAAAACTGAAATCGAATCGAAAAAACAGAACAGCGCTCCGGGCGGATAATGCCCGGAGCGCTTTTAGCTGGGAGGGAAGGCCGTTACTGACAGTCCTTTCCTTTGCTTTGGATAAAGTTATCTATTGCCTTCGCGCAGGCCTTTCCCGCGCCCATGGCCGAGATGACCGTGGCGGCGCCCGTGACGGCGTCCCCGCCGGCGAACACGCCGGGACGGGAAGTCATGCCGTTGTCGTCCACGACGATCCCCCCGTGGTTATTTACGGTGAGACCTTCTGTCGTGTTCTTGATGAGGGGATTTGGCGAGGTGCCGATGGCCATGATGACGGTGTCCGCTTCGAGGGTAAATTCGGATCCGTTCACCGGCACGGGCCGGCGGCGGCCTTTCGCGTCCGGTTCGCCCAGTTCCATTTTCTGGCAGCGGACGGCCGTGACGAAGCCGTTCTTAGGATCTCTTGGGTCGTCCGGGTTGTTGAAGCCCAGTATTTCGACGGGATTTGTGAGCAGGCGGAAGACGATGCCTTCCTCCTTGGCATGCTCCACTTCCTCAAGTCTTGCCGGGAGTTCTTCCATAGAGCGGCGGTATACGATGGACACTTCGTCCGCCCCCAGGCGCAAAGCCGTGCGCGCGGCGTCCATGGCAACGTTGCCGCCGCCCACCACGACGACCTTGCCGCCTTTTTGCAAGGGGGTGACGGGATCGTCCCGGTACGCTTTCATGAGATTGGAACGCGTGAGGTATTCGTTGGCGGAGTATACGCCTTTTAGCGACTCGCCGGGGATGTTCATGAAGTTGGGCAGCCCCGCGCCGGAGCCGATGAAGACGGCCTCATAGCCATTTTCGAACAACTCGTCCACGGTGAGCGTCTTGCCGATGACCACGTTGGTCTGGAAATCCACGCCGAGGGCGGATAGGTTCTTCACTTCCTTGGCCACGATCGCTTTGGGCAGACGGAACTCGGGGATGCCGTACACCAGCACCCCGCCGGCGGTATGGAGCGCTTCGTAAACCGTTACGGCGTACCCCATGCGGGCAAGGTCTCCGGCGCACGCAAGGGCCGAGGGACCGGATCCCACCATGGCCACGCGGTGGCCGTTCTGTGCGGGCTTTTCGATTTTTACGTTTTCTTTTTCGTTATGCCGGTCCGCTACGTAGCGCTCAAGCCGCCCGATGGCGACGGGCTCGAACTTGATCCCCATGGTGCAGCGCGCTTCGCACTGGGTCTCCTGGGGACAGACCCGGCCGCAGACGGCCGGCAGGGAGGAGGACTTGCTGATGACGCGGAAGGCGGCCTCGTCGTCTCCCTTCTTCACCTGTTCGATGAAAGCGGGGATGTCCACGTTCACGGGGCATCCTTCGACGCAGGGACGGTTCTTGCAGTTAAGACATCTGGCCGCTTCGTCCCGGGCGATCGCTTCGGTGTAGCCCAGCGCGACCTCGTCGAAATTGTGCGCCCGGACTTCGGGTGACTGGGAAGGCATGGGATTTCTCGTTTGTTTCATCGAAATATAGCAAGGATACCCCAACCTCTAAGTGTCAGAGTAGGTTGGGGAGGAATTGCTCCTCCTTTTGTTCGGTACCGTCTTGCATCCTCCATTCTGTTAAAAACGTTTTTGAGTGTTCAAGTAATTGTATTTGTTTCCAGTTTGCACTCGCGTGTACTTTCGTCCCGTCAAGATGACGGAGATCGAAATAGCCGCTTGTCCTTCTCCCGTATATGAAGCAAGTCTGCCCCATGTATCTCACATAGTCGAAAAGCCTGAAGCCGTTCACTTCTTTCGGCGCC
>JAFSSK010000067.1 GCA_017451045.1 Clostridia bacterium
CGGGTCTTTTTGAAGGATCCCGCGATCCTGATCCTCGACGAGGCGACAAGCGCTCTGGACAACACGACGGAAGTGCTCATCCAGCAGTCCCTGGACGAGCTGTGCAAAGGCAGGACCACGCTCGTGGTCGCCCACAGACTGTCCACGATCAGGAACGCGGACGAGATCGCCGTCGTGATGGGCGGAAAGATCACCGAGCGCGGCACGCACGAGGAACTCATCGAAAAGGGCGGCACATACAAAGCGCTCTACACCCTGCAGTTCAGAGAGAGCGACCTTCTGGCCTGAACTCCCATATAATCGATTTCCCTTGCCAAGGAGGAAAACATGGAATTCTACACTTCTTCCAAAGAAAAACGGCCCGTCCGGCTGAGCGAGGAGACGAGGCGCTTCGCCTACGAGTCCCTCAATCACAAATACGGGCTGGACACGCTTGCCACTCCTTACATAACGCTCGACGGGTACGGGGACACCGGCAGCCTGCAGCAGCTGTTGCGTATGTATGACGCAGCCATCGGCGCGATCGTTGAAAACGCGCCCGTCCGCGTCTGCGAGCATGAACTGGTGAGCGGCGCGGCTACCCTGGGGCAGGCTATCGGCAACTCCGTTCCGGTCCTGATCAGTGGCCTCAGCTGCCGCTTCATGCCCGGCAACAGCCACCTGACGGCAGACTTTTCCGAAGTCCTTGCCATCGGCATGGACGGGATCCGGGAAAAAGCTTTGAGAAGTCTTGAAAACCATCAGAATGAAGAAAAAAAGGCCTTCCTGCGCAGCTGCATCCACTGCATCGACTGCATGAGGATCTGGCGCGACAGGTATCTGGACGAACTGAAAAAACGTCCGTGGGCCGAACGGAACATAAAGAACCTTCTGCAGGTCCCCTTCAGACCAGCCGGGAATTTTTACGAGGCCGTCCAGTGCATCTGGTTCTGCTTCGCCTTCATGCGCCTGTGCGGCGTCTGGCCGGGATTCGGCAGGATCGACGTCCTTCTCGGCGGCTACCTGAAAAAGGATCTGACGGACGGGTCTCTTACTTTGGACGAGGCCCGGGAGATCCTTGCGCATTTCTTTATCAAAGGATGCGAATGGATCACCGGAAAAGAGACCTACGGCGGTGACGCGCAGCACTATCAGAACATCGTCCTCTCGGGCATCGGCGAGGACGGGCGCGACGTAACGAACGAGGTCACCTACCTTGTTCTGGACATCGTCGAGGAGACGGGCATCAGCGACTTCCCCGTTTCCGTCCGCGTCAACGGCCAAACGGATGAAAAACTGCTGCGGCGCGTCGGCGAAGTGATCAGCTTCGGCGGCGGCATCGTTGCCGTTTACAATGAGGATACCGTCATCCGGGCTTTCGAGCGGATGGGATACGGCAGCGCAGAGGCAAGGAACTTTGCGAACGACGGGTGCTGGGAAGTCCAGATCCCGGGCAAGACGCGCTTCGATTACGATCCCTTTGACGGGCTGCTCCTCCTGCAGAAGATCACCCTGCGGGATTACGACGGCAGAGCCGTCTTCAACTCGTTCGACGAGCTGCTTGAAAAATACGAGGCGGACCTGAAAAAACACGTGGGGATCATTTTCGATTCGGCCGCCACTCCCCGCTTTGACGGGAATATGAAACATATCAGACACGCTCCGTGCACCGTCCTGTCGCTCTTCGTGCAGGACTGCGTCGGGCGCGGTCTGTCCTATCTCGAGGGCGGGCCCGTCTACGAGATAATCTCCCCGCATATCGGCGGACTGCCCGACGTCGCCAACAGTCTTTATGCCATCAAGAAGGCAGTGTTCGACGACAGGCTTGTCTCCTTCCCGCGCCTTCTGGAGATCCTTAAAAACAACTGGGAAGGCGAAGAGGAACTGCGGCTGCGGATCCTGAACGGCTACCGGTATTTCGGGAACGACAACGACGAGGTCGACATGATCGCGGCAAGGATCCTTGACAGTTTCTCCGCGTCCTGCGAGGCCTATGACAGAAAAACGCCCGCCCGCTTCGTCAGCGGCGTGAGCACGTTCGGCCGCCAGGTCCCGTGGGCGTCCGAACGGCTGGCTGCCCCCTTCGGCAGAAAGAAGGGCGACGTGCTCTCCGGCAACCTGTCCCCCACGCCGGGAACGGACCGGGACGGAGCCACCGCCATCATCCGGTCCTACTGCAAAGCGGATCTGTCGAAGCAAGGAACGGGCGCGGCGCTCGATATCGGGCTTATTCCCGCTGGTGCAGACCGCGAAAGCGCCGTAACCGACGCGGTGGGGCTCATCAAGGGCTTCGCGGCGCTGGGCGGCTTCTTCATGCAGATCGACACGGTCGACAGAAACGTGCTTATCGAGGCGCAGAAGAATCCCCAGAACTATCAGAACCTGTCCGTCCGCGTTTCGGGCTGGAACGCGCGATTTGTCACCATGGGCAAGGACTGGCAGGACATGATCATCGAAAGGACCCACTGACATGCCGACGGCAACCGTTTTCGATATCAAGAGAAACTCCTACGTGGACGGGCCCGGCATCCGCACGACCGTCTTCCTGAAAGGCTGCAATCTCCGTTGCGCCTGGTGCCATAGCCCAGAGAGCCAGCGCGCCGAAAAAGAGATCCTTTTCTACCGCGACCGGTGCGTAGGATGCGGAAGGTGCGCCGGTATCTCGGTCAAAGACGAAAACTTCGTCTGCTACAGCGGCGCCAAGGAGATCTGCGGAAAAGATTATTCCGTGGAAGAACTGGCCGGCATTATCCTGCGGGACAAAGTCTTTTATGACGCCACGGGCGGCGGCGTAACCTTCTCGGGCGGCGAATGCATGCTGCAGGAGGAATTCCTTGCAAAGATCCTTTCGCGGTGCAAACAGAGCGGTGTGGGAACGGCAGTCGATACGGCCGGGAACGTCCCGTGGGAATCCTTCGAAAAGATCCTTTCCTGCACAGACTATTTTCTGTACGATCTCAAATGCGTTTCGCCGGATCTTCACCTGGCGGGGACGGGCGTTTCAAACGAAAGGATCCTTACCAATCTTTCCCGTCTCTGCGCCAGCTGTCCTGACCGCGTCATCATCCGCGTGCCCGTCGTTCCGGGATTCAACACGGGCAAGGATGAACTTGAGAAGATGGCGGCCTTCCTTGGAACACTGCGCTTCAAAAAGCTGGAACTCCTTCCCTATCACAAAATGGGAGAGGCGAAATACGCGGCCTTAGGGCTAGAGATGAAAGCGTTCGACCTGCCGTCGGACGAACTTATGGAGAAGTGCGAAAAGATCCTTCGCGGTCTCTGATGCTCTTTTCCCCATGCAAAAAACAGCAGGCACCCTGTCTTGCCCGACGGATGTCTGCTGTTTGCTATTTCTGTATCGTTCACTTTTGCGGATCGTCTGCGCGTTCCACTGCCCCGGCGATGAGAGGCAGGAGAGAAAGGTCCGCCGGAAGCCACTGAAGGCCGTCCGGATGTTTCGGGTCGAACCATACCGCGTCATCGTGCTCGCACAGCGTAAGCTCTCCCCGCATCACGGTGCAAAGGAACAGATGCAGCTGCAAATGGAACTCGGGATAGTCGTACTCGACAGTCCCGATCTTCTCCCCGACGTCAATCTCGGTTGCCAGTTCCTCGCGGATCTCCCTTTTCAGCGCTTCTTCCGGCGTCTCGCCCGGCTCGATCTTTCCGCCCGGAAACTCCCAGAAGCCTTTGTATTTGCCGTGTCCGCGCCGCGTGGCAAAAACGCTGCCGCCGGACGTGATGGCCGCGGCGGCAACGCGAACAGTTTTTCTGTTTTGTGTATCAGTCATAGGTGTTCTTGCGGGTGTCATCCAGGAAGACGGCTTTGGAGTACAAAAAGCCCTGGTAATTGTCGCAGCCAACGCTGTGCAGGATGTTCCGCTGTTCCTCTGTCTCCACGAATTCTGCAAGGACCGTCATGTTAAGTGATGCGGCCAGGGTGGACATGGAGGAGATGATCTCCTTGTAGCTCTGGTGCACGCTGAGCCCTCTCACAAGAGAGCCGTCCAGTTTGATGATGTCGAACAGTTCGTCCTTGAGGTAATGCAGCGATGTCTGTCCCATGGAGAAGTCGTCGATCGCAAGCATCATCCCGAGACTCTTCAGATTCCTCAAAGCGTCCAGCCCTTCCTCGTTGAGCATAAGGGCGGCCTGCTCGGTCACCTCCACGCAGATATTGCAGTCTTTCAGATCCTGCCCGGCAGGCGCCAAGGATTTGCAGAACTGCTGGAACTGCGGCGTAGTCACCGTCGTCCCCGTCACGTTGATGGACAGTTTCACGTCGGGGCCGAACCTTTCGAGAATCGCGGGCCGGTCCTCCATTGCCTTTTCGAACACAGCTTCCTCGAATGCCTCCAGGAAATTGCCCTCCTGGGCCAGCTTCACGAGCAGCGGCGGATAGAGGACGCCGTGGACCGGATGGCTCCACCGCAGCAGCGCCTCGACGCCGATGCAGGAGCCGTCATAGTTGTACTGGGGCTGATAGGCCAGCACCATATTCTTTTTCATGCCCTGCCGCAGATCCGCGCAAAGCGATTTCGCGAAGGCCCCGTAGATGTTGTTGAGGTCCGTCAGGTGTCTTGCGGCAAAAGTCTGTTCGTTCTCTTTGAAATACTTGACGAAGGACGCGTACGTCTCGCGCTCCATCGTTTCCGTCTGCTTGTCCAGAATGCGGATGAACGGCATGTAGATCGCAACGCCAAGGATGACATTCACGACCTGCAGGATGCTTCCCGCGACAGAACCTGTCGCGTGGAAACCGCCCAGGATGATAGGCGTCGTCCATTCCACGGCCCCGGTAATGAGGGGCACCCAGCCCAGCGCCATTGCGAGATAAGCGACGGAATAGCACACGAGCGGCACCGTCAGAAACGGGATCAGCATGACGGGGTTGAAGATGATCGGAAGTCCGAAGACCATCAGTTCGTTGATGTTGAAAAGCATTGGGAACGCAGCGACGTATCCGAGACTTCTGCGCGCACGGTTCCTGGATATGATCAGGATCGCGATCAGAAGGCAGATGGTTGATCCGCATCCGCCCATCAGAACGAAGCAGTCGAAGAACTGTTTGGTCAGGATCTCGGTCGGAGCGTTCCCGGCCGCGACGGCCGCCTGGTTTATCTCAAGCCCCGGGACGAAGACGTTCTGCATGACGTCCTCCAGCGTATCGCTGCCGTGGATGCCGAAGAACCACAGGACGGAGCTCAGCAGCACGAAGAAGAACCCTTTGAAGAATCCGGTATTCCCGAACGAGAACAGCCAGTTGAAGATCTTACTCAGCAGCGAGCGGATGGAATCCTCGCCGGACACACGTGTCAAGATCAGGTTGATTAGTGCAAAGATGATCGCCACCAGCGCGATCGGGACGATCGTCCGTATCATTCGGTTGAAATCCCTGTCCGCGCCTGACGTCAGAAGGACGTGTCTGCGGTTGCGCAGCAGCTGCTCGAATTTCAGGTACAGCGCCGTGGCTCCGAGTCCCGCGATGAGCGCCAGAAACATTGATTTCGGTCCCATGCTGTCGATGCCGAACGTTTCGAGGTTCGCGCCGGCCATGATGAAGAAGGCCACGAGGGCCGAGAAGACGGCGCCGAAGGTGATCGTGTCGGGATCCGGCGACAGCCGGACGTAGGCGCGGCTGATGGAAAACGTCATATAGACAGCCAGAACGCCGAACGTGGCGGCATAGACGAAATCGAACAGGGACAGCAGCACGCCCCCCAGCTGATTGGTGATGAAATTCTGGTATCCCGGTACGGGGAATGTCTTTAAGATCAGCGCGAACGCACCGACGATCAGGACCGGTATCAGGTTGGCCAGCCCCGTCCTGATGGCGCGCACGACTCTTACTTTTTCAATTCTCTCGAAAAGCGTGGAAATCTTCATCGGAAAAGTTATACCCTTTCAACGAGATTAGTCTTTGTTTTTTACCATTGTGATTATATTTTATAAAATATTGATTGTCAATATATTCACAAATATATTTACTTGAGCGCGCGCTCGTAACTGTCCCAGTCGCGCTGCATCATGGCAAGATCCCCGTCCGAAAACGGCTCCAGCGCGTACAGCGAAGGGATCCCGATTTTGCACGCCTCCCTGTTGTGCAGGATCACCGTCTGCGAAAGGAGCGTCTCCGAGTTCCCGCCGTCCGTGTCGATCAGGATCCCTGGAAAGACGGCCCTTGCAACGGACGCCCTGTACTTCATGATGGAAACGGATGCCCTGTGCGCGGCGCAGTAGTCGTGCAGCCTTATGACATCGCACACGTCCGAAAAGTACGGATGCGCGATGCTCGTGTTGATCATGCAGTCCGGCTTCGCCGCTTTGGACAGCCTGTATACCGTTTCGAAATACAGCCGGTACAGTTCCATCCCCCGTATCTTTTTGTCTGCCATCACGTCCGCAGGATCTATGGGCGGCATGCGGTACAGGTAGTCGATCTTGAATCCGTCCGCGCCGTATCCGTTCAACAGCTCCGGAATGATATGCCCGAGACGTTTTTGATATTTTGGGGAGGTCGGGTCGGCGGACAGGATCTCGCCGTCCTTTCTGATGCACTCGTCTTCGTCAAGTCCTTCCGGCGCCCAAAGACGCACCCACAGTAGAACGCGCCTGCCGCGTTCGTGCTGGGAGGAAATGAACCCTTTCAGATCGGGCCATTTGGCCGTGTCCACTTCCCACGTCCCGTAGGCCGATTGCCATTTGTCGTCGATGATGACGGTGCCGGGATCCATGCCGGCATTTTCCATGCGGCTGATCATGCGGGTGTATTCTTCTTCTGTGCAGCGGGACTGTATGTTCTTCCCCGTCTGGCCGTCCCGGAACCACTGTTCCACCCAACCGCAGAAGATGGGGCGTCTCCACCAGGCCGGCACCGCGGCGGGACAGTATTGCGGCCACGAAAACTTTTCGCGCGTCCAGGCGCAGTAGTTCCCCACGACCTCGAAAGGATCGCCGCCGAAGCCGATATAGAGCGTCGGGAGATCCATTTCTCCGCACACGGACGTGCACCCCGCGTACGGGATCTCGAACCAGAAGGTCCTCGGTTTGTCAAAGCGGACCGAGAAGCGGTCATAAGTGCATTTGCCTTTTTCGGCCGCGACGCCTACGCCCAGCCAGTCCCGGTTGACGGGATCGGAGAACGGGAAGACGTGCGGCGGCGGACAGGCAAGATACGGCTCAAGCGTATAGTCTTCGCCGCAAAGGCGCCTTGCCGTCATCCCGTCGATGTTTTCGAAAACGGGCAGCGCGTAGTAGTCCGTGTCATAGTTTGCGCCCGGAGCGCCCTCCTCGGCGCAGAAGTACCGGACCTTTTCGAGCGGACCGCTGCCATAGATGCGGACGGCATATTCCGCGTGATCTTTGAAGACGCTGAACGTATATTCTTTTCGCCAGTCGCTGCTTTTCCCCTCCCAGGAAAAGTTCACGGCCCCGTCTTTTTCAAAGGAGCCTTTGAACCGGGCCGTTCCGTCCCTGTCCGGCTCCTTCCCCGTC
Source organism: Clostridia bacterium (assembly GCA_017451045.1). Lineage (GTDB taxonomy): Bacteria > Bacillota > Clostridia > Oscillospirales > CAG-272 > UBA1770. The sequence continues at coordinate 7,474 of JAFSSK010000067.1, forward strand.
ATGTCCGCGCCCGTGCAGACGGGCAGATCGAACAGGATCCAGTCCCCGTTCCTTATGACGATTCTCTTTTCCGTGACCGTTACCGTACGGTCCTTGCCCAGCGACAGCAGCCGTTCCATGGAAGCCCTCCGTAATGTAGGATTATCTTTTTCAACACAGTCATTTTAGCAAAAAAAGAAGGCAAAAGCAACATTCTGCGGTTGATTATGAAATGAAGAAAGACTATAATAAAGGCAGCAATTCATCGGAGGTCTTTTCATGGGCAGATACAGAGTTGGCGTCAGCATCAGTCTTTACGACGATTTTACGGAGAACGTGAAAAAAGCGGAGGACGCGGGACTGGAATCTCTTGATTTCGACCTGTGCAAGTTCTGGCCGAACCGGGAGGCCGAGATTAAGAACTATCGGCTGATCGGCGCGGGACTTGAGACGATCGCGAAGTGTCCCCTTTTCTTCAACGGCATCCACGTCTCGTTCGGCCCGAACTGGGATTTTTCGTCCCTGGACGAGGAAAAGCGCCGGGCGGCGGTAAAGCAGACGCTGGACGTTTTCAGCCGGTGCGATCCGTACGGTCCCTTCTGCTATATCCTTCACGGCAGTTTCGAACCCATCAGACCGGAAGACAGACAGGAATCCGTTAGGCGCCTGAAGGAATCCCTCGCAGAACTCAAGGCGGGCACTGATACGATCATTTGCGTGGAAACGCTTCCCCGCACCTGCCTTTTCAACACGGCGCGCGAGGCGGCACGGATCGCAGACGAGGTCGGCGGTATCAGCCTCTGCATCGACGTCAACCACTTCCTGCAGGAGAAAACAGAGGATGCAATCAAACACCTTGGCCCGCGGATCCGCACGACGCACATCTCAGACCACGACTACATCGACGAGCGCCACTGGCTGCCCGGCGAAGGCCGGATAGACTGGCAGGCAGTCCTCAAAGCGTTCGACGAGATCGGATACGAGGGCGTATGGAATTACGAGGTGAACCTCGGCAACTGCTCCACCATCGTGCGTCCCCGCGCCCTTGACTACCGGGATCTGCGCCGCAACGCCGACGAGCTGTTCGCGGGGAAAAAACCGGAGCCGATCGGTCATCCCGTCGAAGGACTATACAAATAATTTCGCTGCATTTTTGATAATTTTTTGATTTTTCGGCTGGCGGTCCGTTCCGTCAGCCGTTTTTTCGGTTTTTGCTTGACATCGCAGTCAAAAAACTATATAATAGGTACATATTTTAATTTGCAGGTTAAATGCTGCGAGAAAGGAGGATGCGTTGATCCGCTCATCCGCACGGATGAGCATGGCGCAAACACATGAACAGAGTTTACAATTTTTCAGCAGGACCTTCGATGCTGCCTCTGCCTGTTTTGGAACAGGCGGCCGCTGAACTGGTCTGCTACGGGGAAAGCGGCATGTCCGTAATGGAGATGTCCCACCGATCTCCGGACTACGAAGCCATCATCAAGGACGCCGAGGTAAAACTGCGCGTGCTGATGAACATCCCGGACAGCTACAAGGTGCTGTTTCTGCAGGGCGGCGCGTCCACCCAGTTCGCAGCCGTACCGCTCAACCTCATAGGCCGTACCGGCAAGGCAGACTACATCGTATCCGGCCAGTTCTCCGGCAAGGCTTTCAAGGAGGCCCAGAAGCTGGGCTTTGACGTCGTCTGCGCGGCCTCGACGAAAGAGGACAATTTTGCCTTCGTTCCGACCGTCTCGAAAGACATGATAAGGCCTGACGCCTCCTACGTCCATCTCTGCTTCAACAACACGATCTACGGAACGAAATTCCCGTATATCCCGGACACGGGAGACATCCCGCTCGTGGCGGACATGTCCTCCTGCATCCTTTCCGAGCCTGTCGACGTGAGCCGTTTCGGCGTCATCTACGCCGGCGCCCAGAAGAACATGGCGCCTGCCGGCATGACCCTTGTGATCGTCCGCGAGGACCTTCTGGACTACGCGCAGGAGAAGATGCCAACCATGCTGGAGTGGAAGACCATGGCCGAGAACGGATCCATGTACAACACCCCTCCCTGCTACTCGATCTACATGGCCAAACTGGTATACGAATGGCTCCTGGGTCTCGGAGGGTTGGAGGCTATGGCGAAGGTCAACCGCAAGAAGGCAGATCTGCTATACGCGTACCTGGACGGCCAGACCTACTACAAGGCGCCCGTCCGCAAGGACAGCCGCTCCATGATGAACGTCACGTTCGTCATCGGGAACACGGATCTGGAAAAGGCCTTCGCCGCCCAAGCATCAGCCTGCGGTCTGAAGAACCTGAAAGGCCACCGCTCCGTCGGGGGCATGCGGGCGTCCATCTACAACGCCATGCCGTACGAAGGCGTCGAGAAACTGATCGCCTTCATGGAAAAATTCGCAAAGGAGAACCCTCTCCCGTAAAAGGTAAAAAACTATGAAAGACCGAAAATATCAAATCAAAGTACTGAACAAGATCGCTCCCGTCGGCATCGCGAAACTCAACGAGAAGATGTTCGACATCGGAACGGATATAGAAGACCCGGACGGCATCCTCGTCCGGTCCGCAGACCTACACGGCACGGAGTTCGGCCCCGATCTGCTCGCCATCGCGCGGGCCGGCGCGGGCGTCAACAACATCCCGCTCGAAAAATGCTCCGAAAAGGGCATCATCGTCTTCAACACGCCTGGCGCCAACGCCAACGCCGTCAAGGAACTGGCGATCGCCGCGCTGCTGCTCGCCTCCCGCAACGTCACGGGCGGCGTCGCCTGGGCCAATTCGCTCAAGGACACGGAGGGCGTGGCGGCTGCTGTGGAAAAAGGCAAATCAAAATTTGCCGGATGCGAGATCCGCAACAAGACTCTGGGCATCATAGGCCTAGGCGCCATCGGCGCGAGATTCGGCGCGGCAGCAGCTGCGCTCGACATGCACGTGATCGGATGCGATCCGTTTCTGTCCGAAGACGCGCAGTCCCGGCTCGATCCGCGCATAAAACTGGTGGAGTCCTACGACGAGCTCTATGCCGCCTCGGACTATCTGTCCATCCACGTGCCGGCCCTTCCCTCCACCAAGAACATGATCTGCGCCGAGACCATCGCCAAAATGAAGGACGGCGTCCGCATCCTGAATCTGGCCCGCGACACGCTGGTGTGCGCCGCGGACGTAAAGGCCGCGCTGGAGAGCGGAAAGGTCGCCTGCTACGTCACGGACTTCCCGACGGAGGAGACTGTCGGGGTCGAGGGCATCGTGGCCATCCCCCATCTGGGCGCCTCCACGGAGGAGAGCGAAGACAACTGCGCCGCGATGGCAGCGTCCGAGCTGGACGACTACCTGCGTTTCGGCAATATCCGCAACAGTGTGAACTTCCCGAACGCCAGCCAGGACCTTGAGAACAATGTCAGGATCTGCATCGCGCACAAGAACGTCCCCGGCACGCTTGCCAAGATCACAAACATCCTGTCTGATCACGGATCCAACATCGAGCACATGCTGGACAAGTCCAAAAAGGAAAACGCCTATCTGCTCGTGGATCTCGACACGGTCCCCGAACAGGCAGCGCTGGACGCGGTGGCCGCGCTGAACGAAGTGATCCGCGTCCGCGTTATATTCAAAAAGAACAGCATCATCCCGGGCTCCAAGACCCCGTGACGCTGCGCAAAGGACCCGGGCTGCCGATGAAGCAGTCCCGGGTCTTTTTTCCATTCCACCAACGGGCGAGCCGACTTGAAAAATGCGTTATTGAAATTCTCCCTGTGCTACCGTATAATGGAACCGTGATCACGAAACACTACCGACTCAATACGGAGGAAAAGCATATGGAACTGGGAAAAAAGATCAGACAGCTGCGCTATAAAGCAAGCCTTACGCAGGAGCAGCTCGCAGACAAGCTCGGCATAGGCCCGCAGTCTGTATCGAAATGGGAAACAGGCGCGTCGATGCCGGACATCACAACGCTCCCGCTGCTGGCCGAGACATTCGGCGTGAGCATCGACGACCTCTTCGATCTGAGCAGCGAGCAGCACCTGAACCGTATCGAGAACAGTCTGGACATAAACGAGGAACTGCCGCAGGATCTGTTCCGGGAATACGAGGACTTTCTGAAAACGCAGCTCGAGGACGCGCAGAACAAACAAAGGGCGACAAGTCTTCTCGCGTATCTGTACTGGCACAGGATGAACGCAAACGCGCAGAAAGCCGCCCGCTATGCGAAGGACGTCATCAGGATGGCACCGGGCGAAAAAGACAGCGAGTGGGTCCTGACCCGCGCGGAAGGCCACGCCGCCTGGGACTGGAACATGGCCAACCATACGAAAGCCGTCGAGTTCTGGCAAAGCATCGTCGAAGAGAATCCCGATGTCCGCCCGCCCTACCTGTACCTCATCGACAACCTGCTTGCCGATCACCGCGCGGACGAGGCGGAAAAGTATCTTGCACAGGTAAGCAGGCTTCCGGATGCAAGACCCGTCATGGTCCGGATCTACCAGGCGCATATCGCACTTGCCCGCTTCGACGAAAAGACCGCGGACGGGATCATCGAAGATCTTGTCTCAGAACACCCGGATGACTTCGTCTGCCTGTTCGAGGCCGCGCAGTATTACGCCAAGAAATGCGACTACGACAAAGCCATAGAGCTTTACGAGCAGTCTTTTGAAAAAGAGACGCGCCGCCCGCGCTTTACCGATGAGCTGATGAGCATCGCGGACATTTACGAGATCACGGGCGAGTACGAAAAGGCCGCAAAGACCTGTGACCGCATCATAGACCTTCTGGAAAACGAGTGGGGGCTTACGGAAGACACGGGCCTTGCGCACGCGAGAAAAGAAAAAGCCAGGCTGCTGGCCAAAGTTCATAAGGCGTGAAACGCGCGCAAAACGAGCCGCCGGGAAAGGCATTGTCCTTCCCGGCGGCTCACTCTTTTTGCCCAGAACGCGGCTGATTCAGTGACCGGCCGTTTTCAGGAACTTTTTGTCGTTCATCTGCTCATTCGTGATGTATTCTCCGTCTCGAAACAGCGAATAGGTCGTGACCGGCGTCGGCGCGTTCTGTGCCTCTTCCTTCGTGCCGATCCTCACCGCAGTGAACGGGATACCGTTCTCCTTCGCGGCCGCTTCCACGATCGGGACGTATTTCGCGTTGAAGGGGCACTGGTTCGTGTAGTACAGCACGTATCCCGGGATATCCGTATGCGGGTGCTTCGCGCAGTCCCTGAATCCCGGCTTCTCAGCGCCGGCTGAAAGCGGCTTGTACCAGAGCTGGATGCCGTTGTCCGCATCGTCGCAGACCGAAAAGCCGCGATGAGCAAGGAATCCAGGATCCGCCAAAAATGGTTTCTTCTTCGCGGATGCCAGGATGCAAAGGCTCGTTCTTCCCTTCCTGAGGGCGTCCTCCTCGCAGGCGCACATGAGGTCCGATCCGTATCCGTGCCCTTTGAAGGAACCGGACACCCAGAGGCAGTCTATGTAGATGCTTCCCAGCGCCTCGATCGGACACCATGCGTTCTCCGCGGGGATGTATTCGATGAAGCACTTCCCGCGTTCTACGCTCTTGAGGAACACCAGCCCGTCGTCGAACCGCTGGGACAGCCATTCCTTCTTGGATGCCACCTGCACGTCGTTATCGCCCGATATGGCGCAGCAGATGTGTTCTCTGCCGATATTGTCTTTCGTCACCCGAATGTATTCCATACCGTTTCAGTCCCCGGACTGTTCTCCTTTTCTGTTCTTTCTTTGCTTTTTCCTGTCCGCTTTTTCGTCTTTCGGCAGCCGCGGCGCCCTGATCCGGGAGAATGCTGCTTTGATCGCGCGGAACACGTGCCCGTTCCCGAGATGGGCAACGGCCTGCGCCAGATTGAAGGGCATGCTCTTCCCGGCTCCCATTGAAAGAGCCCGGGCGCTGGACGTATCTATCACGCGACCGTAAAATCTGGCCGTTTTCTTTTTGGCGTCCTTCTCCGGTCCATCCGGCTCTTTGTCCGCCTTCTTCTCCATCCTGCGGATGACGGCTTTTGCAAGGCCCCGTATCATCCTGCCCGCCGCCGTCAGCCTGTATTCGGCCAGGCGGCTCTCAGGGGTGAGGGGGAGATGGACGTGCGTGCGCCTGATTGCAAGGCCGGACTGCTTTTCGAACAGCTCGTCCGTGATGCCCGCACCATGTCCGGCTTCGTAAGTCATATAGATTTCTTCGCTGTCCGGCGCCTCGAAAACCTCCCCGTCGATATGGATCGTCTGGGAAAGGACGGGCGTCAGCGCGTCCGAACAGATCTGTACCGTATATAGGCCGCCCTCGAGCACCCATTTGCGAAGGCCCTTGTGCCAGAATCGCAGCTCGTCCAGAGGGATCTCTGCCGTGACCTGTGCACACCCGTGCGCCTGCACGAACACTTTTCTGAACGCGCGAAGTTCCCTCTCCGGACGCGCGACACGTCCGCAAGGTCCCTTCACGTATACCTGCGGAACGGCGGATCCGTTCCTTTCGCCAGTGTTCCTCACCGTGCAGCTGACAGAGACCGTTCCGTCTTTTATTTCCACGCTGATATCCCCAAAGGAGAAAGACGTGTAGCCGAGGCCGTATCCGAACGGATACAGGACCTTTTCCGGGGCGCTGGCGTAATGCCGGTACCCCACGAAAACGCTTTCGTAGTATATCTCGTGCTCCTCTTTGGCGAACCTGTCGCCATAAAGCACGTCTGCATATGAAAGCGGCCACGTTTCGGCCAGTCTGCCCGAGGGGCTTTCCCGCCCGAAGAGCAGGTCGCTGACGGCGCGTCCGCCGTTCTGCCCCGGCAGGGCCATGTAGAGAAGGCCGGATACCCGTTTGGCAAAAGGCAGCTCGACGGGAGAACAGCCGAACAGCACGACGCAGACTTTGTGACCTGCATCTGTCAGCGCGTCGATCAGTTTCAGCTGGTCCTCGGGCAGCCGCATGTGCTCCCTGTCGCCTCCCTCGCATTCGGAATCGTCCGGCAGTCCGGCGAACACCAGGACCTTCTCGTAAGGCTTTGCTTTCTCGAGCGCCTCCTGAACAAGATCCCTGCCGTGCTTCTTTTCCGAATAGCCGGGTGCATAAACATAGTCTATCCCGTCGGCGTCAAAAGCGTCCTTCGGGGTCGTGATGCGGTACGGGAATACCTGTGAGCTGCCGCCGCCCTGATACCGCATCCTTGCGAACATCTCCCCGCAGACGAACAGTTTCTCATTCGCAGAAAGCGGGAGCATCCCGTCGTTCTCGAGCAGCACGGCGCTTCGGCTGGCCGCTTTCGCCGCGAGAGCGTCATGGGCTTCGAAATCCGCAGTCCCAACTTTTTCCGCGTCCGCGTGGCGGCTTACCAGTTCCAGGATCCTTCCAACCGGTCTGTCCAGTTCCTCGCGCTTGAGGTATCCCGTGCGGAGCGCGTCCCGGATCCATTTTCGGCAGATGGCCGTGTCCCCGGGCATTTCGAGATCGAGTCCGGACTTCAGCCCTTCGACTCTGTCGTGGGTCGCGCCCCAGTCCGTCATGACGGCACCCGCAAAGCCCCATTCGTCCCGAAGGACGGCCGTGAGGAGCTGTGCGTTCTCGGAGCAGTATGTCCCGTTGACGCGGTTGTACGCGCACATCAGCGTTTCGGGGTGGGCCGTCTGCACGATCATGGAAAAAGGCTTTAAGTAGATCTCCCGCATGGCGCGGCTGTCCGCAACGGAATCGCCCGTGTATCTGAACGTTTCGCTGTTGTTCATGGCGAAGTGCTTGAGAGAAACGCCGACGCCGCACCCCTGGACGCCGCGCACCATGGCGGCCCCCAGCGTTCCCGCCAGATACGGGTCTTCCGAGTAGTATTCGAAGTTCCTGCCGCACAGCGGGTTGCGTTTGATGTTCACGCCGGGGCCCAGCAGGATATGGACGCCGTAATAAAGGCATTCCTCGCCGATGGCGCGTCCCATTGCCCCGATAAGTTCCGGATCCCAGCTGCAGGCGACCGTCGCCGCCGTCGGGAAGGATGTGGCCGGCAGGGCAGTAGCCTTACTGCTGTCCCAGCCTTTTTCGTCTTTGAGGATCCGGAGGCCGTGCGGTCCGTCCGACATGCGCAAGGAAGGGATGCCCAGGCGCGGTACCGGCTGGGTATACATATTGTTCGTGCCGCTGACGAGCGCGATCTTTTCGTTTTCGCTCAACTGCTCAAGCAGTTCCCTTACATCTTGCATGCCGTTTCCTTCCTGCCGGTTTCTTTCATTCCCATTATAGATGATTTGCTCCGAAAAAGCAATTTTTATTGACAGTTTTGTATATTTCAAATATAATGACATTGCTAAAAGCCTTTTCTTTTCGAGGAGAACCATGCTGTACACCCAGATCGATCTGAGAACCTATCATCTGTACCGGGAAAACTACGAGGCGGATCTCAAAGCCATGGGAAACGACGTCGTGCTGCTCAGCCTTTGCGAGTTTTTCGAGCAGGGCGAGGAGCGGGCCGAGGTGCTCAAGCATCTTTCCGAAGCCCTTGTACGACTGAAGAGCCTGGGCTACACCGTGGCGGTCTGGACAAATTCCCTGGGCTGGGGATCTCCGCGCTCCGCGCAGTTCCACGAGCAGTTCGGCGGCTGTGTCAGGCTGACAGCCTTTGACGGCAGCACTTCGACCGCCGTCTGTACGCTGGACGAGCGGTTCCTGGAGCAGAACACCCAGAACACGAAGGATTTCATCCGTGCCGGCGCCAATCTGATCCTCTGGGACGACGATCTTGTACAGTCTGTCCGGCCGGGCTTCATGTGTACCTGTCCGCTCCACCTTTCAAGGTTCTCCCGCCACGCAGGCAGGACGTTTACCCGGGACGACGTCCGTTCCCTTTTCACGGGGGCTCCTTCTCAGCTGCGCAGTGACTACCTGGATCTGATGGGCGATTCGATGCTGGAATACTGCCGGGCCTTGAGACAGGCGGCCGACGAGGTCGACCCTTCCGTCCGCATGGGTCTTTGCGCCAGCTTCACGCACTACGATATCGAGGGCACCGAGATCGAGAAGATCGTCAAGGTGCTGGCCGGCAGAGGCAACAGGCCTTTTTTCCGGATCAGCGGCGCGACCTACTGGCCCTTCCTTTCCGCCAAATACTGGAAGTATACGCTGAACGACGTGATGGATTTCGTCCGCATGCAGATCGGATGGCTCCGCGGCAAGGACTGGGAGGTGTTCGATGAAAACGACAGTTACCCCCGCTCCAGCTGGGTCGTTCCGGCATCCTATATCGAGCTGTACGACAAGATCGTGATTGCGAACGGCGGAGCAGGCCGTCACAAATATATACTATGCTTCGGCGGCGAAGGCCCGGAAAAAGGCGACCGCAGATATCTTGAAGCGCACCTGAAAAACGTGGAGGCGGACAAGGCCCTTGCGCGCATGTTCGAGCACACGCATCCCGTCGGGATGTACGTCCATTCCATGGAGCACTCGCTCCGCATGACGACCCTTCCGGACAGCTACCGCAGCAACGGATACATGTTCTCCCGCTTCTCGCTCCCGATCGGCGCCAAATATCTGAACCTTTGTACGATACCCGCACAGTTCGACAGGCCGGGTCCGGGGATCCTCACAGGTCACCTGGGCGAGCTTGTAGACGAGCGTGAGCTTACGCGAGGAGTCCTTCTGGACAGCGAATCCGCAACACACCTTGCAAAGCGCGGCTTTGACGTGGGTGCAACCCTTGGGACCGACGGCAGTCTGATCCCCGCGGAAAGCGCCGAGATCCTGATGCGTTCGGATGCGGTACCCCGTCTGTGGACCTACACGTCCGGCAGCGGACACCGGTTCGCCGTACTGAACATGCGATACGAAGACATGACGGACAGCACGGCAGCTGCAGCAGAGTGTCCAAATCTCGCGCGGGCGCTTGCGAAAGCCTGCCGCTTCATCGCCGGCAAACCGCTGCCGGTCATGATGGACGGCGCGCCTGGCGCATACATCGTAGCGGCTGAGGATGACGAGGGCGAGCGTCTGTCGATCCTTATCTGCAACATCTGGTACGACGCCATTGAACGTCCAAAACTTACGCTGGACGGTCTTTGGACCGTCGAGGAGGAACTGCGGACCGGCGCGACCGTGAACGGTTCCGAGCTGACCCTGTCCCGTATAGGGCCTTATGAATTCGCGGCTGTCTCGCTGCGCCGCAAACACTGAAACTAACTTTTTCGAGGTTTATCCATGGAACTTTACAATTCAGCATCCCACAGGCGCGAGGAATTCGTTCCCCGCGAGCCTGGAAAAGTCAAAATATACACCTGCGGCCCGACCGTCTACCATTACGCGCATATAGGCAACCTGCGCACATACATCATGGAGGACGTTCTGGTCCGCTACCTGCGCTTCAGCGGCTACGACGTGACGCGCGTCATGAACATCACGGACGTGGGACATCTCACCTCCGACGCCGACACGGGCGAGGACAAAATGCTCAAGGGCGCGAAGCGCGAGCACAAGACCGTCATGGAGATCGCGGCGTTCTATACCGACGCTTTCTTTGCGGACTGCGAGAAGCTCCACATCGAGAAGGCTGACATCACGGAGCCTGCCACCGGCTGCATCGACGACTTCATCAAGGTCATCAGCGTCCTGCTGGACAAGGGGTACGCGTACCTGGCCGGCGGCAACGTCTACTTCGACACCTCCAAACTGAAGAACTACTACGTCTTCAACGATTTCAACAAGGAAGATCTGGCCGTTGGCGTCCGCGAGGGCGTCGAGGAAGACGGCAACAAGCGCAACAAAAACGATTTCGTCCTGTGGTTCACCAAATCCAAGTTCGAGGACCAGGCCCTCAAGTGGGAATCCCCCTGGGGCGTCGGCTATCCCGGATGGCACATCGAGTGCTCCTGCATCTCCATGAAGCATCTGGGCGAATACCTGGATATCCACTGCGGCGGCATCGACAATGCCTTCCCGCATCACACCAACGAGATCGCGCAGTCCGAGGCGTACCTGGGGCACGAGTGGTGCCGGTACTGGTTCCACGTGCTGCACCTGAATACCAACGACGGCAAGATGTCCAAGTCCAAAGGCGGGTTCCTGACCCTCTCCACGCTGCTCGAGAAGGGCTATGACCCGCTGGCGTACAGGTTCTTCTGCCTGCAGTCCCACTACCGCAAGTCCCTTGTGTTCTCCTGGGAGAACCTGGACAACGCGCGCGCGGCCTATGAAAAACTCCTGGCTAAGGTCGCGCAGCTCAGCGACAACGGCCAGCCCGTTGACGAAGCCGGCTTTGCCGAAGGCTTGCGCATTTTCCGCCAGGCCCTTGACAACGACCTCAACACTTCCCTGGCCGTGACGGCCCTTTACGACGTGCTGAAGCTTTCCGTGAACGACGAGACGAAGCTTGCGCTTCTGGCCGAATTCGACAAAGTCCTTGCCCTGGATCTGATAGAGGGCGCTGCGAAGCTGAAAGAGACGAAGGAAGAAGAAACGCCTGCGGATGACGAATTCACGTCTTGGATCCTGTCCATGATCGAGGCGCGCAAGGAGGCCAAAGCCGCGAAGGACTATGCGCGCGCGGACGCGATCCGCGCAGAGCTGCTTTCCCGCGGAGTCGTCCTGACGGACACGAAGGAAGGCACGACCTTCCAGATCACGAAATGACGCAGCAAAAGGAGGGGCGGGCTGAGCGCCGCCGGGAAATTCTTCTTTACCTTTTGTTCGGCGTTCTCACGACGCTCGTTTCCAAAGCCGTCCAGTTCGCCGTCCTCGCTTTCGGCGAGTATGTGCTGGGGATCGCGGATACGAAACCCGTGTACCATGCCGTGCGCGGCGTTGCGCTCGTGCTGCAGTGGATCGCCGGCGTCCTGTTCGCCTTTTTCACCAACCGCAAGTTCGTATTCAACGCGGCGCAGAAAGGGCGAGGGATCTTTGTGCGGCAGCTTGCCGCCTTCACATCCTCCCGCCTTTTCACGCTTGGACTCGAGGCGGCTGTCAACTACGGGATCGTGGCGCTGTGCCACGCGCTCGGCTACACCCCCTTCTTCGTCTGGAAGATCGAGGTTGACGCGGACGTCCTGGCCGTCTGCGGCGCGGCCGTCATCGTGGTGATCACGAACTATTTCCTCAGTAAATTCTGGGTCTTCCGCAAAAAAGAACGCCCGGCCGAAGCCGGAGCGGATGAAGGCACGGTCGACGAAAACGCGAAACCTGCCGGCGAGCAGTCTGAGAATGATCCACCCGCCTGATTCAGTTTGCATATTGAAATACCGGTCTGCTTGTTCGGCAGACCGGTATTTGTCTGATTCAGTTATTGCGGCATCCAGCAATGAGTATCAGCAGGATCCGATTTTGCAAACGAGTCATATTACGTTGAGTTCTTTGTGGTAATGACCGGCGTGACCGCTCCTGTCGATGCTTTTCCGTATTCTTTGCCTATCTCAAGTACGATGGCCCACCCCGCCATATCGCACGTTAGCCCTTTTGGGACGAGTCGTTCGATCTCCGGCTGCACCGTCATTTGACCGTTCTGTCCCGATATCACTTTCACACCGGTGACCTCATGCCAGATTGAACCGCTGATTTCTTCCAGTAAAACCAGCAGCAGATCGTGATCTTTGAAAAATATGTCGTTGTATTGGGACTCGGCGTCAAGATGTGTATTGAAAAACTCTTCAAAATCGCCAACAGATGTGATCCAGACGGTTTTCGGATACTGCACCGTGTCGCAGGCCAAATAGTATCCCCGGAGATACTGCACTTGATAATCAATATACTGTTCTTGTATAATTTCGCTTTCGGTTCCTTCCGTTTTCGATCCGGTCCCGGAATCGTTCGTTTCGGATGTGCCTGATTCCGGCGTGACCGCCATGCGGCCGCAGCCTACAAGTATTGACGCGAACAAACAGCAGAAGAGGAGTATGAACACTGTCGCTTTTCTCATGTGAAAACCTCCTTAATTGTAATGAATAGATTCAGACTGCACTGAGGATATGTCTGTTGCGGATGACGGGGTCCCCGATCCTGTCGTTGACCGAATAGGCGTGCTTTTCAAGATCCGTGCACGACGCGCGGGAAAGATCCTCTTCGAGTAGTTCTTCGATGACTTTTCCCTGGATCTCCTCCAGCACCTGCTGCTTCACAGGAACAGTCGGGTCCTCGTTGTCCGTCGTGAGAAGGAACTCGAACGACTCACAAAGAGTCGACAGGACAGGCAGTTCCCGCATCGCGCGGAATACCCACTTGTAGTAGGGCCGGTACCGGCCGTTGAGAAGGAATATCACGCTGATCATGTGATCGCAGTACTCGTAAAGGCACATCTGCGCGCTCCCCTTCTCGCCGTGGCGCAGACAACGCTCATAGTTGTATGGTCCGGACTGGGCACCGAGCAAAAGGTGCCCGGCCGTTTTTTTGAGCATCACGTCCCGCGGGAAGAAGGACAGGTGCTCGCGCACTTTTCCTAGTATCCCGCTCTCGTCCAGGAACACCTCGCCGTTTGTCACCTCGAGCAGATACTGCTCCTGGATCGAAAACCAGGCGTCTTTCGCGATCATGCCGTCCGGCAGTCCCGTTTTCTCGGAAAGGAAATCAGACAGGCGGATCACGCCGCGTCGGTTTCCGCCGACAGGGCTCATGAGCCCCCGCTCGAGCCCCATGAAGCTGCGGGGCAGCGCCGCGTAGGCGCGCTCCATAAGGAAAGCCGTCCTGCGGTCTATCACGTCCTCCCCTGGCAGGAACAGGCAGAACCCGGGTTCGAAATCATGATCGCGCGATATCTCGTCGTCATAGCCGAAACACTCGGAGCCGGCGCCGATGAGTCCCGCGGCCACTTTCGATACGTACTCGGGAAACTGCTTTTTCAGCATCGGTTCGCCGTACTGTTCGAAATACTGTCTTGCGATCTCAATTCCCTGCATAGATCCGCTCCGCCTCCCCGGAAAATTCCTGCGCCGCCGCGAAAAAGCCGTACCGCTCGAACGTAGGCGCACATTTTTCGCATATGAAAGCATAGTAGCCGTCGTGGACGAGTTTATCGCTCCTGAGAAGCCTTTCGGCCTCCCCTACGAGCCTGTTGATCTCGTCATAACCGTCTTCCTCTCCGTCGCGGGCGGAAACGAGATCGGCCATATTGAGATACGTGATGGCCATCTCTCCCTCGCCGCCTTCGACAGTGCGCATGACGATCAGGGCATTGGCGTAGGATGTCTCTGCCCCCTCGTAATCTTTAAGATCCGTCTGCGCAAGTCCCATATTGTTGTAAAGGCCGCCGAGCCTTGCATCGTTCGAAGGCAGATAGGAAAGGTATATCTCTTTTGCCCGCTCGAAAAGCGGCAGCGCGTCTTTTGGTCTTCCGAACGCCTTGTATACGGTGGCGGCGTTCAGATACACAGTGGCGCCGCTGACGGAGTCACCAAGACCGGTCTCTTTTGCAAGATCCATGGAACGTTCCGCCATCCGGACGGCGTCATCTTTGCGGCCCAGCTTGCGGTAAAGGCCCATCAGCTCGCTGAGAACGGACATCTCGCCCCGCAGGTCTCTGCCGGTCTTCGCCTCTTCCGCCCAGTACAGAAACAGTTTCTCCGCGCCGTCGTAATCCCGGCGGGCCAGCATCGCGTCCGCGCGCTCAAGTATCCGGCGCAAGGGAACGGTCCTGGCGGGCGGTTCCTTCTCGTATGCGTCCGTGCAGAAAGGACAGATCGGGTCCTGGTAATCTTCCGGGTTCAGTCTGTTGTCGTCGTTCATTTTATTTCCTCGCAGAGTCCTGATAATAGTCTTCTTAATCTAAATTATAGATAATTTGCCGATTTCGGCATTTTAACAGTAATATCTTGTCAAAAGAGTGCCCTGCTTCCAGATCGGTAACCGGGTGCTCTTTTACCAGTTTTGCTTGTTTTGACTGTTATGATTCGTATCCGAACTTCTTGATCTTCTCCCGCAGGAAGGAAGCCGCCATGGCGATATCCTCGTCCGGTCTGTCTCCGCATTCGCGCTCGATGGTAAGGAAACCGTCGAAACCGGCTTTGTGCAGAAGGGGCAGATAGGTATCGAAATTGACGTCTCCCGTGCCGAGCGGCACCTCCAAAGATCCTGACGGCGAAAGGACTTTTCTCCAGACGCTTTCGGGATTCAGATGCGGCGCGTGTCCGTTGAACCTGTCGTCAGGCAGCAATCCGTCCTTCGCGTGGGTGTGGACCACGAACCGTGAAAGGTACGGAAGCGCCTCCTCAGGCCTTTCGCCGGAGCACATCACGAGATTCGCGGGATCGAAATTGACCCTGACACCGCCGGCGCCCAGGCTGTCTAAGAACTCAGCCAGTACTTTTCCCTTTTCGGGACCCGTTTCCACGGCGAACGAGGATCCGATGGAATCAGCGAAAGAAGCGAGTTCCGCGCAGGCCTTGCGCATGATCTCCTTGGTCTCGCACTCCTGTTCCGGAACGACGCCGATATGGGTCGTGACGATGTCGCAGTGCAGCTTCTTTGCGTTTTCAAGGACTCTTTTGGATTTTTCGACCTTGATCTTGTTCGCCTCTGCGTTTGTGAAGCCCCCGCCGAAATCCCCGCAGATAGCGGAGAAGACAAGGCCGTGGGACGTAACGAAATCGTACGCTTCGCGAAGGATCTCATCCGTCGCCTCGTCCGGGCCGAATCTTCCGGCCACGGCATAAAGCTGGATGCCGTCCAATCCCAGTTTCGCGGCGCGTCTGACGCCGTCCTCGAAACCGAGCCCGAAGCTTTCCACCATTGCTCCGACTTTCATAGATAAACTCCCTTACTTGAGATCGACAGACTTGCCGGTCTTTGACGATTCGTAGATCGCGTCGATGATCTTCATCAGCATCAGGCCGTCCTCGCCGGTCGCGCGGCATTTCTCCTCGCCCCTGACCGTCTTGATGAATCCGGCCATCTCAGCCAGGAAGCTGCCGGTGAAATCGAATCCCGTTCTGCCTGTCGGGCGGATGTTGACGTGTCTGCCGGCCATCGTGGTGTAGATTTCCATGTCGCCGGAGAGCTGAACCCCCGCTTTCGTGCCGCAGAGCAGCAGATCGATATAGTCGTTCTTGACGTTCAGATTGAATGACGTTTCCATATTGATGGTAAGGCCGTTTTCGAACTTGATGAGGGCGCAGGCGAAGTCCTCCACGTTGTAAGGATGCTCCTGCTTGTCCGCGACGCTCCAGGCGGACTCGCCGCCGCCGGCGCGGTTCGGACCCAGATTGTTATATGTGGATGCATAAACGGATACCGGTTTCGGATTCCCGGCCAGATACCGGCACAGGTCGATGACGTGCACGCCCAGGTCGATGACGGGGCCGCCGCCGGAGAAGTTCTTGTCCTTGAACCAGCCGCCTGGGCAGCCGTCGCGGCGGATGTAGACCGCTTTCGCGTAGTAGACGTCGCCCAGCATGTTGTCCTTCTGGAACTGATTGACCGTGTCCGCGTCCGCGCCGAAGCGGCGGACGAAACCTACCTGCAGGATCTTTCCCGCTTTTTTGGCTGCGGCGAGCATCTCCTCGGCCTCTTTGGCGTTCATAGCCATCGGTTTCTCGACGATGACGTTTGCTCCGCCTTCCAGAGCAGCGATTGTGCATTCCTTGTGCGCAGCGTTCCAGGTGGTGACGCTGACGCAGTCCAGTTTTTCCTTCTTCATCATTTCGTGGCAGTCGTTATAGAAGCGGACGCCTTCCAGTTTGAATTCCTTTGCAAAAGCCTCCGCCTTGCCTTCCACGATATCGCACAGCGCGACGATCTCGCATTCGTTTGGAAGATTCAGATAGCCGCCCGCGTGATTGTGCGCGATGCCGCCCGTTCCGATGATACCTACTTTGAGTTTGGTCTTTCCAGCCATTTTAATACTCTCCTTGTATCTTATGGATTATTTGTTTTTGAAATAATTCGGGATCTTGGTGACGTTCTTGCCGTCCGCCACGATGATAAGACCGGCCCCTTCCTTGGTCTTCCTGCCCTCAAGCAGCAGCTTCTTGTATCCGCGCTGCATGGTCGTCCTCTCAGGCCACTCTTCCACGGGCAACTTCGAGTACGGACCCACCAGGCGCCACGCGTCGCCGAACGTCTGCTTTTCGTGGATCGTATCGATATAGAAATCGTTGATGAAGCCGCGCAGGTGCGAATCTTCGGGGAGAAATTCCAGCTGATCCGGATTCAGGATCCATGTGCAGGTCCTGATCACGACGACCCCATCCGGAAACTGCGGCCTGAAGAATTCATATGCCTGTCTGTACGTCTCGTTCCGCACCTCGTCCGTCATGGGCGGCCCGAAGGAGGGGATGTGCGTACCCAGGAAAATGCCCCCGTGCTTCATCGTGTACCCGCAGGGGAGTGTCAGGTCCGGATCCATGAACACGCCGCCGTACTCGAACTGCAGTCTGCCCAAAGCGAATCTTGTCAGGTTGAACCAGCGGCCGAACCAGCCCGCCACGAACGTGCCCGGCACGCCTTCGTTTTCCATGCACTCGCGGCATTTCGCCACAAGGTCTCTCGTCGCGTTCCAGTACAGCGTGGAACTGATGTTGTTCTCTTTATACTTCTCCTCCAGCCACAGATAGCAGTGCATGATATAAAGGAGGCTCATAACGAACACGTTCTCGCCGAACTCGCCCGATTGCGCTTCCACTGCTGCGAGTCCCTCGCCGAACCGGGAGGGATCCTTTCTCGTGTTCTCCACAGCCTCTTCAAAACGGTTGCCGAACGGCTCGTTCCGAAGAAGACGCTTCTCGACGCCTAAAAAACAGGTCGCGGCGTCCGCGGGGAATCCCGCTCTGTCCATCAGCCGCGCGATACGGTTGGTAACATCTCTCATACTGGTTCCTTCCCGGGATCCTGCGGCGTTTTTTCGTCCTTCCGCGATCCCTATTCAGGGTTCATGTTCATTGTAAACCATACATCCGGAAAAGGCAACCTATTTTGGCAAAAAATCATACGCGAAAACACGATTTCGGGCATAGAAAATGTCCGCGGGACGGCAGCCGCTCCGCGGACGTATTTCAGTCTGTTTTTCCTTCCTTGCGGGATGTATCTTCCGGGTCAGTCAGCAAGACTCTCTCAGCCCCGAGGTCAGTGATATCCTGCTCGTCGTGCGTGACCAGCAGGACGAGGCTTTTCGCCCCCGCCTCCCTGACGATGTCCAGCAGTTCCTTCTTGGTGTCCTCGTCGACGGAAACGAACGGTTCGTCCAGAATGTACAGGTCCGCATCTTTTGCGAAAGCCCTTGCGAACGCCACCCGGCGCTTCATGCCCCCGGACAGCTCTCCGGGATAGGTGCCGAGATCGTCTGCCAGCCCGAGCCTTGATAAGATCTTCTCGGCTTTTCCGGTATCTTTCGAGACGGGATCCACGTTCTGCAGAGCGGTAAGGGTCGGCAGCAGTCTGTTCTCCTGGAAGACCATGGACATGGAGCCGACGCCTGAAAGCCGGATCTGTCCTTCATAGTCTTTGTCCAGTCCCGCTATCATGCGCAACAGCGTTGTCTTGCCGCGTCCGGACGGGCCTGTGACGGCCACGATCCCGGTTTCCGGGAACGTATGGGACCAGCCGGACAGGATCACCTTGTCACCGAAGCGCTTGGAAAGGTTTGTGCACTCAATCACGGCTCTTCACCTCCCTGCGGCGCGCGACGGCGTATTCGATGAGCCTCATCAGGATCTTCTCGATCACCATGCTGATGACGATGATCACAACGGTCCAGGCGAACAGCGATTCAGTTTCCAGATAGACTTTGGACTGATACAGGTTCGTTCCGACGGAGTACTTAGGATAGCAGAGCACCTCCGCCGCGACCCCGGCCTTCCAGGCCAGTCCCAGGCATGTTCTGACGCCGGACAGAAAATACGGGAATACCTGCGGCACGTACAGCTTCGTGAGAATGTCTTTTCTGGACGCCCCGAAAAAGCGCATCATTTCCAGAAGTTTCCCGTCAGTCTCAAGGACGCCCTGGCGGACGTTCCCGTGGATGACCGGCAGGACCATCAGAAACGAGATGGCGGCCGGAAGGATCTCCTTGTTGATCAGCACCAGCGCCAGGATGATGAACGAGGCGACGGGCGTCGCCTTGATGACGGACAGCAGCGGAGACAGGAACATGTCCACCCAGCGCACCTTCGCGCAGAGGACCCCCAAAACGGCCCCCGCCAGCGTGGCCGCGGAAAACCCTAGAAGGATCCGCGCGATGGACAGTCCGACGGATTTGTAAAAGTCCGGCACCGTCAAAAGCTCCGCAAGCTTTACGGCGACCCTGTCCGGTCCGGGGATCAGCACGTCCTTTCCGACGGCGAGCGCCAGCAGCCACCAGACCCCGATCCAGAACAGAAGGATCCCGGGGCCCCGGACGTATTTCAACACCTTCGATCCGGTACTCATTCGTTCAGCTGTTTTCCGTCCTTATTTCGCGGACGGATAGTAGAAGGAATCCTGCGGCAGTTTTCCGCCTACCGAGGACGCGTTGGCGTCATACAGGACCTTGAGCATGTCGCCCACCATCGTTTTCATCTCCTGCCCGGTGATGAGGACGATGTTGCAGTTCGGTATCGCCTTTTTGGCTATGGCCGCCTTGGGCACGATGCCGGCTTTCTCGATCATCTGGGACGCCGAGTCCGGATCGGTGTTCACGAAGTTCACGGAAGCGCGGTACTCGTCCAGGAATTTCTGCAGGATACCGGGGTGTTCGTCCGCGAACTGCTTGTTCACGATGATGCACCCCTGCGCCAGTTTGACGCCTGTCGCCTTCTCCCACTCTTGTGTCAGGTCGATGGCGATCTTCACGTCGGGGTTGTTGATCGTCACGGAGGTGACGTTGGGCTCGGGCAGCATGCCGAGCGTCGCCTGACCGGCGACCATCTTCGTGGCAAGTTCTGCGTGCTCGGCCAGATACTCGATCGTAAGATCCTTGTCCGGATCGATGTTGTTCTTCTGCAGGATGTAGCGGAGCGTGTACTCCGGGTTGGATCCCTGGCCCGTCGCGTACAGCGTCTTGCCCCTCAGATCCTCCAGCGTGCTCACGCCGTTGCCGTTGTCAAGGATATACAGAACGCCCAGCGTGTTGACAGCGGCCACGTACAGGGCCTGGTTCGTCTTGTTGTACAGAACGGACGCGAGGTTGACGGGCACGGCGGCGATATCGTATTCGCCCTTGATGACGGACGCCGCGATCTGATCGGGCGCGGACGCCACGGTAAAGTCGTACTGGAGCGCGGACGAGCCGGCTTCGCTGTCGTTCATGATCTTGGCCATGCCCATGCCGGTCGGTCCCATCAGCGTAAGGACCTTGACGGGCCTTTCGAGCGTGTCTTCCTTCGCGCCGGTGCCTGCGCACCCGGCGATGGCCGCCACGGTGATGACGGCGAGCAGCACGATGGCTGCGAGTCTAAGTTTTCTCATGTTTTTATTCCTCCGGTTGATTAAGTTTTTCAAGCAGTTGCGGCGCGAGGATCTCGATCTGCGCGCCCTCTTTTCGGATCTTTCCCTTTTCCTCCAGGCTGTCGAACACCCTATAGAGCGACGCTCTGCCGATGTCGAGCAGGTTCGCGACCGCCGCCATGCTCTGCGGCATCCGAAACCGCGCCTGTCCGTTCGAGACGGACAGCAGGTAGGCCGTGACCTTTTCCTCCGCCCCGCCCGCCGTGAAGAACGCGATCTTTTTGTTGAGGAAGCAGATCCTGTCGGACAGGAAGGAAAGGTAGTTGTGCAGAAGAACGGGATCGGACAGCATCATGTCCTCGAACTGTTCCCGGGTCCACGCGATGACCTCGGTGGGCACCGCGGCCGTGACGTCCGTGTCGCAGACGGACGAACCGAACAGCGTCGAGACGCCCGTGACGTCCCCCGGACGCAGCACGTTCAGCCGGACGCCGTTGCGCCCGACACGCAGTTTTCCGGAGCAGACGAGCAGAAGCTCCCTGCCGTCGGCGCACGCCTCCTCGCCTTTTCCCAGCTTTCTGGGCGCCGCGCCACATGCAGCCTTCTCCAGCGTTTCGCTGCTGCATCCGTCAAACAGACGGACTTCCCGCAGCATTTGTATCAGATTACCGTTTCTCATTAAATCTGTCTCACTTGATACATTTTTTCTTCATTATACAGCAAAAGCGGGGACTTGTCAACTGCTTTTCAGGATATCTCGAGAGACGCAGATCACCAGCCGTTCCGCCGTCACGCCGGCGCTCCTCTCAAAAACCGGGAAAGGCGAAAAATGTACTTGCGATAGCGGATATAATATGATATAACCCGAGTTTTACAGTTTTGCCATAATCCAAAGCCCTGAATTCCCATGTGGAATAAGGGCTTTTCTTATTTTGAATATTTTTTCGTTTTTGTTATTGCAAGTTATTGACATTTCACAAAATATGGTGTATAATGGTA
>JAFSSK010000068.1 GCA_017451045.1 Clostridia bacterium
GGGTCTATCCCCGGTGTCCCGACCGGTTGTTTTTCTTTCTTGTATTAGTTCCGCTTTCTGTGTCGGAATCTAACGCATACTAACCGCAATTCATCTCACCGCCTTTAGAGGACGGGAGAATTCTTGCTGTATGCTTGTTAAGCCTCCTCGCTCCCGCTTTCCTCTTCAGCCGGTTCTTCGGCAGAAGCTTCTTCGCTTTCCTTCGGTGCGGCCTTATCACCCGTGCAGAGTCCCTGGAACAGCAGGTAAACGAAGATGCCGTCGATCACCGTCGTTATGATGTCGATCTCCCCCAGATTGTTGGCATTGCCCTGGGCATCGAACAGGATGCTGAGGAGCAGTGCCAGCGAGAAGACGATCCCGCACAGACGCAGCAACTTTGCCAGGCCCGCGGCGGGAGCAAACTGATTGGCTATCAGAAGAAACGCAAGACCCAGCGAAGAGATCATGCTGAGCAGCGCGATGACCCAGCCGTTCGGGCCGAAGTTGCCGGCCGCGTTGATAGTCACGATCAAAAAGTAAACGAAAATGAATACCGGGAAAGCGCACAGTGCGCAGAGATTCATGATCTTGCCCGCGGACTCGGAAAGCTTGCCGGCCGCAAAGATCATAAAGATGCCGTATACGAGATAGAAAGCTGAGATGACGAGCGCGATGATACCGAGTGCCAGCGCGGCTCCGCCGAATGAAAGCCAGTTCAGATAGAACAGGAGCAGCAGCGCTCCGAAAATGACTACCAGGAACGGCTTTGCCAGGATCTGAGGTTTTTTCATAAAGATTCCTCCTGTTGGTTATTAGCGGATGTTTATCATTTGAACATTCTCCGTAATTAGATTATATACTAACCGGACCTTTATTGCAACGGAAAAATAATAAAACCCTGAAATCATTTCTGCTGCCTTATTCGTGATTTCATTCCGTTCGACTTGAAAAACGGGGCGAAAACTGGTATAATGAACGCAGCGATGACAGCGACGGGCAGTTGCTCGCCTGCATCGCATCTCAAATCAAAAGCGAGGATTTCTAAAGTGAAAAAACTGACAAGCCTATTTCTAGCGATCCTTCTTGTCCTGTCCGTCCTCGTTTCCTGCTCGCCGGCGGCGCCGGCCGACACCGGAACGGAAAAGGAAACGGAAACGGGAAAGACAGTGGACAGCGGCACCGAGACCGAGAACAAGGATCCGGAACAGCCGGTGGACGATCTGCCGCAGAACGTGGTCCTTTACGTAAAGCAGGGCGGCGGGGAAAACGCTGCCGGTACGGAAGCCGATCCGTTCCCAAGCGTACAGAGCGCCAGAGACTTCATCAGAACGCTGGATAAATCGAAACATACATCCATCACGGTCCACGTGGCGCAGGGAGTGTACGAATGCAGGGACAGCCTGTATTTTTCCGAAGAGGACAGCGGCACGGAAACCTGTCCTATCAAATACGTTGCTGACGGCGAGGTCGAGTTCAACGGCGGCATGTCGTTTGAGGGAAAAGATTTCGCAAGCGTTGCGGACAGCGAGGTCCTTCCGGACAGAACGGTCCTTGACAGGCTCAGCGAGGGCGCGAAAGACCGCGTGCGCTTCATCGACCTGACGGCATACGGACTCTCCGCGGCAGACTGGGGGATCATCGCGCCGATCGGTCTGTACTCCACTTCGCTTTTCTATCCGGACAGCGGATACGGACATGTACCCATCTGCCTGTACTATAACGGGATCAGAATGAACCTGGCCCGGTATCCGAACGAGGGATGGCTGAAGAACGGGACGATCGTACGCGTGGGAGAAACGGCCGCAGAGAACAACGGCGGCTGGACGAACGGCGCTCAGTGGACGCCGGACGGCTATTACCCCGATGCGCCGATCGTGAAAGTGGCCGAAGACGAGGCCGCCGCGAAGATCGCTTCCTGGGCGACGCTTGACGACGTGTGGATGTACGGACTCTGGAGATTCGACTGGGCTCCTTCCTCCACGCCTGTCGCCGCATACAATCCGGAAACGAGGGAACTGACCCACAAGTTCGCGAGCTGGTACGGGATCGAGCAGAACACGAAATACTATTTCTTCAACGTGCTGGAAGAACTGGACGCGCCCGGCGAGTGGTATCTGGACAGAAGCAAAGGTATTCTGTACGTCTATGCGGACGATGACTTCGAAACAGCCGCCATTGATCTGTCGCTGTACAGAGGATGGATGCTGCACTGTGCGAACGCGTCCTACCTGACGTTTGACGGGTTCACGATCGCCAACACGGTCGAAACGGCTGTCCGCGTGCGCGAATGCAGCAACATCACGCTGCAGAACCTCGTTGTACGCGAAGGCGGAAAAGGCGGCATCCAGGTGACGGACGCGGAAAACTGCAATGTCCTGAACTGCGATCTGTCAAGGATCGCCACGTTCGGCATCCAGGTCACCGGCGGCGATATCGAATCGCTCACGCCCTCCGGGTGCAGGGTTTACAATAATCTAGTCCACGACTGGTCCGAGGTCGACCTTGCCGACGGTATCGCGATCAGGGGCTGCGGCATCACGGTGTCTCATAACGAACTGTACAACACGCCGGGGCAGGCCATCACCTTTTCCGGCCCCAACAACCTGATCGAATATAACGAGCTGCATCATGTTTGCCTGCGTACGATCGACGGCGGCGCCATCTACGGCGGGCGGAACTTTTACAGTTACGGAACGGTCATTCAGTACAACTACATCCACGACATCGGCTCGGACGGATTCCCGCCGCAGGGGATCTATATGGACGACGGCCTTTCCGGCATCACGGTGTTCGGAAACCTTCTGACGGACATTCCGGACTGGGACATCCTCATCGGCGGCGGCCGGGATATGGTGGTTGAGAACAATATCATGGTGTATCTTGCTCCCGTCTATGACCCGGGCAGACACTGGGAGAGTTTCCATTACGACCAGCGCGGCTATGACGGATTGTTCGAAGGAAACGACTATTCATGGTTTGACGACAGCACGCTTTGGAACACGCTGTACACCAACGAAGCATGGACTTCTGCGTTCCCGGCAGTGGGGCTGATCGAAAAGTACACGCTGACGGACGGTGTTCTGGGCAATCTCGACGGCAACAAGTACTGCAGCGTGAACCCGGGCTGCTCCGTCGTGCAGAAGAACGTGGCGACCGGATGGGGCGGCAACACCATCATCGAGATCATGGACAAAGTCCTTGAATACAGCGAGGTCGAGGACATCATCATCGTGAACCTCAACTCGGATATGTTCCAGGACTGGGAAAACGGCGATTTCACGCTGAAGAAGCTGGCCATGAAAAAATACGGCCTCAAGGACATCCATTTCAAGGACATGGGCCGCGTAGAATGAATCTGATATAAAAGAAAGCAGCCCTCCGCGCAATACCGCGGAGGGCTGCCTGCCTTGTACGCCCGCCATGGGCAATAGCTTGGTGGTGAAAGTCCACTACACGCTTGGTAGTAGGAAGTGTTAGCCGAACGGCAAGGGTGTCCGCCGTGAGACGGAATCTGAAGGAAGCCGCAGGCAAAATTCCGAGCCGACGAA
>JAFSSK010000069.1 GCA_017451045.1 Clostridia bacterium
CACAGCCACCGTGATGGCTGCGATGAGCGCCACGTTGCAGATCACGGATCCGACCGCGTTGCCGTATGCGATCTCCCCGTGGCCCGTCACAGCGGACGTGGTGGACACCAGCACTTCCGGCAGCGTCGTCCCGACCGATACGATGGTCGCGCCGATGATGATCTCCGGCATCTTGAGCCTTCTCGCCAGCGCGACGGCTCCGTCCACGAACCAGTCACCGCCCTTGATGATGCAGGCAAGTCCCAGGACAAAAAGCAAAACATTCAGCCACATTGTTCTTCCCTCCAATTAATACAACACTATCATTATACTACACGTTTTATGAATGTGCAAGACGGGAAAGCGCCTTTTGCCGCCCTGTTCCCTTGCATTAAAGGGGCCCGCATGGTATAATGGACTCAACGAAAAAAAAGGAGGAAAACCTTATGAAAAAAGACTTCGGAAAGAAAACATGGCTGTACCCGATGCCCGTATTGATGATCGCCACCTACGGTGCCGACGGAACGCCGGACATCATGAACGCCGCCTGGGGCGGCATCCACGACCACAACGAGATCGGCCTGTGCCTGTCCCGGTCCCACAAGACCGTGCAGAACATCCTGGACCGCGGCGCCTTCACCGTCAGCATCGGAGAGGACAAATACGTAGCGGAGCAGGATTACCTTGGCATCACGTCCGCGAACAAAGTCCCGGACAAGATTTCTAAAACAAGTTTCACGCTCACGAAGAGCGCGCACGTGGACGCGCCCGTCATCAACGAGCTGTCCGTCGTCATCGAGTGCACGCTCAAATCCTATGACGAGGAATCCGGGTATCTTATCGGCAACGTCGTGAACGTGGCCGTGGAGGAATCCGTCCTCGGCGAGAACGGTCTGCCGGATCTGGACAAGTTCAGTCCAGTCATTTACGACTGCGCCACCTACGACTACCGCGTACTGGGCAAAAAAGTGGGCCTTGCCTACTCGGACGGTAAGAAGATCAAGTAACCGCTAAAAAAACTTTTGTATGGGAAGTCTTCTCATCGTACTGATCTACATATCGTTCGTCTCGCTGGGCCTTCCGGACTCGATCCTGGGTTCCGCCTGGCCCGTCATGCAGCCGAATCTCGGCGTGCCGCTGTCCTACGCGGGGATCATCTCGATGATCATCTCCGTCGGGACGATCGTGTCGAGCCTCCTTTCGGACAGGCTCAACAAAAAGCTCGGCACGGGCCTTGTCACGGCGATATCCACCGCCATGACGGCCCTGGCGCTCTTGGGCTTTTCCCTTTCAAGGTCCTACTGGCTTCTGTGCGTCATCGCCGTTCCGTACGGCCTGGGGGCGGGAGCCGTGGACGCGGCGCTGAACAACTACGTGGCCCTGCACTACAAAGCCAGACACATGAGCTGGCTGCACGCCATGTGGGGGATCGGCGCAACGGCTGGGCCCGTCATCATGGGACAGTTCCTGGCGGTCGGGAACAACTGGCCGGGCGGATACAGGGCGATCTCCTTTGTCCAGGCGGGACTGGCAGTCCTGCTATTCTGCAGCCTGCCGCTCTGGCGGCGGAAAACGGAAAGCGACGAGGAGGCCGTCGTAAGGGAGCCGATCCCGCTTCGCAAGGTCCTGAAGATCCCCGGCGTGCCCTTTGTCATGCTGGCATTCCTCGGCTACTGCGCATTCGAGCAGACCTGCGGTCTCTGGGCCGCCAGCTACCTTTTCACCGTCAAGGGCTTGAGCGCGGACGCCGCGGCGACCTGCGGCGCCGCCTACTTCTTCGGCATCACGGGAGGCCGCTTCCTTTCGGGATTCATCACCGAGAAGGTCGGAGACAGACGGATGATAAGATTCGGCGCTATTATTGCCGCTACCGGCATTATTCTTGTTATTTTACCAATAAACTCGTTTATTTTATCCGTGGCGGGGCTGATCATCGCGGGTCTTGGCTGCGCGCCTGTATACCCGTCCGTCATCCACTCCACGCCAAAGAATTTCGGCCCTGAGAACTCCCAGGCCGTCATCGGCGTGCAGATGGCTTCCGCCTACGTGGGATCGTGTCTGGCGCCCGCGCTGTTCGGCGTGCTGGCCCAGGCTATATCCCTTACGCTCTATCCTTTCTACCTGCTCTTTTTCGCCGTGCTCCTGCTTTCCATGACGGAACTTTTGAACCGGCTGAAAGACAGAAGCGCCAACACAGAAAATACAGTTTGAATCAGGAGGTCTTTATGCGAGCGATCATCATCGAAGACGCAAAGAACATCATGTCCAACCCGTACAGTCCCAACCGCTACTTCGGCTGGCCCAGCGTTGCAAAACTCCAGGACGGGCGTCTTGCAGCCGTTGCGTCCGGATTCCGCTTGCGGCACGTCTGCCCCTTCGGTAAAGCCGTGATCTGCTTCAGTTCGGACAACGGAAAGACCTATTCCCTCCCGGCTCCCGTCATCGACACGCCGATGGACGACCGCGACGCGGGCGTTTTACCGTTCGGGGAATCGGGACTCATCGTCACGTCCTTCACAAGTCCTTTGAGCCTGCAGCGCAGGAATGCGACGTCCGACGAATCGACTTCTGACGCCTCAAGGGTCGAGAACGCTTTGATGAACGCGTACCTTGACACGATCTCCAAAGAGTCTGAAAAGACATACTACTCCGCCACATACCGCGTGAGCAACGATCTGGGGACGACTTTCGGCCCGATTTATTCCTCTCCCGTCACCTCTCCTCACGGCCCCGTCTGCCTTTCTTCCGGCAGCATTCTGTGGGTGGGCAACGATTTCGACGAAAAGGGCTCGAACGGGCACTTATCCGCCTACGAGAT
This sequence comes from Clostridia bacterium, assembly GCA_017451045.1. Classification (GTDB taxonomy): domain Bacteria; phylum Bacillota; class Clostridia; order Oscillospirales; family CAG-272; genus UBA1770. The sequence goes on from JAFSSK010000069.1 coordinate 2,798, forward strand.
CTTCCCGGACGGCAGAAACATCTTTCGCGGTTCGATCCCGGCCTTCCCTGGGCATTACAACTGCGAGCCTCACTGCATAGAGCTTGACGACGGGACGCTTCTGTGCCACATCCGTCTTGAGGAGAACGGCTTTTTCACCGTCGCGCAGTCCGAATCCAAGGACGGCGGCAGGACCTGGACGGAACCGCGTCTGCTGCTGCCCGAGACCGGAGGGTCTCCTCCGCATCTGCTGCAGCTTCGCAACGGCACCGTCGTCTGCACATACGGATACCGCAAGGAACCGTACGGGATCCGCGCGATGATCTCGCACGACCGAGGAAAAACGTGGGAGACGGACATCGTTGTCTGGGACAACGGCGTTAGCGGTGACCTGGGTTACCCCTGCAGCGTACAGCTGGATGACGGCTCTATCCTGACCGTCTTCTACGGCAGAGCAAAGGACGATAAGGACGTGGCTGCCTTTTCCACAAGGGGTGCGAACTTCATCAAGCAGATCATCTGGAGACCTTCCGACTGACAACTCCATACCATTCTGGGACCGTTCCGGTCCGGCTGACGCCGGGCGGACGGTCCCGCTTTTTTCGTCCTTCTTCCTGCCTTCCGGGCGCCCATGTGCTTTTTGCCAACCAAACTTGTCTTTTCCAGCAAAAATCGTGCAAATCGCGGTTGGTTGTCTTGTCCTGTCCTTCATCTTATAATAGTCGCGTTGTCAAACATTAAATCTTTGGGAGGATCATATACTATGTGCGGAATCGTGGGATACGCGGGCGGGAAAGACGCCGCCGGGATACTTTTGGAAGGACTTTCCAAGCTGGAATACCGCGGATACGACAGCGCGGGTCTGGCCGTACGGGACGGAAGCGGGCCCGTCAGCGTCTGCAAGACAAAAGGACGTCTGTCCCGTCTGTATGAGAAGACCGAGGGCGGAAAGACCATGCCCGGCCATATCGGGATCGGCCATACCAGGTGGGCCACGCACGGCGAGCCGTCCGAGGACAACGCCCATCCGCACGTATCGGACGACGGTCTTGTCACCGGCGTGCACAACGGCATCATCGAAAACTACCTGGAACTGAAGGACAAGCTGATCCGCAAGGGATACTGCTTCTACAGCGCCACGGACACCGAGGTCGCCGTGAAGATGGTGGACTACTATTACAAAAAATACGGTCTGGGGCCCATTGACGCGATCGCCAAGACCATGGTCCGCATGAGAGGCTCCTACGCGATGGGGCTCATGTTCTCGGATTATCCGGACGAGATCTGGGCGGTCCGCAAGGACAGCCCGCTGATCATCGGCGTCAAGGACGGCGAGACGTTCATCGCCTCTGACGTGCCGGCCATCCTCAAATACACGAAAAAGGTATACTACATCGGCAACCTGGAGTTTGCCAGGATCAGACCCGGCGAGGTGACCTTCTACGACTTAAACGGCGAGGAGATCAAAATCGAACCGACTGAGATCACCTGGAGCGCAGACGCCGCCGAAAAGGACGGATACGAGCACTTCATGATGAAAGAGATCCACGAGCAGCCCCGCGCCGTGAAGGACACGCTGCATTCGCTGATCGCCAAGGACAGCGACAGGTCTTTCATCGACCTTTCCAAGACGGGCCTTACAGACGAGACGATCCGCTCGCTTGAGGGCATCACGATCTGCGCTTGCGGCTCCGCCTGGCACGTCGGGATGAGCGCCCAGTACGTCATCGAGGACCTGGCAAGGATCCCGGTCCGCGTGGAGCTTGCGTCTGAATTCCGCTACCGCAAGCCGATCCTCGGCAAAGGGCAGCTTGTCATCGTCATCTCGCAGTCCGGCGAAACGGCGGACAGCCTGGCGGCGCTCCGTCTTGCCAAGGAAAGCGGGACGGAGACGCTGGGCGTGGTCAACGTGGTGGGATCGGCCATCGCCCGCGAGGCGGATCATGTGCTGTATACGCTGGCGGGACCCGAGATCGCGGTCGCCACGACCAAGGCCTACTCGACCCAGTTGGCGGCGCTTTATGCCCTCGCGGTCAAGGCGGGACACGTACGCGGCGTGATCAGCGAGGAGCAGTACCAGTATTATCTGGATGAGCTGCAGAAGCTGCCTGACGCTATTCAAACGGCCCTTTCCCGCAAGGAGGACATCCAGCGTTTCGCAGCGGAGCACGTCGCCACGAAAGATGTCTTCTTCATCGGCCGGAACATAGACTACACCTCGGCGCTCGAGGGGAGCCTGAAGATGAAGGAGATCTCCTACGTCCACTCGGAAGCCTACGCGGCGGGAGAACTCAAGCACGGGACGATCAGTCTCGTGGAGGACGGGACGCCCGTCATCGGCATCCTCACCCAGCCGGACCTTTACGAGAAGACCCTTTCCAACATGGTGGAGTGCAAGGCAAGAGGCGGGTATCTGGTGGCCGTCACGACGGAAGACAGGCAGGATATACTCAACACGGCGGACTTCGTGCTGTTCATCCCAAAGACCGATCCCCATTTCACGGCCAGCGTCACGGTCGTTCCGCAGCAGCTGCTCGGCTACTACATGAGCTGCTCGCGCGGCCTCGACGTGGACAAGCCGAGGAATCTCGCAAAATCCGTCACGGTAGAGTGATAGAATAACAAAATCAAAATTATCGCCTCCAAGCTGCATAAAGCAATTTGGAGGCGATAATCTGTTTATTTTTCGTTACTGGATCTTTTTCGGAGCCGTGTTCCGGTAGGTCATGAACTGGATCTCGATGTCCCCGTCCATCTGGGGCGGCTGTTCGCTCTCGATGACGAACTCGGGCAGCTCATCCAGGTTCGTATAAAACACTTCCGCGTTGCCGTTTTTGTGCACTTTCGTCAAGTACACCTTGTCGCTGTACGGAAGCATCTGCCGGTAGATGGACGCGCCGCCGATGACGAACACGTCGCCGTGCTCGCCGGCCTTTTTGATCTCGCAAAGAAAGTCTTCGAACGTATGGACGTTGACGACGCCTTCGTATTCATGCGTCGGATCGGCGGACAGGACGATGTTGGTCCTGTCGCGCAGCGGCTTCGATCCGGGGAAGCTCAGAAGCGTGTTCTCCCCCATGCAGACCGTGTGTCCCGTCGTCGTTTCCCTGAAGAATTTCATATCCAGCGGCAGGCGGAAAAGCAGGCCGTTCTTCCTCCCGATGCCCCATTCCGAGTCGCAGTTCAAAATCTCTATGATCATATCGCCACCGGTATCTTCTTTCCCAGTTCTTCGTATTCGTACCCTTCCAGCTTGAAGGAGTCGACGCTGAAGTCGTAGAAATTCTTGATTGAGGTGTCCATCACAAGCTTCGGCGCCTTGTGCTGTGGCTTCGCGATCACTTCCTTGACAAGCTCCACGTGCCTGTCGTAGATGTGGGCGTCCGCGATGACGTGGACGAGCGTGCCGGCCTTCAGTCCGGATACCTGCGCCATCATCATCAGAAGCAGCGAATACTGCAGTACGTTCCAGTTGTTGGCCGTCAGCATGTCGTTGCTGCGCTGGTTTAAGATCCCGTTCAAAGTGTCGCCCGAGACGTTGAATGTCATCGAATACGCGCAGGGGTACAGGTGCATCTCGTGCAGGTCCTCGAAGTTGTATATGTTGGTCATGATCCTGCGGGACTGCGGGTTGTTCTTCAGATCGAACAGAACTCTGTCCACCTGGTCGAATTCCCCTTCCGGATAGATGGACTTTTTGGCCAGCTGGTACCCGTAGGCCTTTCCGATGGAACCGCTCTCGTCCGCCCATGAATCCCAGATGTGGCTGTTCAGGTCCTTCACGTTGTTGGATTTCCGCTGCCAGATCCACAAAAGCTCGTCCAGGCAGGATTTGAACGCTGTCTTCCTGATGGTAAGGATCGGGAGTTCCTCCTGCAGATCGTACCGGTTGACGATGCAGAATTTCTTGACCGTGTGGGCGGGCGTGCCGTCCTCCCAGTGCGGGCGCACCTTCAGGTCCGTGTCCCAGAACCCGTTTTCCAGGATGTCCGTCATGTTCTGCACAAAGATTTCATCGGCCTTCGACATATCTTTCTCACTTTCTGATTCTGTTTTACTTCGTTTTCATTATAACACGAACCACGCCCTTAATCAATCTCTTTCCGCAACGCAAAAGATATGTGTTATAATACAAGCAGAAGCAAACACGAAGAAGAAAGGGACAAAGATGCTAAGACTCATCTATCCGACAGAAAAAGGACCGGTAGAACTCCTGACGCCCGTTCAAAGCGAGTTTATCCAAAAAGTGAATAGCCTTGGCACCGAAAAGGCGCTGGACTGGCTTTTGCCCGTAAAGGACAGCCGCGAATGCTCATACCAGCAGCCTCTGACGCTGCGCTGGGAGCCGGACGGCTCGTCTGTATATACCTTGGAACTTTGCGAAGACGGATCGGAGCACGGGCGGAAATATGAATGCCCCGGACCGGAATGCACCGTTACGAACCTCAAAGTTAGACAGTCCTATACGGTCCTGATCAACGGAACGAAGGCAGGCAGTTTTTCCACCGCTCCCGCACCCTACCGCTTCATAAAGATCGACGGCGTACAGAACTTAAGGGACATCGGCGGGATCAACATCAAGCAGGGATATGTGTACCGCGGCTCGGACTTCATGGGTCATTACCACATCACGGACGACGGGATCAGAACGTTCTGCGATGAACTGGGCATCCGGACAGAACTGGATCTGCAGATGGAATCGGATCCTTTCAGACCGCTCCCGTTCGAGACCGGCCGCGTAAAGGCCGTCCATCTCCCCTACAGGCCCTACCTCGAATGCTTTGAGGAGGAGCACAGAAAAGGCATCTGCCGCATCATGGACTTCTTCGCAGACGAATCCGTATACCCCGTGTACGTTCACTGCTTCGGCGGAGCCGACAGGACCGGCATGGTCGCCATGTTCCTGCGCGCGCTGCTGGGCGAGTCTGACGACGACATGCTGCTGGACTACGAGCTGACTTCTCTTTCCATGTACGCGGGGGGCGTTGGCGAAGGGATCGAAACGCAGGGCTTCAGGAGCCGCAACAACGAGTATTTCGCGATGTTCCTGGAAGGACTTTCCCGCTACGGCAAAGGCCTGGATCTTTCAAGTCAGGTGCTGAATTTCCTTCTGGACTGCGGCGTTACGGAAGAAACGATCGAAAAAATCAGGGCGATCCTTGGCAGATAATACATACGCAAGACTGTTCCCACAAGGTTTGCTTTCTAATGATGTATTGCCCAAATTAGCAAATTTTCGTTTTGTGTCAGTTTTTACATTTTACGAATTCGTTTTGTGTATCAGTTGACATTTTACGAAGATTATGGTACAATAAGTTTGGATCGGAGGCATATTATGGAAATCAGAAGAAAAGCATACCAAAGCCTTGTAGAATGGAAAAGCAGGAAGAACCACAAGCCGTTGATCGTAGAAGGTCTTCGTCAGGTCGGGAAAAGTTATATCGTCGCTAAATTTGCAAAAGAAAACTACAGCAACGCGATCATATTCGATTTCCGTCACAGAAAAGAGCTAGCCACGGTTTTTTCGGGAGACCTGGACGTCGACACGATCATAAGGAAAGCCAAACTCTTCCTTTCTGATGAAAACTTCGATATTGAGAATACCGTCCTGATCTTTGAAGAGATCGGCGACTGTCCGCTCGCAAGAACCTCGCTCAAGAGTTTTGCGATGGACGGAAGATACGACGTGATCGCGACGGGTTCCCTCCTCGGCGTTATAAACTTCAGAAGGAAGACCAGGGTGAAGATCCCGACCGGTTATGAAGACTTCCTGAATATGTCTGGCCTTGACTTTGAAGAATTCCTGTGGGCCAACGGCATCAGCGAAGAGCAGGTAGACGAACTGAAGAGACAGACCGCGGAGAAGAAGGAGCTCGATCCGTTTACGGTCAACTTCTACAAAAAGCTGATGAAGGACTATCTGGCGATCGGCGGGCTTCCCGAGGTGGTTTCGACGTTCATCGACTCTAACAGAAACTATATTGAAGCCAGGAACGTTCTGGAAAGACTGCTGACCGACTACCGGGCCGATTTCGGAAGATTCGTCGACGACGACGGAAACGAATTGATAGACTACCGGCTGCAAAGTCAGCTGAATATGATCTTCGATTCCATACCCAAACAGCTGGCGCGTGAAAACGACATCAACAAGTTCAAGTATTCCGAGGTCAAAAAAGGCGGAAGAGCCGCGGCATTCAAGGAAGGGTTCGAGTGGCTTGAAAAAGCAGGTCTTGTCTTACGGTGTTTCAACGTAAATGCCTTGGAAACGCCGCTGTCTTTGAACGTAGACGAGACATATTTCAAAGTTTTCATCAGCGATACGGGACTGCTCATGGCGATGTATCCCGTCGTGACAATGAGAGATTTCTTGAATGACAAACTGGATTCAAGGAAAGGCGCGATATACGAAAACCTTGCCGGCGTGCTGATACACAAGGCAGGCTTCCCGCTTTACTATTATGCCGACGGCGAAAAGCATCTCGAGATAGACTTCCTGATTGAAGGCGCCGACGGTCTGATCCTCTATGAAGAGAAATCGACCAACGGCAAAATGGCTGCTTCCCGCGCAGTGATGAGCGGACAGACTCCGTACAAAGCGGCTGCCTGCTATAAGATCATCGAGAACAATTTCGGTGACGGAGCCTTCTTCACTTCCGTCCCTCAATTCTGCGCTCCGTTCCTGCTGGACGATATATGTAAGAAGATATACTCCTTCTGACAAAAAAACGCAAAAAAGCACAGGGTCGCCGCCGGAAACTGTCTGTTTCCTTGCGGCGACCCTGTCGCTTATTCAAAATGAAGGCCGAACTGATCTAACTCTGCCGGTATCGAAGTCCCTCAGTCCCAGGACCACGCGGCTTCCGTATCCTGTTTTCCCTCTGCGATCAACTACAGATTGTATTTCTGGGAGACCTTGAACTTCGTCTCGTTCGGTTCGGCCGAGGTAAAGTCCTGGAACTGCCAGGAGGAGCAGATCTGGATGCCGGCCTCCAGGATCCATCCCACGACCTGGTCGAAAACTTCTCCGCAGGTCGGATCGCTCTCCATATCACCCATGTCCCCGAATTCGCCGAAATAGTTCAGCCCGACGCCCCAGAACGGTTTTTCCTCCAGCGTAACGGTCCCGTCGCTTTCAACGTGCAGTCCGTACTTGTGCTTCACGGGTTCCTCGCCTCCCTGTTCCTGCGTCTCGGTCGCCGACCCGCTTCCCGATTCTGTTCCGGGAGCAAGTCCGCCGGCACAGGAGCAAAGCAGACATATGCAAAGGAGCAGGCAGCATATGGTTCGGCCTTTTGAAAACATCAGTCTTTCCTCCGGTTTGCGATCGTTTTTGTTCTTGCAATCTGATCAGTTCTTCCCGGCGTTCTTGGGATACAGGACGAATTTTTCCATGGCCGCGTGGCAGATCGGCGCGCCGTCCGCGTTCGCAAAGCGGAAGATCAGCTTCTTCACCGCATCCCCTTCCGCAAGCGACAGCTGGCTGAGATCCGCCCGGCAGTTCATCCTGTCAAAGGCTATCTTTTCCTGCTCGATCGCGATCTTTATCTCATTGCCCTTTTCGGTCTGCAGCACGATCTCCCCGTTGAGGTCCTTCGCACGGATCAGTTCGAACGTAAGGCAATCAAAGTTTTCAAGGTCGAGTCTTTCATAGGGGTAGGCCGGCACGTACGCCTCGCACGCGTCGCTCCCCTCGCTGCCGCGGATGCGAAGGGTGCAGGCGGTCCTGGCCAGCGCCGGATCCCTTGCGATCTCGCTGTCCTTCCCCTCGCGCCAGGAGGGACGCTTGAAGTAGTCGTAGTCGGCAGACTGCTTTTCGGGATCCGCCTCGAAGATCGGGACCGTCAGCGAATCCAGTTCCGGGTACATCCATACTCTTCTCGTCGCGACGGGATCCTTGTCCCTGTCACTTGCGAACGGGGAGACGGGCATTCCGTCGGCGTATAGCGTCGGGAACAGATCCATATTGTTCATCATGTAGGCGCAGTTGGCGATCTTCTCGATGCCCGGATGCGAAAGCTCCAGCGTGTTTGCATCCGCGATCCTGGGCTCGCCGTTGACGAATATCCCGTTCTCGCCTGCCACCTTGAACCCGTACCGGCCGCGAAGCTCCAAAGGCCCCAGACGGTTGTCGAAGCGGATAAGGACTCTGTTCCCCTCGAACGAGAAATCAACGGCGCGCGCTATGTTCTTCGCTCCCGGATACCCGTAGCGCATCGCAAGCGCCAGGTCGCCGAACCGCTCGCCCAGCTCGAACTTGTGGGCCGGGTGGATGGGATGATTGCGTCCGATCGCAAAGCAGGACTTGAGATCATGGACCGGCGCCGCCGCCGCGAAGCCCTCGAACTCTTTCGAGAAATCCGTTACGGCCTGGTTGATCCTTCCCAGTCCCGTGAACCCCTCCCCGTAGCAGAACGGGAACAGATGCGAGCAGATCATATAGAAATCGGAATGCTTGGCGAACAGTTCCTTATAGGAGGCGTGAAGCAGCTCCAGCGAACGCTTATAAAACGCGTAGTTCTGCCGCAGGCCCAGATTCCCCTCTCCCTGGTGCCACATAAGGCCGGCTACGGTGACGCCGATGACAGGCGCTATCTTGATGTTGAACAACGCGGAGGGCTGATTGTACGGCCCCTGGGGGCTCTTCTCGTCGTTCCAGGCATTTTCGTCGTTGGTCATCTCGGCGCTTTCCTTGAGGAGCCTCGTCATCTCGGCGTCCTTCACCATATACTCGCGCGGGATCCATGTCTGGATGTTCGTGGCGCCGATCGAAACGTTCAAAAACCCGACCGGGATTCCCTTTCCGTCCGCCGCCAGCTGATCATAGATCTTCAGGACTGCCCCGACGCAAAGGCCGGAGGCGCTTTTGAGGATATCCTCGCCTTCCCCGTCCGTACAGATCCATCTGCCGTACATTTCCTCCTGGGGCTCGTAAGGCAGATCCCAGGTGTTCATGCCGAAAGGAAAATCGTGTTCATACTCCTTCAGACCGTGCACGCGTGGCAGATCCTCGATCTTCTTGCCGTCCGGCCTGAAATTGTAGGCGTAGTTCTGCATAAAGACGCGGATCCTGCGCGCCTTCATCTTCTGCTCCATCTGCGGCCAGGCGTCCATGAACTCGCTGGGCATTTCCATATTGGACTGCCCGCAGCCCATCCACAGCTCTCCGAACAGAATGTCCGAAACGGTCTTCTCCTCGGATCCGGACGTATAGGTCATGGAATAGGTATCGAACGAGGCCCCGGGCGTCGTGAACGCGATAGAGAACCTTCCGTCATCGTCCGGATCCCCGGACGCTTCAAGTACTTTTTCCCCGCCGCGGCGCAGCGTCATCGTTACGGTCTTTTTCGTATCGCACCAGCCGCTGACCCGAAGCTCCGCCCCGGCCTGAAACAGCGCGTGATCGCCGAACACATTCTTGATGTATAACATATGCATCCTTTCGCGTCCCCGTTCCCGGGGACATTTTTCTTTTACAGTTTTTCAAGAAAAGAGCCGGACAAAGCAGCGTCAGAAAGACCCGACCGTGTCCGGCTTAATTGTTTCAGAAATTCGTCAGCGAGGTATCGGCTCCGGCAAGATTTGCTTTTTCCCAGCTGCTGCCGAAAAGGACCGTCCCGCGCAGATCCGCTTCGCTGAAATCGGCTCCTTCAAGGTCCGCCCTGTCAAGGATGGAATACCGCAGATCCGCCCCTTTGAACGAGGCTTTCCCGCATTTCGCGCCGACCATGTTCGCATAGGAAAGATCGGCGCAGGACAGATCGGCGCCGCTCATGTCGGCTCCGTACAGCATGGCGCCCCTGAAATTGGCGTTTCGCAGGTCTTTTCCGGAAAGATCGACCCCGTACAGATCGCAGTTCGTAAAATCGGCTGCCTTTCCGCCGGCCTCTTTACACAGCCACCTGCGGTGCATTTCCAGCCGCTCCGCGACGATTCCTTCGTCCATCATGATAGAATGTTACTCCTCCGGGATGATCAGGCCGTAGCCGTCGTCCGTCCGCTTGTATACGACGCAGGTGTCTCCCCCGTCCAGGTTCTTGAACACGTAGAACTGGTGGTTGAGCAGGTTCATCTGCATGACGGCCTCCTCGACGGTCATGGGCTTGAGGGAGAACTTCTTGACGCGGATGATCTCGCCCTCGTCCTCCTCGACGGCCGCCTCCGCCGGCGTGTCGTCCGCGAAAGCGTTTTCACGAAGCCGCTTTGCAAGTCTTGTCTTGTTCTTGCGGATCTGCCGCTCGATCAGGTCTACAGAACGGTCCAGCGCATCCCGGAAGGACTCTGCTTCCACTTCGGCGCGGAACAGCGTGTTGGCCGCGTTGATCGTGATCTCGAGACACTCCTTGCCGTGTTTACGGCTGAAAGAAACCGTGGCGGTGCCTTCTTTCCTGAAGAACTTGTCCATTTTGGACAGTTTCTTCTCGACCAGAGCCTTGATGTCCTCCGGTACGGTCATCTGACGTCCGACTGTTGTGATTTTCATAACTTTTCCTCCACGGTTTTACAAATTAACGGTATGCGGGCAGACACCCGTTCCCCGTCAAGAACAGTATACCATATCCCTGTGTCTTTTTCAATCACAAAATCACCGGAATGCAGGGGCTTTCAAAGAAGCGGGGCCGCCGCAGCCAAGCTTTTGCGACAACCCCTTTCTTGTTCTTTTCAGTTTCCGAACATACCTTCCATATCCGCGCTGGAGAAGTCTTTCAGCGGCAGACGGACAGGAAGCCCCGTCTTCTGGCTCTTGTAGACGGCAAGGACGATCTCAAGCGCGTCCCGGCCCGCCTTTGCGCTCACATACGGCTCCCGGCCGTCCCGGACAGCCTCGATCACGTCTCTGTAAAGGCTGCTGTGCCCGTTCCCGTACACGTTCGGTGCCGTTTCCTTCGTGATCTTCGCTGCGTCGTCGTCCGCCTCTGGAGACGAGAACTGCCAGACGTCCACGTCGTTGGAGGCAAGGCCGCCCAGTTTCACGCTGCCTTTCTCCCCGAACAGGCTGAGCGTCCCTTCCATGTCGTCCGGGAAGATGTTGACGGTCCCTTCGATCGTCGCGACGGCGCCGCTTTTGAATTTCACGACAGCCATCCCGACGTCCTCTCCCTCGATATAGGGGTGGAAGCGGTTGCGTGTGGCGCCGTATACCTCCACGGCGTCCCCGCCCATCATCCATCTGAGCAGATCGATCCCGTGGATACACTGGTTCATGAGCGTTCCGCCGTCCTGTGCCCACTTCCCGCGCCAGTCCGCCTGCGCGTAGTACTCTGGGCCGCGGTTCCAGCGGACCTGGATGGATCCGTGGGAGAGTTTGCCGAAGCGTCCCGCCTCCATGGCGCGGCGCGTCTGCTGCACGGCCACGTTGAACCGGTTCTGGTGGCAGGCGCAGACCTTCACGTCCGCCTTCTCTGCTGCATCTATGATCCTGTCCGCGTCCGCCATGCTCATGGCAATCGGCTTTTCGATGATGAGGTTGCAGCCCGCGCCGATGCAGTCCAGCGCGATCGCGGCATGCTTGCCGCTATCCGTGGCGATGGCGCAGAGCTCCGGCTTCACCTCTTCCAGCATCTTCTTATAATCTGTATACTTTTTTACGTTCTCGAGGCCGAATCCGGACAGAAGTCCGTCCATGGCCTGCGGCAGAAGATCGCAGACTGCGGCGATCTCAAGATCGTTGTCCAGAGCGGCCTTGATGTGGTTCGGAGAAACCCGTCCGCAGCCGATCAATGCATATCTCATTTTCCAATTTCCTCCAGCAGTTCTCGCCCTTACTTAACAAGTCCCGTGACGCGGGCAAGGGATTCCAGTATAGACTTCCCGTCCCGGCGGATGAAGGACGCGTTCACGGCGCCGTATTCGCCGTTTTTCAGGACGACGATCTCGGCGTCCGTCATGATGCCGTCAAAGTTGTTGACGCAGTTTCTGTGCGCCACTTTGCCGTCCGCCCGGCGGTTGATGTAAACGACGGTATCCCCCGCCGTGATCTTCCAGGCGAGCTTCAGTTCCTCGAAGCGGACGTCCAGGCTCTCGTCCAGCAGCATGACGGCGGCGAACTTGGCGTGCCCCTCGTCGTCCGTGTGCGTGTTGAAGGAAAGATATTTGCGCTCGCTGTAGTCTTTCGGATTGTACCCGGTTTTCTCCTGTGTCGTGTGCGGGGAGAGCATGCGGAAGCAGTTATTCTCTTTCGCGTGCAAAAGGAAGTTCACTTCTCCGTTTTCGTAGCTTTCGATATCGTCATAGATCAGGATGAAGCTGTCCAGCCACAGAAAATGCCTGTGTTCTTTCCTGAACCAGCGGCTCATGGGACCCGTTGCGTCCGCGCAGACGTACCTGAACCATTTCTCGTCGCGGTAGTTCAGAAGCTTTCCGGGCAGATGGACGTGGTTCTTGTAATTGTCCCTGAAATCCTGTCCTTTCCCTTCGAAAAGGGTGACGTTGTGCGCTTTCGATTCCACGAAGAACTGGATGTAGAGCGGGTCGGAGTAGTTCTTCACCATCGAGTCGTATATCTCGGGGCTCCCCTTGCGGAACAGGATGAAGTGTCCC
>JAFSSK010000070.1 GCA_017451045.1 Clostridia bacterium
AGAGAAGCACCTGCACGTGGTCTACACTCATTAACCTTTACGCGGTTCTTGCCGGTTGTAAAACACAAGGGCTGAGTAATGGCTCTATCTGTAGAAACGTTGTTCCCGTCTCCTAAAGAGACTATGTGTGACAAACACTTAAGGGAAGCACGCGACTTTAGTCGTGTGAGGCTTCACTTTCGTATCTAAACCGACCGTAAAACACACATATGAAAACCCGGGTAACCCCCGGGTTTTCAGTCGTTATCAGGCCAATTGTGTTTTGAATGGTAATGATTTCAGTATTGAATACGAAATGTTTATAAAGTATAATGAGATTGTCTAAGGAAACAGAATCTAGTCTCGAATGCGATTCACAAAAGGAGGACCGGCTTTGCGACGATGGATGATATGGATCTTGACGGTCCTGCTGATCATGCCGGCACTGTTGGGGTGCGTGCATAACGGAACCCCAACGAACGGTAACGAAACAACCGAAGAAAGCGAAACACGGAAGGAGCCGACTATGGGAAACCCGTTATACAGCGAAATGTGGAGACCGAATTACCATTTTACGTCAGCGGACAGCTGGATCAACGATCCCAACGGGCTGACGTATTTCAGGGGAGAGTATCATATCTATTTTCAGCTCGGCCCCGGCAGGACTTCCCCGGGGAACATCCACTGGGGCCACGCCACGTCGGATGACCTGATCCATTTCACCGAGCACGAGCCCGTGCTGGCTCCCGATGAAAGCGGAGACATGTGGTCCGGGACGACCTGCGTGGATGCGGAAAACCGCTCGGGCCTTTTTGAAGGCGTGGAGGGCGGCGGGCTCATTGCGGCCTATTCCACCAGCAGCCAGAACATCGGTCTGGCCTATTCCGCAGACGGCTATACTTTCCAGAAGATCGGCATCGTGATCGACAACACCACCTATGAAGCCTTCCGTGATCCCAAGATCTTTTTCGATGACATTTCCGGCAGGTGGACGCTGCTGGTCGCGGGCGGACAGGTCCGGTTCTACCAGTCTGAGGATCTCAGGAACTGGACGCTGGTCTCCGAGAATATTATCGATACGGAATGCTCGGACTTTTTCCCGCTCAAAGTGGAGGGAAGCGAAACGGTCATGTGGGTCCTGACCTGTGCCTGCCGCCATGCCTATGTCGGCGAATGGGACGGTACGGCTTTTACGGTGAAATCCAAGCAGATCCCGCTCAATTACGGACCAGACAGCTATGCGGGCATTACCTTTTCCGCCGATCGCGAGGATCGCAGGCTGATGCTCAGCTGGCTGAACCAATGGTCTTACGCAAGGATCGTCGACGGCACCTGGGCGGGGGCCAACACGCTCGTCCACGCCCTGACCTTAGTCGAGAAGGACGGCAAGTACCGGATCCGGCAGACGCCGGTGAAGGAATATGAGACCCTTTGCCGCGACGTGGTCGTCGATCTGAAAAATTACACGTATCATAACGCCAATCCTTTCGCCGACGTGAACTCCCAGAGCTACCGGCTGAGACTGCAGGTGGATCTGTCTCAAAGGAAGGACTTCACGCTGAGCTTCTATAACGGCGAGAACGACAGGGTGACACTGTTTTGTGACGCTTCGATCAAAATGATCAAGACGGACCGTTCCGCAAGCGTTTTGGGCATCGACGATATGAAGAAGAAATTCGCCTACTTTTCCTTCCGCCTGGACGAGCAGTTCGACAACGACGATATCCTGGATCTGGAGATCTACGTGGACACTTACTCCATCGAGGTGTACGCCCTGGGGTATTCCCACGTGTTGACTTTAAGGACGCAGCCGATGACCACCAGCCGCGGGCTGTCCCTTGAGGCGGAAGACGGGCTGGTGCTACTGTCTGCCAACGTTACCACCTTAGGCAGCATCTATTTCGAGAACGAGGACGAGGTGGACGCCGTTTATCTGGACAAGGAAAGCCTGCAGCTGACGGCAGACGGGCAGGAGGGTGAATTCGTTCGCGTCGGGACGTACGGCGGACACATGCCCTATGTCGCCGAGAGCCAGGACGATACGGTCGCCGAGGTCCGCACGGTCGACGGAGGAATAATCGTGACGGGCAAACGGCCGGGCGACACTGACATAAAGATCACGGTCGGCTCCACATACGTCCTGCTGCCCGTGAAGGTCGAGAAGGCCGAAACCGTTTCACCCTGACGGACGGATCTCACGGTCCCGGGAGGAACTTTCACAAGGCACTGCACTAAATTGAAAACTGCCGCCGGTCATGCTCTCAATGCGGAGAGTATGAAACCGGCGGCAGTTTTTTGACTGCTGTTTGTTTCAGATCACGTAATTGTCGCAATCGGAAGGCCTGGACATAAGATCGGCCACCGTGATCCCGCTGAAATAATCCCTGATCAGTTTGTAAAGATTTTCCCACATGGGCAGCGTCCTGCACTCTGCCGCTCTGGCGCATGGCACGGCGGATGAATCGAGACAGGAGATCGGCGCAAGATCGCCCTCTGTCGAGAGAAGAACTTCCAGTATCGTGATCTGATCGGGATCCCTGTTCAGCCTGTATCCGCCGCCTTTTCCGTGCAGGGCGTCCAGCATCCCGGCTTTAGACAGATCCGTCATGATGCCTTCCAGGTACTTCTGGGAGATCTCCTGCCGGGAAACGATATCCTTAAGGGGAATGTATTTCTCACTGTGATGCTCAGCCAGATCGATCATGACGCGCAGGGCGTATCTTCCTCTTGTTGAGATTTTCATTTTATATGCCTCCGAAACGGTTTTTCAGCAGTCTAAAGGGCTAGCCCGGGAAATCAGTCCTGGAACAGCGGTGTGGACAGATACCTGTCCCCCGTGTCAGGCAGGATGACGACGATGTGCTTGCCCTTGTTCTCGGGGCGCTTAGCGATCTCGATCGCCGCCCATGCGGCTGCTCCGGACGAGATGCCAACAAGGACACCCTCGCTCTTTCCGATGAGTTTGCCTGTCGCGAAGGCCTCCTCGTTGCCTACGGGGATGATCTCGTCGTAGATCGTTGTGTTAAGGACTTCCGGAACGAATCCGGCGCCGATGCCCTGGATCTTGTGAGGACCGGCGACGCCGGTAGACAGGACGGCGCTTGTCTTCGGCTCCACGGCGATCACTTTCACGCCGGGTTTCTTGCTTTTCAGATATTCACCTGTGCCGGTGATCGTTCCGCCGGTGCCGACGCCCGCCACCAGGAAGTCCACCTTCCCGTCCGTATCGTCAAAGATCTCGGGACCGGTCGTCTCACGGTGTATCTTGGGGTTGGCGGGATTTACGAACTGTCCGGGGATGAAACTGTTCGGCGTTTCCGCGGCGAGTTCTTCCGCTTTGGCGATAGCGCCTTTCATGCCTTTCGTCCCGTCTGTGAGAACGAGCTCCGCGCCGTATGCTTTCATCAGCTGCCTCCGCTCGACGGACATGGTCTCGGGCATGACGATGATGATCCTGTAACCTTTCGCGGCTGCGATCGAGGCAAGGCCGATCCCCGTGTTGCCGGATGTCGGCTCTATGATGACGGAGTCTTTTTTCAAAAGTCCCTTTTCTTCGGCGTCTTCGATCATGGCTTTCGCGATGCGGTCCTTGATCGAGCCGGCCGGGTTGAAGTATTCCAGTTTCGCGTAGATCTTTGCCTTGAGTCCCAGTTCCTTTTCGATATGAGTCAGTTCCAGCAGAGGGGTCCTGCCGACGAGCTGGTCTGCAGAGGTATAGATTTTAGACATGATTTTTTCCTCCAATTTCAGTTTTGAATGGCCTTGAACCCTTGCTCAAGGTCCGCAATGATATCATCGATGTGTTCTGTTCCGATGGAAAGACGGACGGTGTTCGGTTTGATCCCCGCCCGCAGCAGTTCTTCCTCGCTCAGCTGGGAATGGGTCGTTGATGCCGGGTGGATAACGAGCGACTTGACGTCCGCCACGTTCGCCAGCAGGCTGAACAGGGAAAGGCTTTCCGTGAATTTTCTGGCTGCTTCTGCTCCGCCGTGCACTTCGAAGGTGAAGATGGACGCGGCTCCGTTCGGGAAGTACCGCTCATACAGTTCCTTCTGCTTGCCGATTTCCAGCGATGGGTGGTTGACTTTCTCGACCAGCGGGTGGTCCTTCAGGTAGTCTACGACCTTCAAGGCGTTATAGATGTGTCTTTCAAGACGGAGCGAAAGCGTTTCTAGCCCCTGCAGAAGCAAAAAAGAGTTGAACGGCGAGATCGCGGCGCCCTGGTCTCTCATGAGCGTGGTGCGCAGTTTCAGGATATAAGCCAGATTGCCGCACGCCGCGGTGAACACCACGCCGTGGTAGGATGGATTCGGTTTGCTGAGTCCGGGGAACTTGTCGTTTTGGGCCCAGTCGAACTTCCCGCTGTCGATCACGACGCCGCCCATGACCGTTCCGTGGCCGCCGATGAACTTGGTGGCCGAATGAACGACGATATCCGCGCCGTGCTCGATCGGCCGGAGCAGGAAAGGCGTTGCGAAGGTGTTGTCTACGATGAGCGGGATGCCGTGCCTGTGGGCAATGGACGAGACGGCTTCGATGTCGATCACGTCCGAATTCGGATTGCCTAGCGTCTCGGCATAAAGAAGCTTCGTGTTCGGCCTGATTGCCTTCTCAAAGTTTTCGGGGTCGGAGGGATCCGCGAACGTAACGCTCAGTCCCTGATCCTTCAGGGTGTTCGCGAACAGATTGTACGTGCCGCCGTAAAGGTTCGTTGAAGATACGATATGATCGCCCGCAGTCGCGATGTTCTGGATCGCGTAGGTGATGGCGGATGAACCGGAAGCCGTCGCCAAAGCGCCCGCGCCTCCTTCCAGCGCGGCGATCCTTTTTTCGAAGACGTCGCTGGTTGGATTCATGAGGCGGGTATAGATGTTGCCGCCCTCTGTCAGACCGAAGCGACCCGCGGCCTGCGCGGAATCTTTGAAGACGTATGAGGTCGTCGCGTAGATCGGGACCGCTCTTGCGTCGGTCGCCGGGTCGGGCTGCTCCTGCCCGACATGGACCTGCAGTGTTTCAAAATGATAGGTTTTCATAAACTGGAATCTCCTCTTTAGTATGAATGAAATGTGCGTAAGAGCCGGGTCGTTCAACATCGATCGCACATTCGGCCAAAGCGGAAATTCTTTCTCAGCAGTAAAATCAAGATGTCTCTCATAGGTCTCCTTACTTACCCACCAATCCGATAGGTTGATATGATAATACCACGGATCAAGACAGATGTCAAGAGTTTTTTACAAAAAAAACAAAAGCGGCCGTTTGAATACGGTCGCTTTCAATTTTTCCGGGGAATCGCGTTTCAATGTTCGCATTCCGAACAGCAGTCGATATTGCGGAACTTCTCCTCGTCATAGGGGATCCCGGCCCGGATGTAATAGTCCTGGACGGCTTTTTTGATGGCTTCCTCCGCAAGGACGGAGCAGTGCATTTTATAAGCCGGCAGTCCGTCCAGCGCTTCGGCCACCGCCTTGTTCGTCAGCTCCAGCGCCTGGGACAGCGGCTTGCCCTTGATCAGTTCCGTCGCCATCGAACTCGAGGCGATGGCGGATCCGCAGCCGAACGTTTCGAACTTGACGTCGGCAATGATATCGTTTTCCACTTTCAGATAGATCTTCATGATGTCTCCGCATTTTGCGTTGCCGACCTCTCCGACGCCGTTGGCATCCTCGATGATGCCGACGTTGCGCGGGTTCTTGAAATGATCCATTACTTTTTCACTGTATAATGCCATGATAAGTTCCTCTTTGAATTATAGGATGAAAGGTTTGATGCCGTTGACTTTGTCCCGCCAGACGGGGGAGAACCCGCGAAGGCGCTCGACGACTTTCGGAACGGCCTGCAGCGCGTAGTCGATCTCCTCTTCCGTCGTGTACTCGGACAGCGTAAGCCGAAGGGATCCGTGGGCGATCTCGTGCGGATGCCCGATGGCCAGGAGCACGTGGGACGGATCGAGGGAGCCTGAGGTGCAGGCGGAACCGGACGAGGCCTCGACGCCGTACTCGTCCAGGAGCAGGAGAAGGCTTTCGCCCTCGATCCCCTCGAAGCAGAAATGCACGTTGCCGGGCAGACGGTTCACCCGATCGCCGTTCAGGACCGAATGCGGGATGGATCCAAGACCTGCGATCAGCTTGTCGCGCAGGCGGGAGATCCTCTCCATATTGCCGGCAAGCCCCGCGCAGGCTTCCGAGAGCGCTGCGGCAAGACCAGCGATCCCGGCCAGATTTTCCGTTCCGGCCCGTTTTCCTTTTTCCTGCGCACCGCCCTCGATGATGTTGGAAAGAGGGACCCCTTTTTTCGCGTAAAGGACGCCGACGCCTTTCGGGCCGTGGAATTTATGGGCGGATAGGGACAGCATATCTATGTTCATTTCGGCAACGTTTACGGGGATGTGCCCGACTGCCTGCACGGCGTCCGTGTGGAACGGAACGTGCCTTTCCCGGCAGACAGCGCCGATCTCCTTGACGGGAAGGACGGAGCCGATCTCATTGTTGGCCGTCATCACCGTCACAAGGCATGTGTCATCCCGGATGGCGTCGCTGACCTGCTGCGCTGAGACTGTCCCCGTCTTTCCCACCGGCAGATAGGTCACGTCGTATCCTTCCTTTTCCAGTTTTCCGACGGTATGAAGGACGGCGTGATGCTCGAAAGCTGTCGTTATAATGTGCTTTTTGCCTTTCCGGGCGCCGTATCTGGCAGCGGAAATGATCGCCTGGTTGTCCGCTTCGCTGCCGCCGGACGTGAATATGATCTCTCCCGGGGAGGCGCCGAGGCATCCGGCGACCGTTTCTCTGGCCTTGTCCAGGAACTCCTTGGCGCGCTGCCCCATCCGGTGCAGACTGGAGGGATTTCCGTAGATCTCGTCGTAGAAGGGAAGCATGGCCTCGATCGCGGCCCTGCTCATTTTTGTGGTGGATGCATTGTCCAAATATACCTGCATATAGATACCTCTTCTTTCTGTCGCCGTCATTATAGCACGACCAACCTACCTTGTCAATAGGTAAATAGATCGGCGGAAAACAGAAAGCCCCCCGGATCTTGATCATGATCGATCCGGGGTACGTCCTGCCTGTCATGTGACAGATAATAATGAATATACGTGCGCGTATTTAACTGTTATTTCTTCAGGTTTGATTTCATGAAATCCATGTAATGGAGCCAGTCCGGACGCCCCAGGAAATGGATGCCGTCGCGGTAATGGAAACCGATGTGTCCGCCTACGCTCCAGGTGTTGAGTTCCAGCATTTCCTTCGGCTCGCCATATCCTTCCAGACCGTAAAGCTGCCATGCGGGGGATGCGCCGAGGCATGTCAGGTGCTGGGATTCCGGATCAGCCCACCAGTCCTCCTGCGCCGATCCCGTACAGACGAAACGGGGGGCTATGCAGGCCATGAGCCAGTGCTGGTCATAGGGAAGTTCCTCTTCCTTCTCGAATGACTGAAAGTTCGGACAGAACCAGTACGGGAAGACTCTTTTGATGGAGGAGATGGGTTCGCTGCCTTTGTGCTTGATCTGATTGAGAGCGTCTCCCATGCATCCTGCTCCGTTGGAGAATATGAACCTGAATCTCGTGTCGTTAGCGCCACACCACAGGGCGGTCTTACCGAGCCTGGAATGTCCCGCGATCGCAACGTTTTCGGCGTCGATCTCCTCCATATTCCGGACGCAGTCCATGATGCGGCTGGCCGCGAATGCCCAGATAGAGATCTGTCCGTACCTGTACGGCGAATCAGGAGGCGTCAGGATCGAACCGAGCCCCTGTCTGAAATCAGGCTGTTCGTCGATCTGGATGTCGTCGTGGCAGACGCTCAGGATCGCAAACCCGTTGTCGACGATCTCCTCAGCGGGATAGTACATGTCGTATGTATCCGGACGGAAGTTCAAAAGAATGATCAAAGGATGTTTTCCTTCGCCCTTCGGGATGAAGAAGTGCCCCGGGATCGAATAGGATCCGTTGGCGGATGTCATATTGAAGGACACGTTGTACAGTACCGCATGGCCGCTGCAGCATTTCTTGATCGTCTCCTTTATCTCCATTTCGGTTTTGACCTCGTCCGACGGCAGGTAGCCGTACGCGTTTTTGGCCAGTATGTCCAGGATCTCCGCCCGTCTTATCTCCCAGTCGGCAAGGCTTTTGACCGTCTGCCCGTTCTGCATTTTCATCAGTTCTTTCGTAAAAATCATGGCCGTTTTTTCGTGATCAGCCGCAAGGCCGATCGCGGAATCCTTTCTATGTGTTGACGCCTCTACCGGCTGCCCGGTACCGGCATCCCCATTATACCATACCGGGCGGGAAATCGTCCCGGTCTTTATTAAAAACTATTGATTTTTTGTGTTGGTTTGTGATAAAATGCACATCGTATGTTTTCTTTGCGAGGGATTATGGGAATCAGGAAGTACTTTGGAGACAGAAAATTCTATAAAATGGTCCTCGGCATCGCCATCCCCATCATGCTCCAGAACGCTATCACGAATTTCGTGAACCTTCTGGACAACATCATGGTCGGCAATCTCGGGACGGAAGCCGTGTCCGGCGTTGCGATCGTGAACCAGCTGTTTTTCGTGTTCGCGCTGTGCGTGTTCGGACTGCTGGCCGGCGCCGGGATCTTTACGGCGCAGTTCCACGGCAAGCGCGACGAGGAAGGCGTCAAGAAGACTTTCAGGATCAAACTTGTGTTTGTCCTTGCGGTCAGCGTGGCGGCCCTTCTGCTGTTCTTGTTCTTCAAAGACTGGCTGATCTCTTTGTACCTCAGCGAGGGAAAAGAGGGAGACCTTGCGCTGACGCTCGAATTCGGCAGAGAGTATCTTTCCATCATGGCGATCGGTATGATCCCCTACGCGCTTGTCCAGGCGTACGCCAGCACGATGAGAGAGACCGAGCATGCCGTTCTGCCCACTGTTGCGGGCTTCATCGCCGTGCTTTTCAACTGCGTCGGGAACTACGTGCTGATCTTCGGAAAACTCGGCCTTCCTGCCATGGGTGTCAAGGGTGCGGCCGTGGCCACGGTCATATCGCGCGTTATCGAGCTTTTGATCCTGCTCATCGTTCCGCAGATCCGCAGGAATCGGTTCTCCGAGATCGTCGGCACGGTCACGTTCGTACGGAAGCCGGACTGGGCGCTTCTGAAGCAAGTCGTCGTCAAAGGGTTCCCGCTGCTGATCAACGAAACGGCCTGGGCAACGGGCATGAGCGCGCTCGTGCAGGTGTACAGCACCCGTGGACTTGACGTGGTAGCCGGCGTCAATATTGCCAACACGTTCATCAATCTGTTCAACATCGCAGCATTGGCCCTTGGAACGTCCGTCGGCATCATTGTGGGAAAATACCTGGGAGCCTGCGAATTCGAGACGGCCGTCGACACGGATAGAAAGATGATCGTCCTTGCGACCCTGACCGGGCTGGGACTGGGGCTTTTGATGTTCGGATTCACCAAGATATTCCCGGTGATCTATCCATACCTGTACAAGACGTCAGACGCCGTCCTGGAATCTGCCGTTTCGGCCATGACGGTCGCGGCGTGCTTCATGCCGGTCGTCTCGTTCCTTCACGCGTGCTACTTCACGATCCGCTCCGGCGGGAAGACGTGGATCACGTTTGCGTTCGACAGCGTTTACGTCTGCCTGCTGAATTATCCCGTCGTGCTCCTGGTGTCTAAGTTGACGGATTGGCCGTTCATCGGACTGTTCATCCTGAGCAATCTGCTGGACCTCATCAAATGCACGGTCGGATTCATCCTCGTCAAGAAGAAAAAATGGGTCCAGAAGATCGTTTGACGGCATACCGCGGGCTTTTGTGCTTAAACAATATGTAGAAATCGTGTTGACAACGCCTGCGGCTTATGTTATAATCCTTATATATTTAACAAGCATATAACAAGAATTCTCCCGTCCTCTAAAGGCGGTGAGATGAATTGCGGTTAGTATGCGTTAGATTCCGACACAGAAAGCGGAACTAATACAAGAAAGAAAAACAACCGGTCGGGACACCGGGGATAGACCCCTTACCTCTGTCGGA
>JAFSSK010000004.1 GCA_017451045.1 Clostridia bacterium
CCGTTCCATTACATGACAAAGGCCACCGCCGTGTTTATCGACGGTCTACGGGTCAAATAGAGGCCTTAGAAAGGAAATGAAATGCTGAGTGTAGGAATCAAGGGAAATCTGGAACGCACCGTTACGGAAGATCTGACCGCGGAAGCCTTGGGCAGCGGGCTGCTGCCGGTGTTCGCGACCCCCGCCGCCGTCGCGCTGGCGGAGGAGACCGCCTGGAAAAGCGTGGCGGGAGAACTGGAAGAGGGCCAGGGCACCGTGGGAACGCTCATGGAGCTGGCGCACATCGCCGCGACCCCGCTGGGCATGAAGGTGCGCTGCGAGACCGAACTCGTGGAGGTCGACCGCAGGAAGCTCGTGTTCACGGTCAAGATCTACGACGAGAAGGAAAAAGTCGCGGACGGGCGCCACGAGCGCTTCATCATCGACAACGCGAAGTTTTTGAGCAAGGCGGAAAGCAAACGGGGCTGACCCGGAACAGTACGTTGAAAGAAGGAAAACCTGCAGACTATGTAAAAGCCTGCAGGTTTTTCATCTAATTAACGTTTGTGCGTAGTTCCTAATACACCAGGCCGACTTCCTTCGCCAGCGCCAGCCAGGTCTTCAGGCTGCGGACAGTCCTGATCTCATCCGTGGGGACGTCCGTTACGACCAGTTGCTCGGAGGCGTCCGCCTTGCAGACCAGCTCGCCGTAAGGACCTGCCACCAGGGATTCGCCGCAGAAGGTCAGGTGATCTTCGGGTCCCACCCGGTTGCACATGGCCACGTAGACCTGGCTGTGGAATGCTTGGATACGCACTTCCCACTCGAACAATTCCATAGGTTCCGCGTCGTGGTTCGCCGTGGGGATGAGCACGAGTTCGGCGCCCTTCATGGCGCAGGCGCGGATACTTTCTGGCATGTGACGGTCGAAGCAGATCACGATACCTACTTTGCCGAAAGGCGTGTCGTACACGATGAATCCGTCTTCGGACGGGTGGTAGTAATCTTTTTCGTAAAAGTCCTGAGCCTGGTAAATGTAGACCATCTTGGAGAGGCCTTTGATCTCGCCATCCGCATCGATCATCAGGGAGCAGTCGTAATAATTGCCATCCTTCTTCAGATACACGTTCGGCGATGCCCAGATCTTATTCCTGCGGCAGGCTTCCCGGATCGCGAGGATCTCGGGGCTGTCTGGCGTCAGCGCGAGGGACGTCGCGTCGCGTCCTTCGAACTTTGGAAAGAACTGCGTCAGCTGTACCTCCGGAAAAAAGACAAGGTCTGCGCCTTTCTCCGCCGCTTCTTCGATAAACCGCACCGTCTTTGTCACGTTTTCCTGCATGTCGGTGCTCATTTGCATCTGTGCCATGGCCAGTTTCATATGTTGCCTCCTGTTTTTTTTGCCCTTCGAGAGGGCACCATTTGCC
Organism: Clostridia bacterium; assembly: GCA_017451045.1. Classification (GTDB taxonomy): domain Bacteria; phylum Bacillota; class Clostridia; order Oscillospirales; family CAG-272; genus UBA1770. Next base: position 1,404 of record JAFSSK010000004.1, read on the forward strand.
TACTAACTCAATAGATTATATCATGGGCGATGGCATTTGCCCACAAAGATCGATATAGGTGAATAATAGCTATTATTGTGCTATGATGAGTTTGGAGGGACAGGTATTGTACTTATCGATTCCGGCAGGAGCATTTGAATGCGTTCAAGGAGCTGGCAAAGTAGTTCATATGACCGACACGCAAAACATCTACAACTTAATGTACGACCACGCCGAGTTCTACCGGCCGCCCCGCGAAGAGCACAGCGCGTTCCTGGAAGTGGCCTACGGCTGCAGCTGGGGCGCCTGTGCGTTCTGCGACTTCATCAAGGACGAGTATAAGGTCTACAGCCTGAAGGACGTCGCCCGCAAAGCGCAGCTGCTCTCTCAGGTGATCGAAGACAGGACTCGCGTGCACATCCTGGGCTGCAATCCGCTGGGGCTGCCGCAGGATTATCTTTTGGACGTGTTCATGCTCGCCCGCCGCTATTTGCCGCAGGTGACGGAGTACTCCATGTACGCCCGCTCGGACGACGTGCTGGGCAAGAGCGAAAGCGAGCTGGCGGCTTTAAAGCG
>JAFSSK010000071.1 GCA_017451045.1 Clostridia bacterium
CAAGGCAAAAGCAATATATAAATCGCAGATTGTTTCATCTTGTTTTCACAGTCTTTTTTTGCTATAATGGATTTCGGGATCAGCCGGGAAAGACGGAAAAAACTGCGGCCTCCGCCAACCGCTTCCGGCAGCCGTCGCCGCGCGGCAGGGTAAATAAGATATATGAATGCGCAAGACAGGATGATGAGCAGGAAATGGGGGATCTTCAACCACTATCTGTACTACAGCGAAAAAGGCTATAAAGACATACGCGGAGAGGATCCGGAAGAGATCCGCAAGATGGGTGAGGAATGGTGCGAGCAGACCGAGTCGTTCGACGTGGAAAGACTTGCCGCCACACTGCACGAGATCGGCTGCGGATACTACATCATCACCGTGATGCAGGGCACGAGGTTTCTTCTGGCTCCGAACGAGGCGTACACCCGCATCACCGGGATCCCCGCAGGCCAGGGCTGCGCCAAGCGGGACCTGATCCGGGACATCGGCAACGCCCTCAAGAAGTACGACATCGACCTTTTTTTGTACTATACGGGCGACGGTCCCCACTTCGATCTCACGGCGGGCCCCAAGATGGGCCTTTACGAGGACTATGAGGCAGACATCCACGGAAAGGTGGACAGACATTTCGTAGAAAACTGGGCGGCCGTCATGGAAGAGTACGCCGTCCGGTACGGCAAACTCATCACCGGCTGGTGGGTGGACGGCTGCTACGCATCGCTCGGATACAACAACGAGCTCCTCTCCATTTACTATAACGCCATGAAAAAAGGCAATCCGGACATCCTTTCCGCCTTCAACAGCGGGACGGCCAGCTTCGTGAGCCCGACGGGCGACGACACGCCGATCAAGTGGTTCGAGCACGAAGGGTTCACCTGCGGCGAGGACAACGACTTCACGTACGTCTTCAAGAACCGCTTCACGGACGGCGCGCAGAACCACCTGCTCATCCCCTTCGGCAACTACCGGGAGGGCAACATCTGCTGGGGCTGGTGCAACACCGGCGTAAGACGCCCGAAGGAATACGTGGCGGACTATATCCGTAAGAACAACGCCGCAGGCGCCGTCATCACCGTGGATATCTTCGTGGATCACCGCGGGCATTTCGATCCGGAGCAGGTCGAGGCGCTGAAGTACATCGGCGAACAGGTAAGACGTCCCTGATACAGTTTAACATGAATACAGAACACGGCCCGGGCGAATGATTCGCCCGGACCGTTCGTTTTTATGTCTGTGTCTGTCAGGCCTGCGGATGGACGACGACCTTGATGGAGTCGCTGCTCATCTGCATGTGGATGGCGTCTTCCAGATGCGCCATGTCATAGGTGTGGGTAATGAGTTTCTTGATCTGCAGCCTTCCGCCGTTCAGAAGGTTCACGGCGCGCTGGTGGGTATCCGGATTGATCCTGGAGCCCATCACGGTGAGTTCTTTGTCGAAGACGTCGTTCAGAGAAAGACTGGCTGCCGTTCCCGTTTCCGGCACGCTGAACAGAAGGACCGTTCCGCAGGGTCCTGCCGCGTGAAGCGCCTGTTCGACGGCGCCGACTTTCCCGACGCATTCGATCACGACGTCCGCGCCGTCCTGGCCCGTGATCTCCCTGATCCTTTCCACTATATCCTCGTGCAAAGGATCGATCGCTGCGTCCGCCCCGACTTCGAGCCCTATCTTCCTGCGCATGGCGATCGGTTCGCTCAGCATGATGCAGGAAGCGCCCGCAAGTCTTGCCAGCTGCACCATCAGAAGCCCGATCGTCCCGCCGCCGATCACAAGGACCGACTGTCCGTACCGGATATTCGCCTTGTCCATGCCGTGAATGGCGCAGGCCAGCGGTTCCGCCATGGCGGCCTCGTCAAAATCGACCCGGTCGTCGACCCGCAGGCACTGGGTCTCGGGACAGACGGCGTACTGGGCGAATCCCCCGTTCGTATTGACGCCTATGGCGAACAGATGCTCGCAGTTCTGCTTCCTGCCCATCCTGCAGGGTCTGCATTTCTGGCAGTAGATGTTCGGGTCTACGGTGACGTGATCGCCGGCTTTAAGGGTCGTGACCGCCTGTCCGACAGCCTCCACCACGCCGGAAAACTCATGACCGAGCACGACGGGCGGGTTCACCGGGGAGGCGCCTTTGCCGCCGTGGTAGATATGCACGTCCGTCCCGCAGATACCGCAGCTGTAGTTCCGGACCAGCACCTGATCCGGCGCGAGCGGCGGGATCTCCATCTCTCTTATCTCAAATTTGGGCGTATGCTCCGCGCCAAGGAAAAAATTGCCTTTACTCTTTTTGATCATATCTATTGACTCCTAGAAATAATATTTTTTCAAACCTCTATTTCCAACTGTTTGCTCTTTTCAAAACGATCTGTATTATCGAACAGCTCAGTCTTTTAAGCATCCTATCGGTATCACGAATACGCCGTCCTGCCGCCTGTAGCCGTATTGAGTGCCCGTGATGACGATTTTAAGATCGGGCAGTCTCAGAGGGCATTGCTTTTCTTCCCTGTTGAACGCAGCAATCAGACGTTCGATCTCGAGCAGATGAGCAGAGCCTTCTTCTACCTCTTTTTCGCCGAGTTTAAACTCAAGAAGCGCATATCTTCCGTCATTCAAATGCAGGACTCCGTCGGCCTCAAGCCCGTACCTGTCGCGGTAATATGACATCGTTCCGTCAAAAGCGGCAGAATACGCTTTCAGGTCTCTTATGCAAAGCGATTCAAACAGGAAGCCGAGCGTTTTGAAATCGGTATTGAAGTACTCGGGTGACAGCCCGAGCGCCGCGACCGCAACGGACGGATCGATAAGATTCCTTTTGTTCGATGACCGTATGGCCGATCTTGACCGTATTGACGGGCACCATGCCTCGACGTCTTCGATGATGAACAGCTTTTCAAGAGCCTGCTGATAGTCATATATCGTTTGATCGCTCACGTCAAAATTAGCCTTGACGTCGGCCACGATGGTTCCGGTGCTTGCCAGCGTACTGATGTTCCTGCTGTATGACTGCAGAATCGTGTGCGCCAGTCTCGGGTTTCTTTTTACGTGATCGATATTTGAGATATCGACATAACATGTCTGGTGGACCAGGTCTTTGGCAATCTCAAGTTTCGAACGCGGCGTGGTGTTCGTCAGCGCTTTTGGCCAGCCGCCCCGGCAGATCGCAAATATCAGTTCCTCGATTTCCAGATCCGATTTACAGCCGTCAAAGCCATCAGGAGCGTTGAACAATGCGCTTAATGAGACGGTTCCGTTTGACTCCTCGCTTTCGTAAAGACTCATCGGATACATCTGCAACTGACTTATGCGCATTGTTCCGGTGTGAGCCGTCTTGACGTCTCTTGACGATGATCCGGTCAGAATATACTGCCCGTTAAGTCCGGAATCATCAATATCCTTCCTTATTGCTCCCCAGAGTTTCGGTGCGTCTTGCCACTCGTCGAAAAGGCGTGGACGCTTCCCGATCAGAAGCTGTTTCGGAGACGTTTCAGCTACCGCCAGAAGGTTGTCACGGACTTCCTCATCTTGAAATTCGACCACGCTTTTTGCTATTTGCTTTGCAGAGGTGGTTTTTCCGCACCCTTTGGGCCCTTTTATCAGCGTTGCGCCAAACGATTCCAGTTTCAGGTCAAGAAGTTTGTCAACGATTCTTTTCTTATATTCCATAACGTCGCCTCCCCTCTCTTTTTTCATTACTAATTATAGCAGTTTATCCGTGGCTTGTAAAGAGGTGTTTGAGTAATTTGTGGTATTTTGCTTGAGTAATTTGTGGTATTTTGTTTGAGTAATTTGTGGCATTTCATTTGAGTAATTTGCGGTGCTTTGTTTGAGTAATTTGCGGTACTGCACCAATCAAGAGGAGTAGTTTTGTGCCCTTTGTCTCAATAAAGCGCAAGATAAAAAGTGTTAAAAATACTAATAAAGCGCAAAGTATCACATTGAAGAAGAACCTCAAAATGATGTTTCTATTCTTCTGGATACATTCAAATTTCTGCTTGATTTTCCCTTAATCTCTTGACGATTCCCTTATTTTGTGCTATATTTTAAGGGAAAACAAGGAGAGCGACAAAATGAGGACCTTCAATTACAAAGCAATAAGCGAGCGGAAATGGGACTCGGAACTGCTGGGTCTTATAGCCGCTATATACAAAGAAGCGGGCAAGCAGGAACTGTATCTGAAACAGCGTCCCGAAGAACTCGAAAAGCTGGTTGAGATCGCGAAAGTGCAAAGCACGGAATCATCCAATGCGATCGAAGGGATCAGAACCACCAACACCCGCATCCGGCAGCTCGTCGCGGAAAAGACCACGCCGAGGAACCGTGCCGAGCAAGAGATCGCCGGGTACAGGGACGTGCTGAATATCATTCACGAGAGTTTTGACGCAATCCCTATCACACGTAATTATATCCTTCAACTGCACAAGATCCTGTACAGCCAGACCAAGAACCCCATAGCTGGTCAGACGAAGAACGTACAGAACTATATCAGTGCGACCTACCCGGACGGACATGCGGAAGTACTGTTCACGCCCCTTGCCCCCTACGAAACGCCCGAGGCACTCGACAGGATCTGTGAGGAGTACAACCGTGCAATCGGAAACATGGAACTGGAACCGCTGATCGCGATCCCGGCGTTCATCCATGATTTTCTCTGCATTCATCCGTTCAACGACGGCAACGGGCGCATGAGCCGGCTTCTCACCACGCTCCTGCTCTATCGAAGCGGGTTCTGTGTCGGCAAATATATCTCGCTTGAAGCGAAGATCGCGAAAAACAAAGATCTGTACTATGACGCGCTGTCTGCTTCGCAGGACGGCTGGCATGAAGGAAACGACGACCCGGTTCCGTTCATCAAATACCTGCTCGGCACGATCCTCGCCGCTTACAGGGATTTCGAGGACCGGTTTGCGCTCGTCGAGCATAAACTTTCCGCTCACGAAACGGTTCGGCTTGCCACACAGAAAAAAATCGGCCGATTCACGAAGCAGGATATCCGCGAACTCTGCCCTTCTCTGAGCGTCAGTTCCATTGAAGGCGGACTTCGGAAGCTTGTCGAGGACGGCGAGTTGAAACGTGAAGGCAGCGGAAAGAGCACCCGCTACTACAGAACCAAATAGAATTCCCTTAATCTGAAACAGATTCCCTTAAAATCTTATAGAAATTAAGGGAAACGAGCAAAAAGAGCCCTCCCGAATGAAGTAAACGTTCATTCGGGAGGGTATTGCTATTGCTATTAAAGATTGGGGGCCGCAAAAAATCAGGCATCTACAGGGATTCCCGTTTTACTGCATCATTCCCATTCGATTGTAGCGACCGGTTTCGGGCTCAGATCGTACAGTACGCGGTTCACACCCTTTACTTCTTTCAGGATCCTATCCGTGATGTGGGCGAGCAGTTCATACGGGATCTGCTCGATGGTGGCTGCAGTCGCGTCAACGGAATTGACCGCACGCAGGACGACGGGCCATTCGAACGTTCTCTTCCCGTCCTTGATGCCGGTGGTCTTGAAGTCGGGAACGATGGTGAAGTACTGCCATACTTTCCCTTCCAGTCCGTTCTTGGCGAATTCCTCGCGCAGGATCGCGTCGGATTCGCGTACGGCTTCCAGTCTGTCCCTGGTGATAGCGCCTACGCAGCGGACGCCGAGACCGGGTCCCGGGAACGGCTGTCTGTAAACCATGCCGTCCGGCAGTCCCAGCTGCTTTCCGACGACGCGGACTTCGTCCTTATACAGGAACTTGACGGGCTCGACCAGTTCGAAATTGAGTTCTGCGGGAAGACCGCCCACATTGTGATGGGCCTTCACGCCGGCGTCGCTTTCCAGGATGTCCGGATAGATGGTCCCCTGACCCAGGAACTTGATGCCGTCGAGTTTCTTCGCTTCCTCGGCGAAGACGTCGATGAATTCCTTGCCGATGATCTTCCGCTTCTCTTCCGGATCCTTCACTCCGGCCAGTTTGTTCAGGAATCTGTCCACCGCGTCGACGTAGACGAGGTTCGCGTTCATCTGGTGACGGAATACGTCGATGACCTGCTCGGGCTCGCCTTTGCGCAGAAGACCGTGGTTCACGTGAACGCACGTCAGCTGTTTGCCGACGGCGCGTATCAGCAATGCGGCCACGACGGACGAGTCAACGCCGCCTGACAGCGCCAGCAGCACTTTCCCGTTTCCGATCTGCGCGCGCAGTTCTTTGATCTGCTCGTCGATGAATGCCTGCGCCAGTTGCGGCGTATTGATCCGCTGCATATCGTCCGGCCGTCTGTTGTTCATGTTCATGTTATCCCTCCTCGCTGGCAAGCCAGCCATTAAATTATTCGTTTGATTCGTTGGTTTCAGACAGTTCCTCCGCAGGCGTATCACCGGCGGGAGGTTCTTGAGTTCCTTCCGTCACTTCGCCCTCGGTCTGCTTTTCCTGCTCAGCCAGCGGGACGCGCCTGCGGTACAGGAAAAAATGCGAAGCGCCTGCAGCCGTGAAGCAGAGCGTACCGATCAGAAGCACCGTGACGGGCGGCATATATTTCATCATGAACCCGTAAAGCGCCGTTCCGACGGACGTGCCGACAGACAGAAGCGCCAGCCGCCAGACATGAAACGGGCTGATGATGTCCGCGGGCGTATGCTGATAGATCAGATCCGGGATGGATGTACCCGTGATATCGAACCCGACGTACCCGAGGGTGAAAAGGACGAGGAACAGCGTCTTGTTCCCGCACAGGAACGCAGGAATCATCAGAAGGAACAGGACCGAGCCGGCCAACGCCGCCACCGGCCTTTTGGCGATCTTGATGAGCGGCAGATAGATGAGATTGCAGATGAACCCGCCGGCCGACGAGACCGTCGCGATCATCGCGCATTCGTCGTCCGAAAGCCCGACGAGGCGCATTGCCAGGATCGCCGCGAGCGCGACGAGTGCTGCGCCGAAACCACGCAGAAAGCCTGGGATCGCCAGTATCCTGAAATCCCTGTTCTTCAGAAGGATCCGCAGCTGGTCAAAGGTCGGATGCTTCGATTCCGATCCGTCCTTTGTGCTGATGTCCGGGACGTCCTTTATCTTCTTGAGCAGCCCGTTGAGTATCCCCTGTATCACCATGGCGGCGCAGGTCCCGTAAAAAACGATCTTAGTCATGAGGACGAAGTCCAGCGTCTTGAACATGTATGTCAGAAGGATCCCGACAAGGATACCCTCCACGCCGCGGATGATGCCGGACCCTACGCAGTAAACGGCGTATTTGTCCAGGTCCATGACTTCGCAAGGCAGTTTGTATTCAAAAATCGTCCGGATCGCGGTGATGACCGCCAAAACTCCGGAAAGCGCCATGACCAGGAGGAAGAGCGTGTTCTGCTCCATCTGCCAGATGGTGATGGCGGCGTATCCCAGTTCGATGATGCCTCCGGCGATAAAGCACAGCGCGGTATACCGGATCGTCTTTTTCGTCCGGGACGTCACGCCTGAGAACAGAAGGGACGCCGAGAAGTTAACGATGGAGCCGAATGACACGTAGATGCCGATCAGTTCCTCGCCGAGACCGTACCGCGTCAGGATCCCCTGGATGATGGCGCCGGCTCCCAGCGTTGCAGCGAGTCCGCCGAACAGTTCCCTGAGCCAGAGAAGGACAAAATTTCTTTTCAATCTTAACACAAGACTTTCTGCCGCCGACGGCAGCATGGATTCACGCGCGGCGGGACGTGAAGTCCGGCCGTTTTAAGCGTGTTGCGTTCACGAAAAAATTATATCATACGCGTTTTTTCTTTGCAACAGAAATCCGTCCAGCCTTCTTCCATTTTTTTGCGCGATGTGATAATATAAAAAGGAACGAAAACTACTCGGAGGAAGTCATGGTCTTTCACGGATTTCAGAAAATGACGCTGCTGGATTTCCCGGGACGGGTCGCCTGCACGCTCTTCACGGGCGGCTGCAATCTGCGCTGTCCCTTCTGCCACAACGCCCCGCTCGTCACGGACATCGACGGGGACAGCGCGCTTTACCGGGAGGAGGAGATATTCACCTTCCTCAAACGCCGCGTGGGACTTCTGGACGGCGTGGCCGTCACAGGCGGCGAGCCGCTTCTGCACAAGGATCTGCCGGCGTTCCTTTCCCGCGTCAAGGAAATGGGGTTCGCCGTCAAGCTGGATACCAACGGGACCTTCCCGGACAGGCTGCGGGAGATCGTGTCCGCCGGGCTTGCGGACTACGTCGCCGTCGATATCAAGAACTGTCCGGACGAATACGCGAGGACCTGCGGCCTTGAGAAGATGGACATCTCTCCCGTCCTTGAGACCGTGGAATACCTTCTTTCGGATGTTGTCCCCTATGAGTTCAGGACTACGCTCGTGGCCGGGTTCCACACGCCTGAGCGCGTAGCACAGATCGCCTCGCTCATCAAGGGCGCAAAGCATTACTACCTGCAGAACTTCAAAGACAGCGGCAGACTGATCTGCCCGGGCCTTTCGGCGCTCCCGCTTGAGGAGCTGCAGGCCTGCCTTGCGGCGGCAAGGAAGTACGTGCCCGGAACGGAGCTGCGCGGCGTGGACATCCTCCCCGCGACCGAGGCCGATCCCGCCGGCTGAAAGGACTCAATTCAAAAGACAAGTCAGTCACTCGAAAACGGGTGACTGCTTTCTTTTTGGACCGCCTTTGCGCAGGTTTTCGGGACCGGTTTTCCGGAAACGCGAACAATCGCGCGTTTTTGCTAAAAAAAGTGCCGAATA
>JAFSSK010000072.1 GCA_017451045.1 Clostridia bacterium
CTCGCGTCGCCGTCGAGCTTGGTGAGCATAATGCCGTCGATGTCTAGCGCCTCGTTGAAGGCGGATGCGGCGTTCACCGCGTCCTGTCCGGTCATGGCGTCCACCACGAGCATGATCTCGTCCGGCTGTACGGCCGCCTTGATGTTCTTGAGCTCGTCCATGAGCGTTTCGTCAATGTGCAGACGGCCGGCGGTATCCAGGAACACGAGGTCGTTTCCGTTCTTCTTCGCATGGCTCACGGCTGCCCTGGCAATGGCTACGGGATCTTCCGTTCCCATCTGGAACACGGGGATATCCACCTGCGCTCCCACCGTCTCGAGCTGCTTGATGGCGGCGGGACGGTATACGTCGCACGCAGCGAGCAGGGGGCGCTTTCCTGTGGTCTTCTTCATGTAGGCGGCCAGCTTGGCGCAGTTCGTCGTCTTGCCGGCGCCCTGCAGGCCGACCATCATGATGACAGTGGGGGGCTTCGGGGAGATGTTGATCCCGGTGCTCTTGCTGCCCATCAGTTCCGTCAGTTCCTCGTTGACGATCTAGATGACCATCTGGGCGGGCGTCAGGCTTTCCAGGACTTCACGCCCCACGGCGCGTTCGGATACCGTTTTGACGAAATCCTTGACGACCTTGTAACTGACGTCTGCCTCCAGCAGCGCGATGCGGACTTCGCGCATCGCCTCCTTGATGTCGTTCTCGCTCAGGCGGCCCTTGCCGCGCAGCTTCTTGAATACGTTATTCAGTTTTTCGGAAAGACTGTCAAAGGCCATGGATTCAACCTTTCATCACATCGAGGATCCGTTCCAGTTCGTCGAGCGCCGCCAGCGTCTTCTCATCGCCGTGGCTCTCTCTCAGCGTCCGGATGATCTCGCCGCCCCGCGCCGCGTATGACTGCCGCTGTTCAAATCCGGCGGCGAATCCGGTCTTCTCCTCCATCTGAAGCAGCGTTTTTTCCGCATGCATCAGGTTCGCCCGCACACCCTGTCTGGATATCCCGTACTGCTGAGCGATCTCCGCAAGGGACAGGTCCTCGTTGTAGTACAGGTCGAAAAGCTCCCTCTGCCTGTCCGTCAGAAGCTCTCCGTAAAAGTCGTACAGCAGGGTCATCTGAAGCGTCCGGTCCGCCATAACATCCTCCTGTGTGCCGAGCTCTGTAAATCTCAAATGATTTACACCCGCGCAGTGTAACTCATTTCATTGCTCTTGTCAACCCCCTTTCCGCCATTGTTTTCTCCGGATGACAGGCAGACCTCCGTCTGCTATAATCAGGACGGGACGGACGTCCCGGAAAGGAGACGCGCGCATTGGAGATATACGCCCGGCCGCGGGGAGATCTCTCCCCTCACGAGGCCGTACGCTCACTGCTGAAGGACGCCGTATCCTGCTACGCCGGCATCCCTCTGCCTGAGATATCGAAAACAGACCGGGGAAAGCCCTTTTTCCCGGAGCTTCCGGATCTGTTCTTTTCCCTGAGCCATTCCGGCTTGCTCGTTCTGTGCGCCGTCGGGGACTCCCCCTGCGGGGCCGACGTACAGGAGCCGCGCGTCCTTTCGGACCGCCTGCTGCGCCGCTGTTTCTCCCCGGAGGAGCTGGCCGCTGCGGACCCGGCCGCCCTGTGGTGCCTGAAGGAGAGTTTCATCAAGATGAACGGTCTCATGGACCGCCCTCTGCGGGACATGGTCTTTCTCCCCGCAGGGGATGTTTTCGAGGGCCCCGACGGCACGGCCGGCCGCGTCTGGAGGCTTCCGGACGGATACACGGCAGCTCTCGTCTGCCGGGATCCGGCAGTCCTTCCCGCCGCTGTGCGCTGTCCGTTCTCTCCCGAAAATACCGGTTGAAAAAAAGGCCTGCATTCGGTATACTGGACAGGTAAAAAGGCCCCTGTTTTTTCAATTCAATTCTGTAAAAATCTTTTATGACATGGAGGTACTGATCATGCAAGTAAAAGCCGCTGTCGCCCACGTTCCGGGCAAGATGGTGATCGAAAACGTGGAGCTGGCCGCTCCCAAGGCCACCGAGGTATGCGTGAAGATCCTGGCCGCCGGCGTCTGCCACACGGACTCCGCAGGACTGAACGCCGTCGTCCCCGTTACCTTCCCCGCCATTTTCGGCCACGAGGGCGTTGGCGTCGTCGAATCCGTCGGCGTCGGCGTAGACACGCTGGCCCCCGGGGACCGCGTCATCCTCAGCTTCCCCTCCTGCGGACACTGCAAATACTGCATCGGCGGTCAGCCCTACGCCTGCGACGAGCTGAACCGTCTGTTCTTTGACGGCTCCTACAAGGACGGCACGAAGCGCTTCAGCAAGGACGGAGAGGACATCTCCAGCTTCTTCGGCCAGGGCTCCTTCGCCGATCACGTGGTCGTCGACGCCCGCAACGCCGTGAAGGTCGACGTATCCGACGAGGATCTCGTCAAGCTCTGCTCCCTGGGCTGC
>JAFSSK010000073.1 GCA_017451045.1 Clostridia bacterium
ATCCGCGCTGACAACCTGGAAACCCTCTCTACTGATTTCCGGGATCGAGTCTGTGCCGATGTTCATGGGCATCTACCTCCTATGCTTTGTCTGTGGTGATGTACCCGTCCGCAAGATCGATCTTATAGGAGCCATCATGCTGTTCGACGGGGAGTCCGAAATAATCGCGCCATTCGCCCGGCAGATAGGAGCCCTTGCCCTTGCCGCCGTTTACGAAAAGCTCGAAATCCGTCAGTTTGAAGAGGAACAGGACCTCGCCGTTGTAGACCGCAGGCTTGCCCATCATCTTGTAGCGGTATTTCTTGTCCCACCCCATGAGATCGAAAACCTTCGCGGCGAACAGACGGCAGAGCAGATCCCGGTTCGTGAGTTCTTTGTCGCCGCCGCCTTTCGCCCAGCGCAGGGAATCCGGCGCTTCCGGCTGGCACGGACGGATGATGAGCCGCTTCTGCTCCGGGTGGATCAGGATCTGGATATGCGTGACGCCTGGGAATTTACGGAGGCAGGCCATGTTGAACTTGATCCTCGATTCCCATATGGTGATCGCCGGCTCCCTCGTGTGGGAGAACAACTCCGCCTTCGTTACCTGGTATCCCGCGAGATCGGCAAGGACCTCGGTATCCGCGTCGGCCTCGGTGATGGGCTGCGCGTTCTGAAACATCAATTCAGTCTGGTTTTCAATCATTTTGTTTCTCCGTTCCTCTCGTTAAGTCTTCCATCGTCAGCTGCAGTTCCGCCGCGCTCGGCACGGTGAACTGCTCCATTCCCGGAGCGGGTACGCTGGCGGCTGACGTCCGCCATTCGGAATCCGGGGCAAGGTAGTAAAAACCGTTCTCCAGAATATGCTCGTAGAATTCATCGCCGAAATCGTCCGTCCATTCAGCCGGACACATTTCGACACGCCGACTCGCCTTCGTCTGTTCGCCCTCCGGCGTTATAAGAACAGCGGGAACGGCGTTTACAAGATTGAAGACGATGATCTGCTCTGAACCGCGCTTCGCCCAGGTGCCCCGCACACGGTAGATATACTCCGGGTCCCACTCCATGATGCTGAACAGGGCGTTTCCGAAATGCTGACAGTTCAACGTCTTGGAGTAGATCGGTTTAGTCGTGTCCGGCCGCCAGCGGATACTGTGGGTGTCGCGCTCCCCGCAGGGACGGATGGCGATCTTCCGCTCTGCGGGATGCAGCAGAAGCTGTATATAGCCTACATCGGCGAAGTTCTTCATACAGAACAGATTGAACGAGATCCTGTTGTTGGCGATGGTGATGGACGGCCCCTCATAGCGGACCTGCGTGAACTGATTCCGTACCACCTGGTATCCGGCGAGGTCGAAGGCGCTGAACGAGCGCTTGTCGATGGTCTTGACCTTGAGGACTTTCGTGACGGAATTGGAGATGTCGTAGTAGACGTTCGGATCGTCGTTTATCCAATGATGGTTTATGGGGATGTAGCCGCGGAAAATGCCCTCGTCGATCACATGGAGGGACGGCAGCGTTCCGTGGACATGGTGTTTTCTGTTTTCAATGAGCGCCTGGACTGCCTCGAATTTCTCCACGCTGATGATGGCGGGGTGCTGATCCCGGTAAAGGTACTGGTCCCTGTCCTGCCTGTTCTTTCGGTGCTTATGCTCGTACAGATCGGCGGTGAAGGTCTTCCAGGTGAGGACGCTGCCGCAGTAGCGTTCGTTTGTCAGAATGTATCCAATGGCGCTGGACGTCCATTTGGTAGTCCCGGTCTTCGTCTGTACGCCGATATCCTTGAGAAACGCCGCGATGTTCTCCTGCGACCAGCCGGAAAGATAGGCGTCGTATATGAAACGCACAATGCGCGCCTCGGCTTCGTTCACCAGTAGAGGCGCGTATTTGATATACCGGCCTGTGACGTCCCTCTGCCTGTCGTAGCCGAGCGGCGCCGGGGTCAGGAGTTTCCCGTCCTTGAACCGCTGCTGAAGGGACCATGTCATGGCTTCACTTTTCTTGACGGATTCCTCCTGAGCGAACGTTGCCAGGAAGGAAAGCATGAACTCGGTATTCTCGCCGAGCGTATAAAGGTTGTCAGTTTCAAAGAAAACGCCTACGGGCGGGGTCAGACCTTTCAGCATCCGGATCAGCGAAATGCAGTCGACCAGGTTTCTGGCGAAACGCGAGACGCTCTTCGTCACGATGAGGTCATACTCGCCCCGTTTGCAGGCTTCGATCATCTCATTGAACTCGTCCCGGTTTTTGAGGGAGGTGCCGGAGATGCCCTGATCCGCGTATATGTGCCGCAGTTCCCAGTTGGGGTGATCCTGCATCATCTGCTTGTAGTGCGCCTGCTGGAGTTCAAACGAAGAAAGCTGTTCGTCGTTGTCGGTGGAAACGCGGCAGTAGGCGCATACGCGGAAGAAGCGATCCCTCTCGTGCGGATTGATTTTCGGTTTCGCGGGAATAAAGGTCTTCTGACCCGCGTCTGTCTGCTGATTTATCTGCCGCGGCTGTTCCATGCCGCTTTTTTCCTGCATACTGGATCCTCCTCTGCGCCGGGTTAGTCATTCAAATGCCAGAACCATACGTTATCCTTCTTGTAGGACGTGACGCCCATCTGTTTTTTCACGGAATGCGCCGTCCGTTCCGAAATTCCCATGACCTTCAGCTTTTGAAGAACGTCGGAACTCCGTCTGTCCTGCTCTTCGAGCATCTCCCGGATTATCCTGATCGCCAGCGCCCACTTGCTTTCGTCGATGGAGCAGTCCTCGATCTGATCCCTGCCCACATCACAGGCGCCGATCCATTTCAGACCGCGCTTTTTCTCAAAGGTGAACGCGATGGTGGAACCCTCCGGGGCAAGGCTCGACTTCACCGGGAACATATAGCGTATATTCGGGTCTCCCTTGTCGCGGGAGATCATCAGAACGCTGCGCGCGATGGCGGCGATATCGATACTGCCAAGGCCGCGGTACAGGTTCTTTTCTCCACTTGCTTTGTTCATGTGTCCGATCACAACGACGGCACAGTGATATTTCGCGGCGATATCCGCCAGTTTTTTCAGCTGCTGACGCATCCGTCCGGGGCTGAACATATCGGAGTCCTGCGACAGGTACGCCTGGAGAGGGTCGAGGATGAACAGCCTCGCCCCGGTCTGCCGGATGACCTCCTCGATGCGGGAATCCTCAAGTGTGAGGGAGCATTCGTCATCCACGATGTAAGCCACCTGGTCGCAGTCCGCGCCAGCGGACAGAAGGCGCGGCTTTACCGTATCGGCGAGGTTGTCCTCTGCCGTCTGATAGACCACCTTCTGGGGGCCGGACACATGAAAACCGTCCGGCATGGCTTTTCCTTTGGTCAGCAGGGCGGCGATATTCAGTATAAAGGTCGATTTTCCCTCTCCGGGGTCGCCTTGTATGATCGTTAGTTTTCCGTAAGGGATGTAAGGGTACCACAGCCATTCGACCTTCCGCTGTGTGACAGAGGAAAAGTATTCATATTGGAAATTCGCAGCATTTGCCATTCAAATCACCGTGTCGATCTTTTCTGTATCAGGTCGTTTTTCTGTGAGAGTATCTCGACGAGCTGCTTTACGGCGGCAGCGTCGTCCTCAGTCAGCCCGGAAATATCCAGAGACTGGTTGGTCGTTACTCCGAGCAGATAATCGGTACTGACCCTGTAGATGACGGCAAGCCGAATCAGCGTCTCAAAAGAAGGCTGCCGTGTACCGTTCTCATACGTGGAGATCGCGTTTTTGGTCACGTCCGCCATCTTTGCGACCTGCGCCTGCCCCAGGCCGTATCTGAGACGCAGCTCCTTGAGCCTTTTTGCAAAATTCGGGACCATGAGTGCACCACCTCTCTATGCACACTTACAGTTTAACGGAAAACTGTCTCCTTTAGGGTTACGGACAGTAACCGTTTTGCAGTGTTGCTGTATTTTAAGATTGAAATCCCGTCGCGGTTTGCAATCTTGGATCAGAGAGGCGAAGGCTCAAAACCCCTGTCGCGGCGCGGTTTTCGGTTGTGGCCGGTTCCCGCGCACATGTAAGGAGGCAGGAAAAACCGACATCCCGGAATCCTGCCTCCTTGCAATCTTGATTCAGCTCGTTATCTCTGTTCCGTCATAGAAGCGGAACGTGACCGTCCCGTCCCTGCCGACCGTCGCGTATTCCACAACGGTGAGCCACAGAAGCCTGTCAAATTCCGTTAGCAGTTCCTCTCTTTCCGAAAGGGTCTCCATGAAACGGCCGATAACGTCGGCTTTTGTCAGTCTCTCCTCACGGAGGGCGGCCAGTTCGTCATACCGTTTCTTCGCCTTTTCGTAGCGGTCAACGTACCCATTATACCGTGCCGTGTATTCCGCCTGATCCTGCGCCGTCGAGGAGTTCTCCTCGATGCATTTCTTTGTCAGACCCGCGACCACTTCCATCTCCCGGAGCAGTTCATCCATCTCTGCGTCTATCGCCGCCGTGTCGGTAAGGACTGCTTTCGCCGTTTCGCAGGCAAGCAGGTACGGAGCCTTGTCGCTGATCATACTGTTGTAGGCTGAAATGAACCTGCGCTGGATGTCCTCCTCCCGGAGATGGGGCGTCCGGCAGCGTTCCTTCCCCCTGGCGAATTTGCTGTTGCACTGCCAGATGACGGTGCGGTACTTGTCTGTGGAGTGCCAGACCTTCGAGCCGTACCAGGCGCCGCAGTCGCCGCACCGGATCTTCGCGCCGAACGGGCTGACTCCGCTGTAGGATCTTCCTATGGCTTTCCTTCGGGCGATCTCCTGCTGGACCGCCACCCATTCCGGCGGGTCGATAATCGCTTCGTGGCTGTTTTCGATGTAGTACTGAGGGACCTCGCCCTCGTTTTTCTTTTGCTTTTTCGTTAGAAAATCTGTCGTGAAGCACTTCTGGAGCAGCGCGGCTCCGCGGTACTTCTCGTTCGTAAGAATGCTGTGGATCGTGGACGCGCTCCAGACCGTTTTCCCGGAGGGAGTGGGTACGCCGTCAGCGGTCAGCTGGCGGGCAATGGTCCCGACCGTCGCTCCCTGCATGAACATCCGATAAATGCGCCTTACGATGACTGCCTGCTCCGGGTTGATGACCGGGGGATCGTCTTTCTTCTCGCCCCGCTCATAGCCGAGGAACTGTCTGTAGGGCAGGCTGACCTTGCCGTCCGAGAAGCGCTTTCGTTGCCCCCAGGTCACGTTTTCCGAAATGGACCTGGACTCTTCCTGGGCGAGGCTGGACATGATCGTGAGCAGCAGTTCGCCTTTGCCGTCGAGGCTGTAAATGTTCTCTTTTTCAAAATAGACTTC
>JAFSSK010000074.1 GCA_017451045.1 Clostridia bacterium
GTACTATTCCGGATCAAAAACTGTTCTTTTTTGGCGGGATCCCAGCTGGTTCCATTGCTAGGTCCCCCGCTGGTTTCTTTGCCAGTCTCATCGCCAGTTTCCTTGGCGGGTCTCCCGCTAGTTTCCTTGCTAGTTTACTCGGTGAGTCCCACGGCAGGTTTCCTGCTAAGTTCACCAGACGGGCTTGATGCCGTCCTTTGTCCACTGCAGCTGGGTGATGGTACGGACGCCGTCTTGGTTGGTCCTTATCACCGTTCCCCCGTCCAGCCACGGGCGCCAGCCGGAACCCGCGCCGATCTTCATCGTGTACGTAAGGCGTATGCCGTCGTACAGTGCCGTCCAGTTGTTGAGGTGGTCGTGCCCGCAGAAGATATGCGTAAAGCCCGGGATCGATTTGAGTATCGCCCACACCTTTTCCCCGTTCGGCCTGCCGGAGAAATCGTGGGAGCAGCAGATGGGCTCAAGGTTTTCTCCTTTGGCCCCGTATCCGTCCGCCCATTTATTGATCTCGGGGTCGTACGCTTCCTTGTATACAATCTCGAACTCGGGCGTGGGGATGTGCATGAAGAAGGCCGTATGTAAGGCTTTCACCTTTTCGGCTTCCCCCGCGGCCCATAAAGCCTGTTGTTCGCTCATCTGGCCGTGGTGGCTGTCCATCATGAAGATGAGAAATTCGTTCTCGCCGTCGCACCGGACGCAAAGCGGATAGTTCCCCACGCCGTACGCGGGGTCTCCGGGCTTTAAGAGGCAGTGCGGCGCGGAGGACATCTGTTGCGCCAGATAGGGTTGGGAGCAGTTGCCTTCGTCGTCGTGGTTGCCGAACACCGGCGCCCAGGGCGTGGAGAAGGACTCCATCAGGTCGATGAAGCGCAAAAGGCCGAAGTAGTCGTGGCCCGAGCAGACCATGTCCCCGGTGACGGTGATCAGGTCCGGCTTCACTTCCTCCACCAGCTCCTTGGCAACCTTCTCGACGTGCGTTGCCGTATGCCAGCGGTAGTCGTAATCGGCGAAATGCGGGTCCGTGAGGTTGAGGATGACGAAATCCTTGTCCTTCTCTCTTTCAAGGAAGGTCGTTTCGGGCATTACA
Organism: Clostridia bacterium; assembly: GCA_017451045.1. Taxonomy (GTDB): domain Bacteria; phylum Bacillota; class Clostridia; order Oscillospirales; family CAG-272; genus UBA1770. The sequence goes on from JAFSSK010000074.1 coordinate 1,088, forward strand.
GGCGCAAAAGGCGCGTCTATGTCGAACCTGGCGTTCCAATACTTCTTCTTTTGGAACACGCGGGCCAGCGCCCTTTTTGCCGTGAATCTTTTTTTGTATGTTTCTTCCATTTTAAATGCTCGTTTTAAATGCTGGGCGCGGCGTAGCTGTTGTATCCCGTGGCCGTCATCTTGCGCTGCATGAAGTCTAAGAACGGATGACTGTACCGGTATTTGATAATGTCCCCGTCGACGGCGTCCAGGTCCGCCATGATCTGAAGGGCGGAGTTGTCTCCTTCCTTCCTTACCATCAGCTGCTCGCCGGCGTATCCGGGCAGAAGCTTGCCGGACAAAATCGCCCCGCGTCCCACGTATCCGATCTTGTTGCCGTGTCTGTCCCATACGGTCCCGTCCTGCGGGCAGTCGTAGGCAACGAGCTCATGGTATCCGTCTCCGTTGATGTCCACGGGCATGAGGTGATAGGCCTCGATGGGTGTATGGTAGTCTATGTCCTTGCCTGTTATGGCGTCGTAGAAGTAGTATCCGTCCAGGTCGTCCTGAAGGCCGGGGTTGTTGAGGTTGGTATGCTGGGACTGGGCCATGGCGATGCGGCGGTGGCCGTCCAGAAGCGTTGCCACCCAGCCTTTGTGGATGTGTCCCGTGTCCGGGATGCGGCCCCAGACAAGTTTTCCGGTCTGCAGGTCGTAGGTGTTGATGCGGAAGGTGCCGGGGGCGTCCCCGCCTTCCCGGTTGGTATATAAGTACCAGTGTTTCGTCTTATAGTCCACGAAGGGCACGATAGCGTCACTGTGGCCGTTGTATTCCGGCGCATAGCACATGAGTATCTTGCCGGTGTCCAGCGAGATGACGCGTTCTCCCCAGAACAGTTCGTCCACGCCGTCCCCATTGAAGTCCAGGACGGGCGTTACGTGCGAGGCGCGCGGGCCGGGGTCATGTTCGCCGATGGCGAGTTCCCAGCGCTTGTGCATGTCCCCGTCCCAGCACTGCAGGTGCATGCTGCCGTACGTGCCTTGGGATGTGACCAGGACCTGCTTTCCGTGCACGTACCCGGACACGAGATACCAGCGGTAGCACCAGGACATGTTCTCCATGCGGTTGGGCACAGGCCAGGGCCAGGAGCCTGTGCACTCGCCGGTGTAGGCGTCCCAGCGCTCCAGCACTCTGTGATTCAAGGAGAAGATACGGCCTTTATGGTTTTTGATCAGGTACAGTTCCTCCACGCCGTCTCCGTCCAGGTCCGCCGGGACCACCGGGAACCACCAGATGCCGTTGAGCACGCCGTTCGGCATAGTCTTGTCCCAGATCTTGGTGCCGTCCAGTTCGAACAGGGCCAGGTGCATGGGGCGCACGGACTCGACGTTGAACAGTTCCTCGCCGGGGTCCACGCAGCCGTCCGTATAGGATACGACGAGGGCTTCCCGGTCCCCAAGATTTACGAAGGCCGCGTGGGTGTACCACGACGGGCCTCCCAGGTGGAATTCTGCGATAGGCTGGATATTCATAAAGGACTCCTCCTTACGCCGCAAATGCCGGCGTTCTATAGGTGTGATATTGGATTGCACAGGTGGCTCAGATATTCGTTAGCAAACGGCTCAAGTATTCATTGGCACTCCCGATTGACATTCGCACGGTGTTGTCCGGAAATTGTGTTCCTGGCTGTCCGGAATATATGTCTTTCCTGTCCGTTTTTACGGTCAGTCTGCACATTTCCATTGTACTTTTCCCAGGGAGAAAAGTCAAGGGAAAATATGCCGTTTCAAACGTCTTTCTGACGGTATTTCGGCCGGTATTTTCGGCCGCATTTCAAAAGCCGATTTTGGACTGCCCTTTTGAACGTTCGATCCGCGTGTGCCACGTGAAAAGCAGAAGCAGCGCGGTCCTAAGACGCGCGCTGTTTCCGTGTTTCAAGGCTTGGACCTTCCGGCCTTTGCCTCATTATTTCTTTTTCTTGGGTTCGCCTTTGTACAGGAAATATCTGTCTCCCGCCTTGACGACGTTCACTTCCTCGACGTTCTCGTCCAGCGTGATGGTGGTGCCGGGACGCTCGTACGTCTCGCCCTCGACCTGAGCCGAAACGGTTGCGGGAGCGGTGCCTACTGCGTAGTACGCGACTTCCGTCTTGTCTGAGATGATGACGGCGTAGTTTTCAACTTCCACTTCGCCGAACACCGTGAGCTTGTTGCCGTCCGTGAGGAATCCGCTTACGCGCTCCGGGAACATCTTGCCCTGAGTATAGATGGCGTATTCGATATTTGCCTTATTGAAAGCCGTTTCGATCTTGCCTTCCAGAACGGACGCGTTGAAGTTCTCTTTCGTCTTCTTGAAGAAACTGGAGATCTTGCTCTCCTTCTTGCCTTCCTTAGCTTCGCCGCCTTCGGCTTCTTCGTTGACTTTCTTTTCTTCGTCTGCCATAGGATCAAAACTCCTTTACATCTATTTGCAGCATTCTGCTTCATTTATTATTATAAGGGGTATTAGAGAGTGTGTCAAGGAAAATCACAAAAGAACGCATAAGGCCAGGGGGAAAAGAGCCGCCATAGCCGCTCAGCTTTTACATGATCCTTCCCCGTTCTGCGCTTTATCTTTACAGCACGCATCCTTTGACCAGCAAAAGATTCCCGTACTGTCTCTCCTCACCGGTCTGGATCACGGCATAGGCTTTTTTAGCCGCTTCATAGAACGAGAACCGCTCGATCTTGTGCAGGTGTGTATTCTTATATTTTCTTTGCAGAATCATTTCATAATCATACCAGGTAGCGGGTTCCGGCATTTTTCTGGCTTTGTCTTCGTTCGTGAGTTCCATCACGGCAATGGGGTACTCCGAATAAGCAACGTCAAGAGGAAACAGGTCCGAGATTGCCTCATATACGTCCGATACGCTGACACCGGGACAGCGGATAAGACGACCGTGTGTGGTGTACTTGGCGATCGTGTCCCCGGGGAAATTTGCGTCCGCAAGGATCAGAACGTCTCCGTGCCCCATATCGCTTATGACTTTAAGCATATCTCCGGTTAAGATCTTGCTGATTCCGTTAAGCATATCGATCGTCTCCTTTTGTTTTCAAATTGCAGGGTTTAAGGTTCTTCGTTCCCGACGCCGTCCGCGGGATGGCATATGCAGGCCGAATACTTATCCTTGAGGTCCGGGAAAGCGGTAAGGTATTCGCTTCTCACCCTCTCTAAGATAGTGTCCTTCTTTTCGGGATCTATCAGGGCGAAGCAGCAACCTTTGAATCCGGCGCCGGAAAACCTTCCGCCGTATATGCCGTCTGTCTCTTGCATGATCTCATACAGCCTGATCAGCTCCGGAGAACCGGCCTCGTAATTATGAATGGAGGAATAACCGCTTTCGAACACCAGTTCCCCGAAAGACTCGATATCCCCGTTCTCCCATGCTTCGATCCCTTTTGTGACCCTTTCGCATTCGCCGAACCAGTGTTCCGCGCGCAGGGCAAGATTTTGGGGCAGTTTGCTTTTATAAGTCTGGAACACTTCATAAGGGACGTCGCTTAAAAGCGTCTGTGAAACATCCTTTCGAGGCAGTCCCGCAAACCCCAGCAACTGCCGGGCCGCTTCTTTGCACTCGTCTACCCTTTTGTTGTATCCGGAGGAGACAAGACTGCGTTCAAGGCCCGAGAAGAAC
>JAFSSK010000075.1 GCA_017451045.1 Clostridia bacterium
CCGAAGAAATGATTAACAATCACTGAGGGAAGGGGCAGACGGTCAGCAACAACTGATAGTTAAAGGGAATCTTGTGTGATTGAAATCAGTTGCCCGTGACGGGATTTGTGGTTGAGGGTAGGCTGGAAGCCGAGAGTAGATGCCAAAAGGGATTAGCACAAGAGAACGGAAACATCAAAGGTTGGAACAGACCGAACCGCCGAGTACCGAACGGTACGCACGGTGGTGTGGGAGGACGGGGGTTAGTCGCCCCCTCCTACCCGATTCCCCAGCCTTTGAGAAATGCATGATTGATTTTCAAGAAATTTTATTGTATAATAACTTGAAGTATTGTGCGAAAGGGGGACCGGTATGAAACTGCTGCAAAAGATCCTGGATTTTATCAAGCGCCTGTTCAGCGGCGCCGGCTCCATTCGCATGGGCAAAAACATCGGTGTCGACCTCGGCACCTGCACGGTCCTCATCTATGAGCAGGACAAGGGGATCGTCCTGACGGAACCGTCGGTCGTGGCGATGGACACGACGACCGGGGAGATCCTCCGGATCGGTTCGGAAGCAAAGGATATGCTGGGCAGGACGCCCGGACATATCAGCGCGATCAGACCATTGCGGGACGGCGTCATCAGCCAGTACGAAGTGACGCTGAAGATGCTGCACTATTTCATGAACAAGGCCTGCGGAAATCTGTTCTTCCCGCCGCGCGTCATGATCTGCGTTCCGTCCGGCGTGACGGAAGTGGAGGAGCGCGCCGTCATCGACGCGGCCAAGCACGCAGGCGCGGACAAGGTCTACCTGATCGAGGAACCGGTCGCGGCCGCGCTGGGGGCCAACCTGAACATCATGAAACCGGTCGGTAACATGGTCATAGACATCGGCGGCGGAACGACGGACATCGCGGTCATCTCCATGGGCGGCGTCGTCGTGTCCGAGTCGATCAAGACGGCGGGCAACGAATTCGATACGGCGCTGGTACACTACGTCCGCAGACAATACGGCGTGATGATCGGCGAAAAGATCGCCGAAGAGGTGAAGATCCGGATCGGGGCCGTCTATACGTTGGATAAGGAACTGGTGACGGAAGTGAAGGGGCGGAGCCTCGACCAGGGACTTCCCCAGACCGTTACGCTGAGTTCCAAAGAAATGCTCGCCGCGTTCACCGATCCGCTGAAGAAGATCCTGGACGCAGTCTGCAACGTCATCGAACGGACGCCGCCCGAGCTGATCGGGGATATCCTGCGCAACGGCATCGTCATGACCGGCGGCGGAAGTCTTCTGCGCGGGCTGGACAGGCTGATCGAGCGGGTGACCGGCATCAAGACGTACGTGGCGGACCAGGCGGTGTCCTGCGTCGCGCTGGGTACTGGGAAGGCGCTTGAAAAACTGTCCACGATGACGGAGGGCGTCATCAATCTGTCCCAGGAACGGACACGGAGGCTGTGAGCAACATGAGTTTCGATAAAGAAAAGAAAAGACCGTCCGGTTATGGCCGGCAGGGAAACAAGGGCGGAGAGTTCCGCAGGGAAAACGCCGCAAGAAGACCGCAGGCCCGGGAAGCGGATCTGCCGTCCGAAGAAGAGTGCGGCAGCGGAGCCGTCATCGGAAGGAACGCCGTCAGGGAACTGCTGAAGTCCGGTAGGTCTGTCGACAAGATCCTCGTCAAACGGGGAGACCGCGAGGGATCCATCGTGGTCCTTGTCGCCGAAGCGATCGAGCGGAAGATACCCGTCATAGAAGTTGACAAGGCCAAACTGGACGAGATATCCGGTTTCGCCCCGCACCAGGGGATCGTGGCGATGGCCGCGGAAAAAGAATACTGCTCCGTCGAGGACATCCTCCAAATCGCCGCAGAACGCGGAGAGCCGCCTTTTTTGATCCTGGCGGACGGGCTGACGGATCCGTACAATCTCGGCGCGGTCATCAGAAGCGCGGAAGCATGCGGCGCCCACGGGCTGATCATACCCAAGAGACGATCGGCAGGACTCACGCCGCTCGTTACGAAGGCTTCAGCCGGAGCCATCGAGCATCTTGCCGTCGCGAAAGTCGCCAATCTGGCCAACACAGTGCGCGAACTGAAAGAGAAGGGCGTTTGGGTGTTCGCGGCGGAAGCCGGCGGGGAGGACTACAGGAAAGTGGATTTCCGCGGCCCCTGCGCGATCATACTCGGAAGCGAAGGGAACGGCGTTTCGGATATCCTGAAGAAGAGCAGCGACAGGATCGTTTCCATCCCGATGTACGGGCATGTCAATTCATTCAACGTTTCCGCGGCTGCAGCCATACTGCTGGCGGAAGCGGCGCGGCAGCACCATTCAGACTGATCGGTACTGATTATTCTTGCGAAAGGAGGCCGGGTTCAAATGGCCAAGCACCAGAGCAAAAAAAGCCAGAGACAGGAAACCATCGATATGCTGAACCAGCTGAAGGCCTCCTTCAGCCGTCCGAACGGGCAGCAGAAAGAAGACAAGGAAAAAGAAAGCAAGGTCGACCAGGCATTTGACAACTATCTTGCCTCCCTTCTCGGAAAAATGGATGAGGAAAGCGGGACAGGCGCCAAGGGCGAGCCGGAAAAGAAAGAAACCTATACCGCCGCCGATTTTGAACTGGAAGAAGAGAGCACGGAAGAAGATCTGAAAGCGGAGCAGGCTGATGCAAAGAAGCCGGACGAACCCGTGAAAGAAGATGAAGAGGTTTCCGTTGAAGAGACGCCCGTTGAAGAGACGGAAGAACCCGAAGAGGAACCGGTAGAAGAATCCGAAGAGGAACCGGTAGAAGGACCCGAAGAGGAACCGGTAGAAGGACCCGAAGAGGAACCGGTAGAAGAATCCGAGGAGGAACCGGTAGAAGAATCCGTCGAGGGATCCGAAGAAGAACCTGAGGAAGACGGTACCCATACCGTTGCCGAGTCTTATGCGGATGAAGAGGAACAGGATGCCGCAGCTGAGCAGGAAGAGAAAAGCGCTGATGAGCCGGAGCCTGAGATCCCGCCAGAGGAAGATCAGATATCTGATCCCGAAGAAACAGATATAAAAGACGGGGCTGAAGAAGAGCCCGATGAAGAGCCCGAGAAAGAACTCGAGGAAGAAGCTGAAGAAGAACCTGCGGAGTCGGCAGAAGAGACGCCCGAAGAGGAACCGGAAGAAGCACCCGAAAAGGCAGAAAAAGAATCAGAAGAAGTATCTGCCGCTGCGGATACGGCCGTTCCCGCCCGGGAAATGTCACAGCTGAAGCAGGATGACGGATTCATGTCCGGACCGATCGAAGAGGAAGAGATCGAAGAAACTGCCGGTGACGAAGGGTTCATGTCATCCGCGACAGATGAGGAATACTGGCCGGACGATGAGGATACGCAGCTGTCGATCACGTTCGACGACGAGGAACTGGAATATGTCGGGTTCATCCTTCCCATCAAGGCGGAAGACTCCGAATTTTTCAAGCCCAAGGAAGACGAGGAACAGGAAGACTACCTGCAGGGGTGGGAAATGATCTCCGCAGAAGCCGCTAAAAAAGCGGAAAAGACAAAGCCTTTGCCTGATCCTCAAAAAGACAAATCAAACCGCGCGAACCGTGTGAAGGGGCAGATCTCCGAAGCGCTCCTCAGCCAGACGCGCGTACACCCCAAGACGAAGGACCTGTCCCAGGAGGACATGGAGCTGATGATGGATCTGGGGTATGAGAATGAACTGGCTGCCATGCACGGTCAGAAGATCGTCGAGGAACTGAAAAAGGGCGGACAGTTCGACCCCGCCACATGGCCTCCGGTCACGGAACAGTACAGAAAAGAGGAGTACGTCAGCCGCAGTCAGGAAACAGATTTCAAGCGGCGATACCATAAATACTATCTGAACGGCATCATCCGTCTGGTCGGGACGATCGTGCTGACGCTTGTGCTGCTGGCCTATGAATCTCTCAGCCTGTTCGGCATATCCAAGATCTGGGTGTTCGACAGGGATCTCAATCCCGCCCTGTTCGCGATAGCAGGGCTGCAGGTCATCGCGATCCTGACCCTTCTTTCCGGCAGAACGCTTCTGAAAGGATTCAAACAGATATTCAGGCTGCGGCCGTCCACCCCGTCGCTGACAGTCCTTGTGCTTTTCGTGACGGCCATCTATGATATCGGGATGCTTTTCGCACCCGAAGGCGTGATCGTTCTGCAGATCAATACGATAGCGGCCATCAGCGTCCTGCTCCTGACAATCAGGGACCTGATGAACCTGAAATGCGAAATCAACTCGTTCAGCGTCCTGGCGAACGACCGCCAGAAATTCATCGCCGAGCCGTGCAGCGAGCAGTTATCCGGATCCGAACCGGTGTCCGAGAACGGGAAGACGCGTCAGCGTTTCCGCGTGCGGCCTGCCGTGTTCGTCAGGAACTTCAGAAGCAGGTTCCACGAATCCGAAAACTATGACTCGACGCTGCTTTATATGATTCCGGTCCTGATCCTTGTCTGCATCATGGTCGGCATCGTGCGGGTGGCCATGGGCGGCACCCTGTACGACGGGTTGAACTGCGTGATCCTGACGATGCTCTGCGCGACGCCGATCTCGACCGTTCTGTACCAGGCTTTCCCGTGGTTCCGGGCCGAATATGAGCTTGCCAAAGCGGACAGCACGATCATCGGGCGGAATTCTCCGGCAAAATACGCCGGGAAGTCGCTTTTGCTGTTTGAGGACAATCAGGTCCTGGCGGCCAGGAGCTGCACGGAGATCCGGATGGACAAGGATTTTGACGTGACGCTTGCCATGAGCAGGCTCCGCAAGGTGTTCGACACCCTTGGCGGCGCGTTGGCTCATATGATGGACCGCTCCAGAGTCCCGTCCAGTCCCGAGCCGTGCAGGATCGTCAACGTCGGTTCGAACAGCATCCAGGCAGAGATCGTCGGGAAGACCACCATCGTGGTCGGCACGGCGAAAGCGCTCAGAAAACTCAAGGATATCAGCATCCCGAACGAATTCGACGAGCGGCTGAGAAGGGCAAGATACGACACAGGTCTTTTATATATCCTGTTCGACTGGAAACTGAAGCTGATCCTGGAAGTCGAATACGGCGTGAAGCAGGGATTCATGAATCCGGCGGACGGCATGGAACTGTTCGGACTGCACGCCGGGATTCTCAGCTACGACCCGAATCTCAGTGCGGGATTCGTCGAGAACTGTTTCGGCCCGCGCGCCATGCCGATGCTGGTCATGAAACATAAAATGTACCAGGAGATCCCGGATGACGAGCAGTCCTCCGCATGTCTTGTCTCCTGCGGGAACCCGAGCAACATTTCCAAGGCGCTCGTTGCCTGCAACGCGCTGGAGCATATCAAACGGATCGGCGGGTACGCCCGGTGGATCTCCATGGCCCTCGGCGCACTGCTGGGACTGAGCCTGTCGCTGTTCGATTTCCTCGGAGACTATTCGACGGCCCTGATCATCCTGTTCCAGATCATCTGGATGTCTCCCGTGTTCGTTCTGAACAAGCTCTACCTGTTCAAGGAGAATGCGCCGGATCTCCCGCGCACGTCAGTCCTTCTGAAGACGCCTGACGAGCCGAAGGAAGAACCGCCCGCCAAGCAAAAGGACAGGGACAAGCGCGGCGCAAAGTCGAAGGCAGGGAAAAACAACGGCAAAAAGGCAAAGATCGAAAATGAGCGAAACAGAAAAACAGGCAATAAACAGAAATACGCTTCTAAAAAGCGTCGATAAGCCGGGAAGGTACTCCGGCGGGGAATACGGCCAGATCATCAAGGACAAGGACCGGGTGAAAGCCAGGTTCGCTTTCCTGTTCCCGGACACGTACGAGATCGGCATGTCCAACCTCGGCGTCAGGATCCTCTACGGTGCGCTCAACAGGTTCGACGACATCTGGTGCGAGCGTGTCTACGCGCCGTGGGTCGACATGGAGGACAAGATGCGGCAGCTGGGGCTGCCGCTGACGGCGCATGAATCGAAGGACCCGGTCAGGGATTTCGATTTCCTCGGGATCACGCTGCAGTACGAGATGAGCTATACGAACGTTTTGAACTGCATCGACCTTTCAGGGATCCCGCACTTTGCGTGCGACAGATCCGAGGACGATCCGCTGGTCATCGGCGGCGGGCCCTGTGCGTACAACCCAGAACCCGTAGCGGACTTTTTCGACCTGTTCAACATCGGCGAGGGAGAGGAGATGCTCCCCTCCATCGTCCATCTGTACATCGAAATGAAAGAGGAAGGCAGATACACGAGAAAAGCTTTCCTTCACGAGGCCGCGGCGACCATACAGGGCGTTTACGTCCCCTCGCTCTATGAGGTGAGCTATAACGCGGACGGGACCATCGCCGCCTACAAGCCGCTTTATGACGACATCCCCAAAAGCGTCCGCAAGCAGATCGTGGAAGATATGGATACCGCCTATTTCCCGGAGCACGTTGTGATGCCGTACATCGAGACGGTACACGACAGGATTATGCTGGAGGTGTTCCGCGGGTGCATCCGCGGTTGCCGGTTCTGCCAGGCGGGGATCATCTACCGTCCCGTGCGCGAGAAGACGCCGGAATGTCTTGACAGGCAGGCAAAATGCCTTTACGATTCCACGGGATACGACGAGATCTCGCTGACCTCTCTTGCCATCGACGACTATTCGCAGCTGGACGAGCTGACGGACCAGCTGATGAGCTGGACGAACGAGCGGAAGATCAGTCTGTCGCTCCCGTCCCTTCGCGTGGATTCCTTTACGAAGGAACTGATGGAAAAGATCGTGTCGGTGAGGACCTCCTCCCTGACTTTCGCGATGGAGGCCGGCACGCAGCGGCTGCGCGACGTGATCAACAAGAACGTGACCGAGGAAGAGCTGATGCGGGCGATGAACGTCGCGTTCACCGGCGGCAAGAGCCAGGTGAAGCTGTATTTCATGCAGGGACTCCCCACGGAGACACAGGAAGACCTGGCAGGCATTCCCGCGCTGGCGTCCAGGGTCCTTGATCTGTTCTACGCGACGCCGGACAGGCCGAAAGGGAAACCGCCGAAAGTCACGATCAGCGTTTCCCCGTTTATCCCGAAACCGTTCACGCCGTTCCAGTGGGAACCGCAGGATTCGCTGCAGACCATGCGGGACAAGCAGGACTACATCGGGCAGCTGGTGCATGACCCGAAGATCAGATACGAGCATCACGAGGCGCAGATCTGCCGGATCGAAGCAGTCCTTGCGCGGGGAGACAGGCGTATCGGCCGCGCGCTGGAACTGGCCCAGAAAAAGGGATTCCGCTTCGACGCATGGAGCGAGCATTTCGACTACGACAGATGGATCTCCGTCTTCCGCGAGGCGGGCATCGATCCCGATTTCTACGCCTGCCGCAGATGGGGAACGGACGAGGTCCTCCCCTGGGACGTGATAGACTGCGGGGTGTCCAAGGCGTTCCTTTTGCGCGAGCGCGAAAAGGCTTATGCGCAGAAGACTACGCCCAATTGCCGGCAGCAGTGCTCCGGCTGCGGCGCGAACAAACTGGGAGGTGTCCGGTCATGCTGCCCCAAAGCCAGATCCTGAAAGAGAACGATCCGATGCAGAGACCGTTGCTGAACGAGCCTGTGATCTACCGCGTCCTGTTCTGTAAACGTAACGATGCACAGTATATATCGCATTTGGATTTACAAAGGACTATCATGCGCGTGCTCAGCCGCGCGGGCATACCCATGTGGTATACCGAGGGGTTCAATCCCCATCCGAAAGTCATTTTCGCACTGCCGCTTTCCGTCGGCGCGGAATCGGTATGCGAATTCCTTGATCTGAAGATCGCCAGACAGATCAGTTGCGAAGAGACGAAAGATCTTCTCAACAGGCAGCTGACAGCCGATATGGAAGTGAGGGACGTTTATGTCCCGGAAACGAAATTCACGGAGATCGGCTGGGCCGACTATACGGTCAGATGCGTCTGGCCCGGACTGGACACGGTCGGGGAGGAGCAGATCGTCTCATTCCTTCAGACGTCTCCCGTCCTTGTCACGAAGAAAAGCAAGTCGGGTCCCAAGACCTTCGACATCGTGCCGCTGATCGGGCGGATCAGCCTGTCCCGGGAGGATAAGCAGCTTGTGTTCCGTCTGCGTCTGTCCGCTTCCGAGAACGATTACCTCAATCCGGAACTGCTGCTGGGCGCATTGCGCGAGCAATTCGAACTCGGGCCGGAAGACCCGGCGGCCGAGACCCACACCATCATGCGGGACGAGGTCTATTTCAAAAACGGCACAGTTTTCAGATAAGGAGGAAACTTTCCGATCATTTTTGCGTCTGTATAGGTGAACGCAAAAAAAGACAGGAGGTCTTTTGACATGAAAACAAGCACTTTGAAAATTCTGAAAATCACGGCCGTGGCGCTTCTGCTGGTCGTCGCGTGCCTTGTCCAGGCCGCATGCTCCGGGCTGGCGCCTGAAGGCGGAGCCCCCTCATTCAAACCTTCCGCAAGAGACGATGCAGCCAGTATTTCGGGTTCCAAATCCGAAGGCGGCCCTGAAATGTGGAGCGGAGAGGTGATGGACGGCGAAGGCATGGGCGGAGAAGCGTACTTGGGTGACGTGGATGTCGGCGGCGGGGAAGAACCGCCCGAAAACGATTTCCAGTCCGGCACGCTGACCGCTGGCGAGTGGAGCGATCTTCTGAACTGGGATTTCTGGTCCAAACATCTTTTGAAAAACGAAATTTACGCTTTGGCCGAAGGCTGGAAAATCATCGCGAGAGACAGGATCTGCGTGACAGTCCTTAACGGCGGGGAGCCTGTCCGCAACGTAAAGGTCGAACTGGCGGACGAACAGGGACAGACGGTCTGGGCATCCGTAACGGATCACAAGGGACGCGCCTACCTGTTCTACAACCTTGACGGAAAAACGGCACAGACGAAGGAAGGCTTGTCAGTCCTTGTGAACGGGCAGAAACAGGAATGGGACGGAAGCGATTCGATCACCGTCCAGACGGGACTCGCATCACCGCAGCTCGAACTCGATCTTTTGCTGATGGTCGACACGACAGGTTCCATGAGCGACGAACTGACATATATCCAGAAGGAACTGGAATCGGTCCTGAAGCGCATCAACAGCGAAATAGGCGTCAGCCTTAAGATCAGCGTGAACTTCTACAGGGACGACGGCGACGAATACGTCGTCAGATCCTATGATTTCACAACGGTGGAGGCTGCCATGAGCCAGCTGGCCAAAGAATACGCGGACGGCGGCGGAGATTATCCGGAAGCCGTTCACAAGGCGCTTGAAGACGCCGTATCCAACCACAGTTGGCGGCAGGGAAGCGTCAAGATCATGTTCTTCGTACTGGACGCTCCCGCTCACCAGGATCAGAAAGGCGTCTGCGAAAGTCTTATGAGTTCTGTCTCGGCCGCGTCTGCGGCAGGTATCAGGATCATCCCTGTGGCCGCAAGCGGCGTGGACAGTTCCACGGAGATCATGCTCCGCACGTTCGCCATTCTTACCGGCGGCACATACACGTTCCTGACGGACGACAGCGGATACGGATACAGCCATCTGGAGCCGTCGGTCGGGGATTATGAGGTCGAAAAGCTGAACGACCTGATGGTCAGACTGGTGCTGGAATACTGCGGAAAGGCTCCGGCAAAGCCGGCGCCTCAGGAACAGACCCAGGATCAGAGCCAGGATCAGTGATCCGAGGCTGGGCCCCGGCCGGGTCCTGTATCGAATTCTTTTAGGAGGCAGGGTGATCCCATCACCCGCGAGAAGATAATGGATACAATCAAATTCAACAGACAGCATGTCAAAGTCATCGCGCACAGAGGCGTCAGCGGCATCGAGAAGGAGAACACCTGCTCGGCGTTCGTCGCGGCTGGCAACCGGTCCTATTTCGGTATCGAAACGGACGTCCATATGACGGCGGACAACCAGTTCGTGATCATCCACGACGACAATACGGCCCGCGTCGGCATCGACAATCTCGAGATCGAGAAGAGTACCTTCCAGACGCTGCGGGAACTCCAGCTGACAGACACGGACGGCGTCCGCGGCAGGACCGATCTGCGCATCCCCAGCCTTGCGGAATACGTAAGCATTTGCAAGAAGTATGAGAAAGTAGGCGTGCTCGAGCTGAAGAACAGGATCCCGACCGAGGGCATCAAAGAGATCATCCGGATCATTCAGGGCCTGGATTATCTGGCTTCGATCATTTTCATTTCATTCGACAGGGAAAATATGTTCGACATCCGCACCCTGCTGCCCGAGCAGCCGGCGCAGTTCCTGACCCCGGCGATCGACGAGGCGGGGCTCGACCTGCTCGCGCAGTACCACCTGGATCTGGACATACATTACATGGGTGCGTACGAGGAACTGATCCGCAAAGCGCATGACCGCGGCATCAAAGTCAACTGCTGGACCGTGGATACGGCCAAGGAGGCCGAAAGGCTGGTCGACATCGGCGTCGATTTTATCACTTCCAATATCCTGGAATAATCTGGACAGTCCGCTCCGACCCGCCCGCAAGACAGCAACATGGTTTCCGACCTGTACGAAAAGACCAGAAAGATCTGGCGGACGATGCTGAAGCCGTCCGTCCAGAACGTTCTGGCCAACAAAAGAATATACATCTCCATTCTGATCGTGTTCCTGATCCAGGAACTGATCCTGTGCTCGATTCTTCTGGTGCACGCCAACAACGCGGCAGCTGCCGCAGGCATGCTTGAACAGGTCATGAGCGGCGGTTCCGGCGTATCGGATCAAAGCACCTTCATCCGGATGGAACTCGGCCAGCAGCGCGCGCTATGCCTGCTGGCCTTGTCTGCATGGGCTGTCTCCTCGTTTCTTGTCATGTGGAGGATCTTTTCCGCCAACCTCGAAAGGAACCGGTATGTGTACGGACTTTTCATCACGTTCGGCGCGGACACGAGACGCATGAGATTCATCTTAAGTCTTGACGTCCTTCTGATCGCGCTCGTGTCACTGCCCGTTTCCTGGCTTCTGGCAGGATTGGTATGCAGTCTGATCTACCACGCCGGAGGGGCCGGCTGCTCATGGTCCGCGTGGACCTTTTTCGCGGCGCTGGGCCTGGAGATTGCCGTTACGGTGCTGTGCATCGGCATCCAGGTCGGGACGATGATCAGGAAACCCTGCGTCGTTCTCCTTGCCTCCCAGGGCGTGGAGGATTACGTCGTTTCACCGAGGAGATCCTATAACGTGACGGGAAAGAACCAGCCGCTGCGGCTGGCAGCCCTCGGACTTTGGCGGATGCGCAGATACTATCTGCCGCTGTTCTTGTGCTCGGCAATTCTGTGCGGCCTTTTCTGCGGGATGACGGGACTTTCCGCGGACTCGCAGGAAATACCGGATACGGCTGCCCAGTACGTCATCCGGTACAACAGACAGGCTGATACCGCCTGGCAGGAACAGGTAACGGCCGTCGAAGGCGTGACGGGCATATCGGGAAGCGGGGATGAGGACGCCGATATCAGGAGCGCACAGACGCTCGGAACGCATATGGTTGTCCTCCCCTCGGATACGGGGATCGAAACGGGGGCGGAGTACGACACGCTTTACGGCGTGGACGACGTGCTCGTCTATCCGGCGAACACGGAGACGAACAGCGCGCTAGGCTATACGTTCTTAGACGTTTCGCAGGGATATGCGCAGCTGATCCTGTCCACCAGCGGCCGAAATCACAGTTTCACCGCGTCCGTCGGAGAACGAATCTACCTTCGCAACGGAGAGACAGGAAGTTTGAAGCCGGTCGTGATCAGGCTCAGGTACCCCCGGTCATCCGTGACTACCCCGGTACTGCTGCTGAATCCGGCAGACTACGAGGCTGTGACCGGCAGGGACTTCTTTGACTGGATCTACACGGAACGGGCAGACGCGTCCGCTCTGTCGATTTCAAAAGGAGAAGCGCTGATCGCGGCGCCGCGCGCCGTGCTCGAGGCGGCGGGGCTTAGCGACGGCGATACCGTGACACTGTGCTACAGATTCCGGGAGGAAGACGCGACGCCGTCCCCCAGCGTTTACTATTCCGGGCCGGACGAGCTGCTGGAAGCCGGTACGATCACGCTCGAGGACGAATTCGTCTCGTTTACGGCAAGGCTTCTTGAAACGGAGGGAGGAAGATATATGATCTTCCGCCGCTCCGACAATTCCATCGGCGCGTTTGATTCGTCTTTGGACTACGGGTCCGACCTGTCGGTCCTGGATCTGTCGGATCCTGTCGTCGGGAAGTCGACGGTGTCTGTCGGAAAGACCCTTATGTTCTTCGCGGAAGGTGATATCGACACCACCGGAAGCGTGCTTTCGATCCCGGCCCGGCTGACGGCAGCGGATCTCAACAAATCGGACGACGAATATATGGCGACTTATTACGCCTACTATAATGTCCGGCCTGTCATCGCCGTGACAGAGGCTTCCAGGAGAAAACTGGTGTTCGCGACGCGGCAGAGAAGCAGCTTCACGACGGACAATCACGATCCCGTCATGACGTACGGGGATGCATATTATCTCAGGACGGATTCTGCGAATCTTAAAGACATAGGTTCTGCGGTGCTGATCACGGAAAACCAGTTCACGTCCTACACGCAGCCGCAGACATACGGAAAGATCCATGCCACAGACCGGTTCTCTGTGCTGGAGGACCCGGATTCGGATCCCGGCAAAGCCGTTCTGCTCCTGCCGCAGTCTTCCACATGGGAGCTTGAAACAGGGCGTACCGTCCAGCTGGCGGAGCCGAATGACGCAGACGTGAGGAAATACGCAGACAGCGACATGCCGCTGACGGGAGATTATCTCCTTGAGCTCAGGTTTAGGAACCTTCAGTACCGGTACGTGACACTGACCCTTACGGAAGTGAAGAGAGACCCGGATGTGATGGAGCCTGTCTTCATCCTGTCCGGAAAAGACTATCTGGCAGTCGCGGGGACAGCCGGCCAGATCAACACGCTGCAGGTCTACGTAAAGGCCGAACTTGACACGGCAAAGATCAAAAAAACGGAGGAATCGCTCACCGCCCTTGTCGCAAAGATCAGCAAAAACGATCCGGACGCAGGGATCTCGCTTGAAAAGACCGGAGAGATCTGGCAGGTGCTCGTCATGAAAGTCAGCAACCTTTCGCCCTTCTTGCTGGAACTGTCCATCCTGGTTTTGTCGATGCTTCCTTTCCTGTGGTATTTCACGTCGTCATGTTTCTATAAGAAACGGGAAAAGGAATACCAGTTGCTGTTCTACATCGGAAAGGGAAAGGCGTTTTTGAACCGTACGGCCATGACGGAATGCCTGCTGTCCGCAGCGCTTTCCGCAGTGACGACAATGGCGCTGATCCCGCTTATGCGGATCCTTCTGAACGGGGCGCTCGGCGTGATCGGAAGCTCTTTGCGGCTGGGCCCTGTCAGCTGGCCTGTGATCGTCGCGACGATTTTGGCCAATATGTGCTGCGCATTCTTCGCGGCATGGATCAATTACAGAATCAGCGCGGGCAACGCGCTCAGACAAAAGGAGGCTTGAAGATGGCTATTCTTGTGGCACAGGATATAATCAAACAGTATAAGCAGTACGACCGTGTGATCACGGCTGTCAACCAGGTCTCATTTGAAATCGAAGAGGGAGAATACATCGCCGTGATGGGTCCTTCCGGTTCGGGGAAAAGCACGCTTATCCAGATCTGCGCGGGCCTTGACAAGCCGAACGCGGGACACGTCTGGCTCAGAGGACAGGATCTGACCGCCATGAACCAGGACGAGCTCTGCCGCTACCGGGGCAAAATGGTCGGATTCGTTTTCCAGGAACACCGGCTGGTCCCGTACTATACGGCGCTGGAAAACATACTGCTGCCGCTAACGGCGGCGGGCAGAGATCTGGAGCAGTACAGGGAAAGACTCAGGAAACTGGTCGATATCCTGGGGCTTTCGGACCGGCTGAACCATTTGCCGAGCGAGTTGTCCGGTGGACAGCAGCAGAAGGTATCCATCGCCAGGGCGCTGATCCATTACCCCCAGGTGCTGTTTGCCGACGAGCCTACGGGGAACCTGGACAAGGCGGCTTCCCTGGATGTCCTGGGCATGATGCTGGGACTGAAGAAGGAACTGAAACAGACGCTGGTGATCGTGACGCACGATCCGGATGTAGCGGGGAAGGCGGACAGAGTCTTCCTGATGGACAACGGCGTGCTGACGCCGAAATACTCGTAACTGAAACGACTAAGAACGCCCTGCAGATCCGGGAGGACCGCAGGGCGTTGCAATATTTCTTTTTGGTAAAGAATCATTTGTAATCATCCGTTTGATTTGTCTTTTTTGTAAATACCTTCAAACACATAGTAGTCCTTGATCAGATTATATTGATCCGCAGACAGTTTCTCCGCAGAGTCTTTAAGCCAGAATTCTATTTCATCTCTATAACAGTCTTCAAGCATACCGTCTTGCGTATTGATATATTCAAGGAATACATCGATTGCATGCGACAATTCTTCGGAAATCGGGAATGGAAGGTCGATTTTTTTGAAAGGCCGTTTACTAATGTCAATCATGGTTTTCTTCCTTTTCTTGATCGGGGATGGATTTAGATAGTTCCGTCTGCACAGGCTTTGAACGGACCGGAAGATTGAGAAGGACGATCGCACCCAGGACAAACGCTATCCCGCAAAGCGTCATCCAGTCCATCGCCTCGTGGAAGACCACTATGCCGAGGAACGCTGCCATGACAGGCTCTGTGGAGGCGAGTATGGCTGCTTTCCCGTTTTCCGTTTCGGTAAGCCCCAGCGTATACAGCAGATACGGCCCCACCGAAGCGATCAGGATCAGAAGGACGATCCACAGCCAGGGAGCCTGTCCCTCCCGGATGATGCCGAACAGGCCGGGAAGTCCGGCAAGCGGCGTCAGCGCCAGGGCCGAGAAGCAGAACGTGTAGAAATTGATCGTCAGGGTGTGGTAGCCCCGGTTCATCGCGTACCGGCTGAAGATGCTGTAAAGGGCATACCCGAATCCCGCCATAAGGCCCGTCAGGATCCCCAGCGGGTTCAGGACGGGGGCGGACGTCAGAACGCCCGTCACCAGTACGCAGCCCGCCATGGTGGCAGCCAGCGCGATCAGCTTTTTCGGCGTGAGCTTTTCCTTGAACAGCGGAGCGGACAGCAGCATGACGATGACAGGCGCCGTATACAGCAGGATGGCCGCCACGGAAAGAGACGTCAGGTTGATCGTCTGGAAATAGCAGTAGTTGAAGACCGTGACGCTCGCGATCCCGGTCCCCAGGAAACACCATATGTCACGCAGCCTGAATCTGAACAGGCTGCGGTCTTTTATCAGCAGGATCAGGGCAAAGAGCAGGCAGGATCCGATCGAACGGATCCAGGAGATCTGCATCGATGTCATGCCGGCGGCCGTGAGGTGGCGGACATAGAGTCCCATCGTCCCCCACATGCATCCGGCGAGCAGTATTAACAGTGCGTACAGGCTTTTTTTCAACGGAGTCACTTCTTTTCGTCAGTCTTCATCATCTTTTTCTTTTTCGAACGTCTCGGCTACTGTGGCCATCCACTCCCGTATCGGCAGCTTCTGCGGGCAGATCTGTTCGCATTTGCCGCACCGGATACAGTCGGAAGCCTTCCCGCGTCCCGTCGTCCGGACACCGTAGTAGTAGGAACTGTTCCAGTCGGAGAACATCTTTTTCTGGTTGTAGCAAGCGAACAGGCCCGGGATGGGAATGTTCTTCGGACAGCCGCTTACGCAGTAGGCGCACGCGGTGCACTTGATGCCGGCGGCCGTAGCCAGCTGTCCGGAAAGATCCATGGCAAGTTTCATCTCGCTGTCCGTCAGAGGCTTGAAATCTTCCATAAAAGAGATGTTGTCCAGGACCTGGCTCATTTCGCTCATGCCGGACAGCACCATCGCGACGCCGTCGAACGAGGCGGCGAACCGGATAGCCAGCGAGGCGGGGGAACCGTCGTATCTGTCCCTGACCTGGTCTCCCAGATTCTGGGGAAGCTTGGCCAAAGTCCCACCCTTGACGGGCTCCATGATGATGACGGGCTTCCCGTGTTTCCTGGCGACTTCATATACGGCGCGGCTCTGCACGTTCGGCGCCTCATAGTCCGCGTAATTGAACTGGATCTGGACGATCTCGACCTCGGGGTAGTCCGTCAGGATCTCGTCGAGCAGCTCCGGCGTGTCATGGAAGGAGATCCCCCAGTGGCGGATAAGTCCTTCCTTTTTGAACTGCATGGCCTGCTCGTACGCGCGGCACTGCTTGAACTTCGGGTAGTTGCGCGCGTTCTGCGAGTGCATCAGGTAGTAGTCGAAATAGGACACCCCGCAGGTCTTAAGCTGCGTCATGAGCAGCGGGCGGATATCCTCTTCCTTTTCGAAGAATCCGGCCGTGAGTTTATCCGTCAGCTGGTAGCTTTCCCTCGGATAAACAGACGTAAGGCACGATTTGATGGCCTTTTCGCTCAGGCCGTCAAGATACCCCTTGGCGGTGTCAAAATAGGTAAATCCGTGTGCCAGGAAGCAGTCGAACATTTCGCGCACCGCCTCCAGGTCCACTTCGTTGCCTTTCATGGGCAGCCTCATTGCTCCGAATCCCAATGGTCCGGTCATCTGTTCTTTCTCCTTTGCAAGTGGGGTTGATAGGGCCGACCGTGTCCGGCCGGCCCTGCCATTATGATGTTACTGTTTCAGACGGAGTCTGAAGCTTAAGATCTTGTGCGGCCCGAGTTCGAACGCGAACTTGCCGCCCTTGAGGGCAACCGGGCCGAGATCCGTTTCGTCCATCCGGACGGATTCGACGGAAGCGACGGGCAGGATGGTCTTGACGGACGCTTTCTGCGTTTCTTCCGACGCGTTCCAGATGCGGAGGATCAGGCCGTCTTTGTCTTCAGCCTGCTTGAAGGCGGAAACCATGATGCTTCCGTTCTGCGGTTCGAAGCTGAAGAAGGATGCTTCTGTCGGGAGAGCCGGCGCGTCCGGCGTGTCGTTGTATACGCCCTGGATCGCCTTTACGGGTACCTTGTTCGCGTATGCCGCCTGGAGCACGCCTGCCTGTTTCCAGTCGCCGGCATGCGGGTAGAGGGCATATTCGTATTCCATTTTGCAGATGCTGTGCTGCCCCGTGTATTTGTCCAGTTCCTCGTAGGTCATGTTGTTGTTGGCCGTCATGTACGCGCGCTGGGTGCGGATGAGCGTCAGCTTGATCGTGCGGTCCTTGTCGTCGTCCACCTCGTATTCGCGCAGACCTTTCGTCATCGCGGCGAAGCCGACTTTGCCGTCGGAGACGTCAACGAAGTTCTGCATGGGCTGGAAGGGAAGGTACTTTTCAAAGTTGTCCTTGACATCGCGCCAGCGGATGGTCCTTCTCGCGACATCCCATGCCGATTCGACGTCCGCCCAGTCGGCGTTGGCAACGCCGGTCGGCAGATGGACGCACAACTTGTGGTCGCGGCTGCTGTTGACGAGCACCGTGTGGACCTTGAGATAGCGGCATCCCTTTTCCAGGGTGATGACCGTGCTGATCGGCAGATCCTTGAATTCGCGGCTGCGGTTTTCGCCGGAAAGATCGGCAGCGGCCGGGATGGACATGTTGAGATCGATCTTGAACGCGCCGCGGAGCTCGTTGGACTCCAGCATGGTGATGACGGCATTGGATCCAAGGCTGGTGTAAACAGCGTTGCGCTTGGGAACGACGCTGATGTGGGCGGAACCGGTCTCTCCGGTGTCCGTGTAGTAGATCAGGTTCTTGCTCTCAAGCCCTGTTTCCTTGTTCAGCATATCGATCGTACCGTTCTGGTTGATGGTAACCTTCAGGTATTCGTTCTCGAGGTAGCCTCCGTCGCGGGCGACAAGCTGGCGGTTTTCGCCGATCTCGGGCCAGAATGCGAATTTCGGTTCGCGCATGCGCAGCGCCAGCGTCCTGTAGCCGTACTGCGGCACTTTGACCTTGACCAGCATGACGCGGCGGCGCGCTTTGAATTTGATGGACTTGGTGTCGACCTGACGCTCGACGCCGATGTTGATATCGTCCTGGGACAGTTCCACCGCTTCCACGATGTTTCCGTTCTCGTCCACGATATCGTAGAATTCGTCACCCGCGGCGGCTCCGGCCACGCCGATGTCAACGGCCGTGAACGCCTTTTTGGGCGTGTCGACGCGGAGCTCCACGACTTCTTCGCGCTCATAGGGAAGTGTGTTGTACAGCGTGAGGATATGGTCGCCCGGTTTGAATTTCTTGGATGTGTCGATATGGGAGAACAGGGAGATGACGGATCTGTTGGTCACTTCCTCCGCCACGGTCTTCGCCAGCGAGAAGTTGAGCATCATGTCCTCGTGGGCACGGTCGACAGCCGCGCCGCAGATGGAGTCGTGCGCGTGGTTCTGCAGCAGGTGATGCCATGCGCGCTCTAAGTTGGTCGTGGGATATTCCTTGCCGAACGCGTTGGCCAGGGAGGCGAGCGGCTCGCCCAGGTTGATCAGATTGTTCTCCGTGTCGTCGTTGCGGATCTTGATGATGATCCTGGAGGAGTACATGGCGCCCAGGATGGAGTTGAAGCTGCCGTATTCGGCGGTGGTGAGGCGGAGTTCGCCGTTCCACTCTCCCTTGCCCTTGAAATCCTTCCGGATGGCGTCCATGTAGCTGTCCATCGTATCCTGTACGATCTCCACGTCCGGATAGATCTTGTTCAGGTCGTCCGTCAGTTCGGGCAGATAGCGGTAGGGCTCGTCGTTGTCCTCCATGTTCATGGCCAGCACGTGATCGCCGAGCTGGTAGGGGACCGCCTGGGTCAGCAGGCTGTCGAGCGCCTTCTTGAGGACGGCCGGGTCATGGATGTAGTCGAAATTCTCCGTCAGCACCGTGAAGGCTTTCTCGTAGGAGTATTTGTCCGCCATGTGGACGGGCTTCTGGGTGATGTCGTAGGTATAGGTCAGGTCGCGCAGGCCCTTTCCGAGCACGGCGGGTCCGTGCACGTAGAAGAACCAGTTGGTACGCGTTACTTCGTCGAACGTGCGCAGCGTGTCCAGCTCGGACCCGTCGGCGCCCTTACATGCGAACAGCGGCGTCGCCAGGTACTTGTTGGTCCCTCTGTAGAAGATGGCCGTGTCGATGCCGAAGTTCCTGTACAACTGGGGCAGCTGGGACGGCTGACCGTAGCTAGTCGCGGTATAGCCGGACTTGATGGTCCCGCCGTATTCCTGGCCCATGCGCCGGCCGAGCATCAGATTGCGGACCATTGCCTCCGGCGCCACCGTGTTGGTCT
This sequence comes from Clostridia bacterium, assembly GCA_017451045.1. Taxonomy (GTDB): domain Bacteria; phylum Bacillota; class Clostridia; order Oscillospirales; family CAG-272; genus UBA1770. Next base: position 19,183 of record JAFSSK010000075.1, read on the forward strand.
CCGGCAGGGTATACCAGTTCACGATTTGCATGCGGCCCGATTCGATCAGTTTGCGGATGCGCTCCTTGTTCTCGGGACGGATGGTCAGATAGTCCTCGATGACGATCGCACCGCCGTCGACAAGGAAATAACGGTAGCTTTCCTTGGTCTCAAGGATGTTAATGATATTGTCCATCAGGTCTTCCAGGCGCAGCTTGGACTGCTCGGCAGTATGACGCCATTCTCTGTCCCAATGGGTACCGTTGATCAGGTGGACGATTTTTTTGGACATTGTTTGATCCTCCAGCATATAATAGATTCAATTATTATCAGTATCTTCAGCCGACGGGCCGTCGGACGGCCCCCGGACGGATTCTTTTCCCGGGATCCGGTCGAAACCGTGCACCCAGTCCGAAAACAGGTAGTAGCAGGCGAAAATGACGGAGCTGATCGTCCACGTGATGGGGTACGCCCAGTAGATCAGACCGATATCGCCGATATAGAACATAACCAGTTCGATATAGATGATCCGGAACACGCACCAGACGGACAGCATGACGAGCATGGGCACGAACGCCTTGCCGGCGCCGCGGCATACGGCCGCGATGCAGTGGGAGAAAGCGAGAAGGAAATAGAACAGGGCTACGGTCCGCGCCTGCTTCGTCCCGAAGGAAAGGACCTCCGGCGTGCTGTCGAAGAGCGAGATCAGCTGGGGGGCGAATCGCCAGATGAGAAGCCCGAACGTCTCTGCGGACAGAACGCCGCAGATGATCCCGAACCGGGCGCCCGTCCTGGCTCTCTTGTGCTCTCCGGCTCCCAGGTTCTGGCTGATGAATGTCGTGATGGCCAGCGTGAAGCTGTTGATGGGCAGGAAGGCGAATCCTTCGATCTTGACGTAGGAGCCGTAGGCGGCCATGGCGAATTTGCCGAACGTGTTGATGGACGACTGTACCAGGACGTTCGCAAATCCGATGACGGAATTCTGGATCCCCGAAGGAACGCCGTTTTTCATGATCTCACGGAACATGTCCCGGTGGATCCGGATCTTTTTTACAGATAGAGTGTAGACGTGTCCCTTCCGGCAAAGATGGAAAAGGCAGAGCAAAACGCTCAGGGACTGCGACAGGACCGTCGCAAATGCTGCGGACCAGACGCCCCAGCGGAAAACGGCAACGAACAGAAGGTCGAGCAGCACGTTCAGCACCGACGACACGACGAGGTAGTAGAACGGTCTGCGGCTGTCGCCTAGGGCGTTCAGCGTCCCGCGAAGGACGTTGTACATCACAAGGAATATGCCGCCCGCGAAATAGCACCTGAAATAGGAGACGGCCAGCGGGAGCACTTCCGGGTCTGTCCGCATCCAGACGAGGAAAGTCGGCACGAACAGCACGCCCGTTAGGGAAAGGACCAGACCGAAGATGAGGTTGATGGCAACGTTTGTATGGATGGCGTCGGACGTCTTCTGGCCGTCCCCCGCGCCGAAATACCGGGCGATGACGACGCCGGCGCCCGTGGACGTTCCCATGAAGAAACTGACCATCAGAAAGATCAGCGTGCCCGAGGAGGAGACCGCGGCAAGCGCCTCCGTTCCGAGGAAGCGGCCGACGATCAGAGAGTCTATCGTATTGTACAGCTGCTGGAACACCTGGCTCAGAAGGACCGGCACGGTGAACAGCAGGATCTGGCGGAAGGGATTGCCGACCGTCATGTTGCGGGTCGTCCCTCCGCGGTTCGGTAGTGAATCAGCCATTATCTGCTGTCTGGCATTTCTTGGTTTGCCACAGGCCTGTCAGCTCCCGTTCCATCAGGGAAGCGACGGCTTCAAGCCCCGCTCGGTCTTCTTCTGTGAACCGGGCCGGGATTACGCTGTCGATGTCCAGCACGGCAACGATCCTTTCCCCGTCGCGGATCGGGACCACGATCTCGGAATTCGTGCTTTCGTCACACGCGATGTGACCCGGGAAGCGGTGGACGTCCGGAACCAGCTGTGTCGATCCTGTCTGCGCCGCCTTTCCGCATACGCCTTTCCCGAACGGGATCTCGATGCAGGCGGGTTTCCCCTGGAACGGCCCCAGGATCAGGGTCTCTCCGTCGCAAATGTAGAATCCCACCCAGTTGATACGGTCGAGCGCCCGCCAAAGAAGTGCGGACGCGTTCGCCAGATCCGCTATCAGATGCGGTACGCCGCGGATGAGAGATTGCAATTCTTTTTCGAGTTCAGCATAATCTGTCATAGCAGTCTCCAAAACACATAATAACAAGATAATTATATCATTTTTAACTCAATATGCAATAGCAAACGGGAGGCATTGGGCGTTTTTTCATTTCACAGGTGACAAACGTCCGAAGAAATGATATAATAGAAGAAGCAAAAATCTTTCAGGCAATTGCTACGGAGACAAAAATGGGAGTCTACAGAAAATCAAGTTTGTTTTTGAGAGAGTGTATAGAGGAGTTGCTTTTCGAACTGCTGAAAACGCACAATTACGAATCGATCGACATCAAGGAGCTGTGCGAGAAGGCCGGAGTCGGCAGGACCAGCTTCTATCGGTATTTCAGGGACAAGGAGACCGTCGTCCGCGCATACCTTACAAGGCTGTGGAGGAACTGGTGCGCAAGACGCGGCATCGACAGCGAACTGAAAATGGACAGAGATACCGTCAGGAACATTCTGAGTTTTTCCAGAGAAAACGGCGAGGTGCTCACGCTGCTGTACCGGAACGACATGGACTGGGTCATCCTGAAGGCGTTCCGCCAGGGACGCCAGGAGACCGGCCCTACCATGTATATCAACTATTTCATGACCAGCGGCCTTCTGGCCGTGCTGAAGGAATGGGTGGCGAAGGGGTTCAAGGAGTCTCCGGAGTACATTATCGGGAATCTGCTGAACAGCGCGAAAAGTTTTCTTCAGTCCGCGGAAAGCCGGGGTCAGTTTTCGCAGTGAGAATACGGTAAAAACACAGTTTGAATACAGGAATTCGGCGCCTGTTCCGTTCGAAACAGGCGCCGAAAGTGTTTTCAGTCGAACTTACGTATGAAGTATTTGCAGCCGCCTTCGAAATAGTCCGGGTCGCGCATGGCGTCCTTCCCGAGCAGGTCGATCAGGTGGATCATACGGGTGAACATTTCGCCGTTTTCATAGATGTCGATGATGCGGCCGCCGCGCATGTCGTCGTGCGCCGACATATCGTATCCGATGGCTCCGTCGTAGGCCAGCGTGATGCCCAGATACTCGGCCTGGAAATCGTTGAGATGGTCGTGCCCGCAGAAAATGCCGCGGACGTCTCCGCGCTCAAGACAGGCCAGGAAGATGCCCGAATTCAGTTCGGACGTGGCGGGAGATTCGCGCTTGTTGCCTACCATGTTCATCTGCTCGGGATTTTCCCCGACCAGCATGAACTCGACCGGAGGCACATGCATGAACATAAGCCCCGGGATCTTGTGGCCGGCTTTCTTTTCCCGGCGCAAAGACTCCTGGTAGTACCAGATGTTCTGATTGAACATGGTAGAGCAGTTCGGATGTCCGGAGCCGAACCCGTGCCGGAGATAGTAATTCTGAAAAGGTTCCTTTCTGCCCCACTGGGCAAGGTAGTCCGCAGGGGAGGAGAAGGAGTCCATGCCCCAGATGTGGTAGCGAGGGTCGTCCGATCCGTGCGCAAGGACCGGGATGCAGTAGTTGGGGATGCCGCTGATGCTTTTCGGCCCGCGGCTGGAAAGACACAGCGGGAACCGTTCGTAAACGCGCTCGCTCTCCTCTTTCGTCATGACTTCTTCCGGGTCGTGGTTGCCGAACACATGCGCCCACGGAATATTCCTGTCGTGCGCCGGCTTCATGACCGTCTCAAGGAAAGTCTTCAGCAGCCTCGGCGTGATGTTGCACAGCTGATCCCCGCCCAGCATGATGAAATCGGGCCGGGTTTTTTCGATCAGCGCTTCGAACCCCTTCTGCATCTTGGGGTTGAAGTCGGGTTTCCCGTGCATGTCCGAGACCATGAGGATCCTGAAGTGCCCGTCTTCGTGAAACCGGAGAACGGGTTTCTGAGATTTTTTCAAAGCAGAGCCTCCTTTTTGATTCAAGCAGGCCAGACCTGCTTGAGCAGGATGGTGCGGATGCCTACCAGATACCGGACGAGTTCTTCTGCCGGCAGGCCGGAGATGTCTTTGAAGATGGGATCGATGCCTTTAGTCAGCTCGGCCACTTCCGGGCAGGCGGAGGTGTACTGTTTGATGAGCCTGACGGAATGAGGGACGTCAAGGCCTTTTCCCTTGCGGTACGCGTATGTGACGTGGTCGATCTCGTCGACCATCAGGTATATTTCAGAAACGTTCATACAAACAATCCTCCTTAAGGCAGGTAGCGGATGAAGTACTTGCTGCCGCCCTCGAAATAAGTCTCGTCCCTCATGGCCTCTTTGCCGATGAGATCCATCAGCCGTACCATACGGGTCTGCATCTCGCCGTTCTCGTAAAGGTCGATGATCCTTCCGCCCCGCATGTCGTCGTGCGCGGACATGTTGTAGCCCAGCGCACCGTCGCAGGCCATCGTGATGCCGCAGTATTCTCCCTGCAGATCGATCAGGTGCTCGTGCCCGAAGAAATATCCCCGGATGTCCCTGCGCTCGAGAGAGGCCAGGAACATGCCCGAGCTGATTTCCGACACGCCGAGCGTCGTCCGCTTGATGCCGACGGCGTTGCATTCCTCCGGATTCTGGCAGATATGGACGAACTCGGGAAGCGGGATGTGCATGAAGACGACGCCCGGGACGACGTGGCCCTCTTGTTTCTCATATTTCTCGGACAGTTCGTAATACCACCGGACCTGGTCGAACAGGACCGTCGCGCCGTTCTCGCCCTCGTTGAAGTGACGGGGCAGCACGAAATCATCCATTTTCAGATCCTTTTCAAGCCCGAACATTTCCGGATAGTCCGTGATGTACCGGTTGGAGTCCATGGCCCATATCAGGTAGGCCGGCCTGTCCTCCTTCGAAGCCAGCACAGGGATCGCGTAATTCCCGTATCCGTGGATCTCGGCGGGACCGGACTGGTACAGGCAGCCGGGGATGCCCTCATATATTTTTTCCTGCTCTTCGAGCGGCATGGCTGTTTCACGGTCGTGATTCCCGAAGATGATTCCGAACGGCAGCGAGCGTGAAAGGATCGGCTCGATGATGTCGCTGAAGAACGCGCGCGTCTCTTCAATTGAAAAAACCGGCAGGCACTGGTCCCCTCCGATCATCACGAAGTCCGGAGCGGTCTCGCGGACCAGAACCTCAAGGCCTTTCTTGAGTTTCGGGTTGACGGAAAGACCTCCGATATGGAAATCCGATACCTCAAGGATCCTGAAATGGCCGTCCTTGTGGAACCGCAGAACATGCTGATTCAAAAGATCACCTTCTTTCCCCATCATTATAGCATCCGAGACGATCGGCAGTCAATCGCCTAAGGGCCGGATCCGCAAAAAACAGTTGACAAATCCTATATATATGACTTATAATATCCGTGCCGATAGAGGTGCATCGCATCATGAGTATCTGCAGCGTACAAGCCCGCCGGGGGTGCTGCAGGGAAAGGGGCGCTTTGCCGAAGACGGGGAACTGGCAGACCCCGATCTGGCAGCCGGAAACAAGATTCCCGCTGCTGTCGCAGCAATGCGGAGAGCTATCCAGACAATTAAAAACCAGGAGATCCCTGTTTCTGATTGTATCGGATGGTTGTTGATTGGCAACTATCTTTTTCTTTTTTTGGAGGGAAACATGGAAACTGTTTTCAAAGGAGTGGGAACGGCGATCGTAACGCCGATGGATGCGCAGGGGAATGTCGATTACGAGGCGTTCGCCCGGCTGATCGACTGGCAGGTGGCCAGCGGCGTCAACGCGATCATCGTGGCCGGAACGACAGGCGAGGGGTCGACCCTGTCTGACGAGGAGCACTGTCAGCTCATCAAATACTGCGTGGACAAGGTCGGCGGAAGGATCCCCGTCGTAGCGGGGACCGGATCCAACGATACCGATTACGCGATCCACCTGACAAAATTCGCATGCGAGGCGGGGGCCGACGCCATGCTGCTGGTCACCCCCTATTACAACAAGGCGACGCAGCGGGGTCTCATCGAGTCCTTCACGGCGATCGCGGACGCCAGCACGAAGCCATGCATCCTGTACAACGTCCCGTCAAGGACGGGCTGCAACCTGTTGCCAAAGACCGCGCTGGCTCTGAGCGAGCATCCGATGATCACGGGCATCAAGGAAGCCAGCGGGAACATTTCCCAGATCGCCGAGCTGATGTCGCTCGTGCAAGGGAAGATGGACGTCTATTCGGGGAACGACGATCAGATCGTGCCGATCCTGGCGCTTGGCGGCGCCGGCGTGATCTCGGTCCTTTCGAACGTTGTGCCGAAACAGACGGTTGCCATATGCGACAGCTTCTTCGCGGGAGATATCGCGAAAAGCCGCAAACTGCAGCTGAGTCTTTTGCCGCTGATAAACGCTCTGTTCTGCGAAGTGAACCCGATCCCCGTGAAAGCCGCCACGGCAGCCATGGGATACGGGCAGAACAAACTGCGTCTGCCGCTGACGTCGATGGAAAAGGCCAACGAGGAGCATCTGTTGGCGCTGATGCGCGAAGCGGGCGTCGCGTTCGGAGGATAAAATGAACATTCTTGTTTTTGGAGCCGCAGGGCACATGGGCCGGGAGGTCGCTGCAAAATGCGAAGAGCACTATGCCGGAGCCGTCTTGAGCGCCGGCGTCGATCTTATGCTGCCGGCGTCCGACAAGGCTGCACATCTATATAAAAGCCCCTTTGAGGTGACGGAGCCCGTCGACTGCATCGTCGATTTTTCCCACCACAGCGCGACGGCAGTCCTGCTGGATTACGCAGTAAAGAAAACTCTCCCCGTCGTTCTGTGCACGACCGGGCAGACGGAAGAGGAGAACGGGCTGATCGAAAAAGCCTGTGCGAAGATCCCGGTGTTCCGTTCTGCTAACATGTCGTTGGGGATCGCCCTTTTGGTAAAGACCGCGAAACAGGTCGCCGCGGCCATGCCGGACGCGGATATTGAGATCGTCGAGACCCACCACAACAGGAAACTGGACGCGCCGTCAGGAACGGCGCTGATGCTGGCAAGATCTCTGCAGGAAGTCCGCGAAGGCTCAACGCTCGTATGCGGAAGGAACGGCATGGCGAAAAGGGAGAAGAACGATATCGGCATCTCCTCCGTCCGCGTCGGCAACGTGGTGGGGATCCACGAGGTGATCATCGGGACCGCTTCCCAGACCATCACGCTGAAGCACGAGGCGCACAGCCGGGCGCTGTTTGCCGAAGGCGCGCTTTGCGCGGCGGAATTCCTTTGCGGGAAGAAGCCGGGCCTTTACAACATGAATTCAATGATAGAAAAGATGTGACATATATGATTGCGACCAATCTGGAGAACAGGAACGGAAAACTGTTTTTCGCGAGAACCGATACGGCAGAGCTGATCCGCGCATTCGGATCCCCGCTTTACGTGATGGACGAGGGCAGGATCCGCGCCAACATGCGGATATACCGCGATTCGATGGCGGCCGGGTTCGGTGGCGGCGCTATGCCGCTTTACGCCAGCAAAGCCCTTTCCTTTAAGCGGATCTACGAGATCGCCCGTGAAGAGGGCATCGGTATCGACGTGGTCTCGCAGGGCGAGATCCATACGGCCGAGCGGGCAGGATTCCCGATGGAAAAAGCTTATTTCCACAGCAACAACAAAACGGATGAGGACATCGCGTACGCCATGGACAAAGGCGTAGGCTATTTCGTGGCCGACTGCGGGGAAGAGGTGGACGCCGTTGAAAAAGAGGCGGCCAGGCGAGGCATGAGGCAGAAGATCCTTCTGCGGCTGACGCCCGGGATAGACCCGCACACCTATGAAGCGGTATCGACCGGGAAGGTCGACTCGAAATTCGGCTCCGCCATCGAAACGGGCCAGGCGGAGGCTATCACCGAAAAGGCGCTCGGCTGTCCACACATCGAGCTGGCCGGGTTCCACTGCCACGTGGGCTCCCAGGTGTTCGTTTCAGACGTATATATGCGGGCTGCCCGCGTGATGCTGACATTCATCAAAAACATGAAGGACAGGCACGGGTATGCCGCGTCCGAACTGGATCTGGGCGGCGGATACGGCGTCCGCTACACGGAAGCCGATCCCGTCATCGACATCGCAAAGCAGATAGGATCGCTTTCCGCTTTCATGAAAGAACTGTGCGGTGAACTCGGCATCGCTCTGCCGTCCGTGCGGCTCGAGCCCGGCAGGAGCATCGTCGCTGACGCGGGGCTTACCTTGTACCGCGTCGGATCCGTCAAAAGGATCCCCGGATACAAGAACTACGTGTCGGTCGACGGCGGCATGACGGACAACCCGCGCTACGCCCTTTACCGGTCGCGCTACACCGTGCTGGCTGCCGAGAAGCTTGACGAGAAGGAGACTTTCGTCTGCTCTGTCGTCGGCAGGTGCTGCGAGAGCGGGGACATCATCCAGGAGAACGTGAGCCTCCCGGCATCCATTGCAAGGAACGACATACTGGCCGTCCTGACGACGGGCGCATACAACTATGCCATGGCGTCCAACTACAACCGGATCTGCAGACTGCCCGTCGTCATGATCAAAGACGGCAGCCCCTACGTCGCCGTCAGGCGCGAAACGCCGGACGATCTGATCCGGAACGATCTGTGAGGAAAGAAATGTTGAAATTCACCAAGATGCACGGCATCGGCAACGATTATATCTACATCAACGGGTTCGAGCAGCCGGTGGACGATCCGGCGGGCCTTTCCGTGAAACTGTCCGACAGGCATTTCAGCATCGGCGGGGACGGGATCGTCCTGATCCTGCCGTCGGCGTACGCGGACTTCCGGATGCGCATGTTCAACGCGGACGGAAGCGAAGGGAAGATGTGCGGGAACGCCACGAGGTGTATCGGGAAATACGTTTACGAAAAAGGCATGACGGACAAGACGGATCTCACGCTTGAGACGCTGTCCGGCATCAAGAAGCTGCATCTCGGCCTGGCGCAGGACGGGACGGTTTCGTCCGTGCGCGTCGGGATGGGAAAGGCCGAATTCGCGGCGGAAAAGATCCCCGTGGACGCGGGCAAGGACGCCGAGGTTATCGGCAAAGAATTCAGCTGCGCGGGAAAAGACTGGCGCATCAGCTGCGTCAGCGTCGGCAACCCGCACTGCGTCGTTCCGACGGAGGAAGACATCCGGGGGATGGATCTGGACCGCATCGGTCCGTGCTTCGAGCATCATGCGATGTTCCCGGAGCGCGTGAATACGGAATTCGTCAATTTCATTTCCCCCACCGAACTGTCCATGCGCGTGTGGGAGCGGGGCAGCGGCGAGACGATGGCATGCGGCACCGGCGCCTGCGCCGTGGTCTGTGCTGCGGTAAAACTGGGGATCTGCCGCCCGGACGCCTGGGTCACCGTGCACCTGCGCGGAGGAGATCTGAAAATACTTGTCACAAAGGACTGGCAGATCGAGATGGAAGGGCCCGCGGCCTTTTCGTTCGAGGGCGAAGTCAGCGTCTGACAGGAAGGAACGATCATGAGCAGGATCAATCACAACTACGATAAACTGAAACCGAACTACCTGTTTTCGGACATTGCCAGAAAAGTGAAGGAATACCAGGCGGAGCATCCCGAGGCATCCATCATCAGGATGGGCATCGGCGACGTCACAAGACCGATCTGCGAAGCCGTCACGCGCGCCATGAGCGAAGCGGTGCTTGAGCAGAGCAGGCAGGAGACCTTCCACGGATACGGCGACGAGCAGGGATACGCGTTTTTACAGGACGCGCTCAAAAACTACTATGCCTCCTTCGGCGTAGAACTGGAAAGAGATGAAATATTCGTTTCGGACGGCGCCAAGAGCGACCTGGGGAACATCCTGGATCTGTTCGACGCCTCCAATACCGTGCTGGTGCCTGATCCGGTCTATCCGGTCTATGCGGACACCAACGTGATGGACGGCAGGAAGATCGTCTACCTGCAGGCCAACGAGGAGAATGAATTTCTCCCCATGCCGGACGGAACCGCCGAGGCGGATCTGATCTACATCTGCTCGCCGAACAATCCGACAGGGGCGGCGTATACGCGCGCCCAGCTTGCCGACTGGGTGAGGTTCGCTCGGGAGCACAGAGCAGTTATCCTGTTCGACGCGGCATATGAGAGTTTCATCGTCGACAGCGACATTCCGCATAGTATATTTGAACTGGAAGGCGCAAAAGAATGCGCAATCGAATTCGGTTCGTTCTCCAAGATGGCGGGCTTTACGGGGACGAGGTGCGGCTATACGGTCGTTCCGAAGGCGCTTGTCCGGGAGAGCATGGGACTCAACGGCATGTGGCGCCGCAGGCAGACGACGAAATTCAACGGCGTCGCCTACGTCGTCCAGCGGGGCGCGGCGGCGGTCTTTACGGAAGAGGGACAGCGGCAGATCAGAGAAGGCATCGCCTACTACCAGGAGAACGCCAAGATCATCACAAACGCGCTGGAAAGCTGCGGGATAAAGTATTTCGGCGGCCGCAACAGCCCGTACATCTGGCTGAAGTGCCCCGGCGGCATGCGGTCCTGGGACTTCTTCGACAAGCTCCTTACACAGGCAAACGTCGTTGGAACGCCCGGCGAGGGGTTCGGCAAAAACGGAGAAGGCTATTTCCGGCTTACATCTTTTTCAACGCATGAGCTGACCGCAGAGGCCATGACGAGGCTGAAAAGCATCCTTCACTGAGACGGAAGAACAATCATATCTTTTAGAGGTAAAACAACCTATGCGCTATGTTTATGACGTTGTCGTGGTGGGCGCCGGGAACGGCGGCCTCAGCGCGGCATCGAAACTCGCACAGGCGGGGCTGAAGGTAATCATGCTCGAAAAGCACAATCTGCCGGGAGGCGTCGCGACAAGCTTAGTCCGCGGCAGATTTGAATTTGAGGCGTCCCTGCACGAACTGTGCGACGTGGGGACGGAAGAGCAGCCCCTTGCCGTGCGGAACATTTTCAAAGGACTCGGCGTTGACGCGCCGATGGTGAACGAAAAGAACCTCTTCCGGGCGATCGTGACGGGGGAGGACGGATACGACGTGACGCTGAAGGCTGGGGAGGCTTTGTTCGAAGAATCTTTGGAAGCCGCCTGCCCGGGAAGCGGGAAAAGCATCAAAAAACTGAAGGATCTGCTTGCAAAGACGCGCGAGGCGCTGGCGTACAACGACAGGATGAACGGCAGGCCGAACAAGCTGGTCATGATCTTCAAGTACAGCAAATTCCTGATCGCGGCCTCTCACTCCGTGGACGAGGTCCTGCGGTCGCTCGGCTTTTCGAAGAAGGCAAGATCCGTGCTGGAGACATACTGGCTGTATCTGGGCGTCCCCGCGGACGAGCTGAACGCTTTTCATTATTTCCAGATGTTGCGCGGCTATATCGACAGCGGCGCGGGCGTGCCGGAGCACAAATCCTACGGGCTGTCCCTGGGACTTGCCGAGTCCGTCCTGAAAAACGGCGGAGAGATCCGGTACAACACCGAGGTGGACAGATTCCTTTACGATGACGACAAGCGGGTGATCGGCGTCGCGGCAGGGGGAGACGAGTACTATGCGAAGCAGGTCGTTTCCAACGTGATCCCGCACAACGTTTTCAATATGTCCGAGAGAAGAAACACGGCAGAAAAGGACAGAAAACTCCTCAACGCGCGCAGATTCGGCCTGTCTTTCGTATGCCTTTACGTGGGCCTTGACCGCAGCGCCGAGGAACTCGGCATCAAAGACTATACGGTGTTCGTCGCCAAGAAGGACTCGTCCCGCACGCAGTACGATGACGACGCGGACCTCGGCGTGTACGTGGTGAACTGCCTGAACGTGGCGGTCCCGGACGCGACGCCAGCCGGGACATGCAGCATGTTCTTCTCCATCCCCGTCTTCAGCGACAAGCTGATGAACGGCGTGGAGCCTGAAAACTATAAGCAGTTCAAGAGCGAGATCGCGAAACGGTATATCGCGGACTACGAGCAGGTGACGGGCATCCGCATCAGCGACTGCATCGAAGAGATATCCGTCGCGACCCCCGTCACGTTCGCCCGCTATTTCGGTTCGCCGAACGGGACGGCATACGGATACAGGCTGTCCAGATGGGACGGCCTGATGGCAAGGATCCTCAGCGCCGCCGATGAATTCAAGATCAAGGGGCTCACGTTCTGCGGCGGGCATACCGCTTCCGGAGACGGGTTCGGCGTATCCTACGCGTCCGGGCTCGAGGCCGCGGACAGGGTGCTGGCGCTTTTGAAGGAGGAAGGCGTATGACGGACAAAAAACGCGAAGGACGCCGGGGACTCCGGCTGAGCATCGGGAATTTCCTGAAGATCCTGCCGATCAGAAAGAAAAAGATAGAGGACGCCCCGGATTCGGACGTCCGTAAAACGGGTTCCTACAAGCCGAACGAGCTTGCCGGGATCATCCATCCGGGCCTGCAGCACCTGATCGTGACGCAAGTGAAGGATCTTACCGAAGACGTAAAGCTGTACAGGCTCGAGGCGGACAGAGAAAACGGCTGTGAAAGACTTGCGCCGTTCGGAGCCGGCTCATACCTGACGTTCGAGATGACGGTCGGCTCCGGCCGCTGCAGCCGTCCCTATTCCATCTGCTCCTCGCCGAAAGACGCGGAGAAAGGATTTTACGAGATCGCCGTCCGCCGCACGCCCGGAGGCGTCGTTTCGAACTATATCCACGAGAACTGGAAAGAGGGAACGCGCGTGACGGCCCAGGAACCCGCGGGGGAATTCTTATATGAACCCGTCAGGGACGCCAAGCACGTGATCTGCCTTGCCGGCGGGACCGGCATCACGCCTTTTCGGTCCATGGTAAAGGCTGTCCTTGAGGGCAGCGAGGATTTCAGGATCGACCTGATATACAGCGCAAGGAAAGAGAAGGAACTGCTTTTCAGAGAGGAACTGGACGGCGCTGCCGGAACGGATGAAAGGATCAGCGTCCGGTACGTGCTCAGCGACGAGGAAAAGGCGGGATACGGGACCGGTTTCATCACGAAGGACATGGTGGCGCAGGCGGCGCAGGACGGAGAGCCCTATTCCGTATTCATCTGCGGCCCGCAGAAAATGTACAGGTATCTGGACGGGGAACTCAAGGGACTTGACCTGCGGAAAAAATATGTGAGACGGGAACTGTTCGGGGAGATCAGGGACCTTTCGGACGAGGAGGATTACGTCCGTCCGGGCGCCGACGAGTTCACGCTGACCGTCAGCCAGAACGGACAGCGGACGGCCATCAGGTGCCGCCGGGACGAATCGCTCCTTTGCGCGATGGAAAGGGCCGGCATCGCCGCCCCGTCCAGGTGCAGGAGCGGCGTCTGCGGGTTCTGCCATTCCAAACTCGTAAACGGGTCCTGCTATACGCCCGCGCAGAGCGATTTCAGGCGGGAGGCGGACAGGCTGTACGGATACATCCATCCGTGCTGTGCCTACCCCTTGTCGGATCTGGAGATCGACGTCCCCGCTGCCGGAAAAATAAAGATATAAAAACAGCGACTGCGGTCCGTGTGAACGGGCCGCAGCCGTGTTTATAGCCAAGTCGTATCAGAATTCGACCGGTTTCGCAGTTTTCCATTTTCCTTCCGTGAAGTCCGGGATCTCGACCGGCGCGGATCCGTGCGCCAGCGACCACTCCGACAGTGGGGTGATCGCCATCCAGGCGGCGGCGTCGTACACGTCTATCGGGCAGGGAAGACCCAGCCTTACGCATTCGACGAACCGGTCGTAGACAAGGCCGTCCATGCCGTCGTGACCGCCCCGGACGCCCTCGGCGATGTATTTCTTCCAGACGGGATGCCGGTACTTCTCAGCGAATTCGTCGTGATTGTTCATATGGAAGGGAAGTTCGCCCTCCTGGTCGTCGGTCCTGTCCATGAAGAAGGTGTTGTTCTCGCCGGAGAACAGCGCTTTCGTCCCGTGCACGGTAAAGCCGCGCGAATAGTACCTGGGCAGCGTCGTGTCCAGCGTCAGGCGGATGACCTGGCCGCCAGCGCAGCTGATCAGCGTCTCGACGATGTCGGCCTGCGCAAAATGGGCCGTAGCAAGGCTTTTGTCCACTGAACTGCAGCGGCGGGCATATTCGTTGAGTCCGCGGGAGGCGGTCCCCATCGAAACGAGAGAGGTCATCAGGTTCCCGCGGTTGATGTTCAGCACCATGGCGATGGGTCCCAGTTCATGGGTCGGGTAGTTCTCACAGTTGCGTCCCAGATAGTTCTCCAGCCTGTAATGACGGTTCTCTCTGCCGTGCGTGATCTCGCCCCGCAGATCGTGCATATAGCCGCCCGAGCAGGCCATGACGTCCCCGAACAGTCCCTGCCTTACCATGTTCAAAACCAGCATTTCTGTCTCGCCGAAGCAGCAGTTCTCCAAGAACATGAACGGCGTCCCTGTCCGCTGCTGGGTCCTGACGAGATTCCAGCAGTCCTCAAGTTTGTAGGCACCGCCCACCTCGATCGCCGTCGCAACGTGGCGCTCCATGGCGTACAGCGCAGCAGGGATGTGATTGTCCCAGCTGCTGAGGATGAAGACGGCCTCGGCCTTTCCGCTGTCCAGCACCTCTCGGTAGTCTGTCGACGCGAACGGCTTTTCCCCGTATGCCCGCAGGACGGAATCCACCCCGCGCTCCATGCGGTCCTGGTACTTGTCGCAGACGGCCGTGACGCGGACGTTGTCCATTTTGAGAAGCAGCCATTCAAGGATGGAATATCCTCTGGAGCCCAGTCCGATGACGGCGCATTTTACCTGATCCATAGTTTCTCTCCCGTAGTGTAAGTAGTCTTTTGAAGCGTCAGTTGACGGTGATCAGCACGCCCTGGCAGGCTTCCAGCGAGTAGTGGTACAGCCCGTCGGAGCTCTTCGTCAGCACCGTTTTCTTGTTCCCGCAGTAGGCTGTGACGGTGCCTTCGCCCGAGACGGCGAAGGAGACGTCGTAAGCGTTGTGGAGGCCGTACGCGTCAGTCGCGTCGGCGATCATCAGCGCCTCGGAGCCGTTGTCCGCCTTGGAGACCATGGTGCCGACGGCCATGGAGAATCCGTCCTCGCACGTAACGTTCGAGAAGCGGCCCGAGCTCACGGACTCAACGATGGTGTCCATCGGCGTCGGTCTTCCTTCCGTAGTCGTTTCGGCGATATGCTCATAGGCCCTGGAGCCTTCCTTGAAGCCGACAAGGCTCGTGCCCGTGTTCGTATAGTTCTGCAGCACCTTGCCGACGCTGTGCAGTTCCTTGTTCACTTTCTTCAGGATGTCGTACTGCTGCGTTTTCTGACCGGACTCGTCCAGCACGTTGTTGTACCACCAGCCGGGAGACCAGCAGGCCCAGCAGATCTGGTCCGCGCCGTATGCCATCGACATGTAGGCCTGGAAGCGCAGGTTGAAATCGGCCATGTGGTTGTTCAGGTTGGTGTCGTTCGTGTTGACCTGCAGCACGATCATGAAGTGTCTTCCGTTCTCCCTGCATATGTCTGCGACGTCTCTGAGGTCGCAGTAGAACTGGGCGCAGTTGGCCGGGTCGTTGGACGTATAGCCGCCGTAGAAGTAATGGTCGAAGCAGACGTACGGGACGTCGACGCACCGTACGAATTCCTCAATATACTCGCGGAACGTCGCGACGCCCAGCTGCGAATACTCCTCTTTAGACGTTTCTGTCGTGGATGCGTAGCCGGGATACAGGTTCAGGTAGGCAAAGTATTTTCCACCCGTGCTGTCAAAAACGGTCTTGCAGATCTGTCCGTAGTATTCCAGATCCAGCGCGCTCGGCTCGTCGCCCACGTCGATCGCCCAGATGGCCGGATGATCCGCAACGGCTCCTGCCGCGGCGGCGTAGTTTTCAAGGCTGTTGGCCTGGCTGTACTGCAGCTGGCCCGCGTTCTGACCGCCGTCGCCCCACCAGCCGGGAACGGCGCCCGTCAGGAACACGCCCATGCCTTTTGAATCGATATAGTCCAGCAGTTCTTCCGAGAAGCCGCCGTCGATGATGTAGTCGATGCCGGCTTTCTTCATGTCGTCCACGTTTTCTTTGGTGTGCGGACCCATCACGTATGTTCCGATATGGAACGTATCGAAATCGAAATGTAGAGAGACGGGCTCCTCCGCATGTCCTGCCCCCGGATCGGTCTCCGTGTCAGTTTCCGTTTCGGAACCGGGTTGGGTTTCTGATCCGGCGCTCTGCTTTTCCGTTTCGCTCTCTGTGTTTGTATCGGTCGTTTCCGCCGGCTTCTGCGGAGTCCCGCAGGCAAGCATCGCCGCCGCGATCAAGACCAGCGCTAGCAGAAGAGCCGGGATTCGAATGATCGTTTTCATAATTTTTACCTCCGTGTGCTTTTGCACATACCTATTGTAGCACATTTGAGGGAAGCGGGTAAGCATTTCCGCATATTTTCTTTTGAAAAACGTTTTGATGTCAATAATTTTCTAAAAACAGATAATGATTATGTGCAATTGGCAAATTTTCAATTATGATTATGAACGACATAATTTGTTCATATTTTTAGTGTATACTGTATACATCGAAACAAGGGGAGGTGAAGGCCATGCGTCAGACTGCAGCACCCGCAAAAGTACTGTCTTGCTCCGGAGCGCACAGCAGCCGCGGGGCCGTCACTCTGTCTGCGGGGAAAGGCTGTCTGCCTGCCTGCGGCGGATCCTCTGAAAACAGAACGGAAGTGTCAAAGTGAGAGTGTGCAGAACTGCGCACTCTTATCTTTTTGGGATCTTCCGAAGCATGGGAGGGAATTATGAAAAAAATCGCGATAGTGATGGGAAGCGAAAGCGATCTGCCGGTCGTTGAAAAGGCTTTTCAGACGCTGGACAGTTTCGGCGCGCCGTACGAGGTGCATGTCATGAGCGCGCACAGGACGCCGCAGGACGTCCGCGAGTGGACATGCGGGGCGCGCGCCGCTGGTATCGGCGTCATCATCGCCGCCGCCGGAATGGCGGCTCACCTGGCGGGAGCCATCGCGGCATCGACGACGCTGCCCGTCATCGGCATCCCGATCCAGTCCAACGATCTGGGCGGCCTTGACGCGCTGCTGTCCACCGTAATGATGCCCAGCGGGATCCCGGTCGCGACGGTCGCGGTCAACGGCGCCAAAAACGCGGCCATCCTGGCCCTGCAGATCCTGGCGCTGGAAGACGCGGAACTGGCGAAGAAGCTGGAAGGACAGCGCGAGAAGGACGCGGAAGCCGTCAGAAAAAAAGACAAAGATATTGCATCAAAATACAATCACTGATAGAAAAAGGAGAACACTCGTATGATAATCGAAAAGACCAAACAGCTGTATGAAGGGAAAGCAAAGAAAGTGTATGAAACGAACGACGACAGGTACTACATCGTTTCGTACAAGGACGACGCGACCGCTTTTGACGGACTGAAGAAGGGGACCATCAGCGGCAAGGGCGCGATCAACAACCGCGTGACTAACAAGATGATGGAACTGCTGGAAAAGGAAGGCATCCCGACCCATTTCGTGGAGGAACTGAACGACCGCGAGACCGTCGTCAAGAAAGTTCATATCGTTCCGCTCGAGGTCATCATCCGGAATATCGCAGCAGGTTCGTTCTCCAAACGGTTCGGCGTGGAAGAGGGAACGCCTCTGCGCTGCCCGACGATCGAGTTCTGCCTCAAGGACGACGATCTGCACGATCCCATGGTGAACAACTACCATATCCTCGCGTGCGGCTGGGCGACGGAGGAGGAACTCAACACCATTACGGACTATGCGTTCCGCATCAACGACTTCATGAAGAAATTCTTCCTGAACGTGAATATCGAACTGGTCGATTTCAAGCTGGAATTCGGAAAACTGGCGGACGGGACCATCGTGCTGGCTGACGAGATCAGCCCCGACACGTGCCGGTTCTGGGACGCTACCACGCATGAAAAACTGGACAAGGACAGATTCAGAAGGGATCTGGGCCACGTAGAAGAGGCTTATCAAGAGATCTTGCGCAGACTGTTCGGCGAGAACTGAGCAGCAGACAGAACAAGAGGTGTTTATGTTTGAACAGATTCATGAAGAATGCGGCGTTTTCGGCCTCTTCTCCCCCAACAGGATCGAGGCGGCCCACCTGACCTATTACGGTCTGTTTGCCCTTCAGCACCGCGGACAGGAAAGCTGCGGCATCGTCGTCAACGACGACGGCCTGTTCCGCTCGCACAAGGATATGGGACTCGTTCACGAAGTGTTCACGAAAGAAAGGATCGAACAACTGGGATACGGCACGGCTGCCGTCGGACACGTTCGGTACGGAACGACTGGCGCAACGGAACGTCACAATGCCCAGCCGCTCGTCGTCAACCACATCAAGGGTCATATGGCGCTCTGCCACAACGGCAATCTCGTCAATTCCTCTGAGCTGCGCAGCGAACTGGAACTCAAGGGATCCATCTTCCACACCACGAGCGATACGGAAGTTATCACCTACGTGATCACGAACGAACGGCTCACGGCTCCTACCATCGAAGACGCAGTCTGTCGGATGATGGACAGATTGGAAGGTGCTTACTCGCTCGTGATCATGTCGCCGTCGAAACTGATCGCGGTCCGCGACCCGCACGGTTTCCGCCCGCTCTGCTACGGACAGATGGAGGATGGGACATACGTCGTCGCGTCGGAAACTTGCGCGCTGGACACCATCAAGGCAAGATACATAAGAGACATAGACCCCGGCGAGATCGTATGCTTTATGCCAAGCGGGATCAAGAGCATCCGCACGCACTGCAAAGAGGCAGAACCTTCTTTGTGCGTGTTCGAATACATCTATTTCGCCCGCCCGGATTCCATTGTGGACGGCGTGCCCGTGATCGAGGCGAGGATGAGAGCTGGAAAATATCTGGCCCAGTCGGCACCGGCCGACGCGGACGTCGTTATCGGCGTTCCGGATTCCGGTATCGACGCCGCCATCGGATATGCGCATGAATCGGGTATACCATACGGCGTCGGTTTCATCAAGAACAGATATATCGCGAGAACATTCATTTCCCCCGGACAGGCGTCCAGGGAAGACAAGGTCAGGATCAAGCTCAATCCCGTCAAGGGCGCCGTCGCGGGCAAACGCG
Source organism: Clostridia bacterium (assembly GCA_017451045.1). Classification (GTDB taxonomy): domain Bacteria; phylum Bacillota; class Clostridia; order Oscillospirales; family CAG-272; genus UBA1770. The sequence goes on from JAFSSK010000075.1 coordinate 38,281, forward strand.
TCGTGATGGTGGACGACTCGATCGTCCGCGGGACGACGTGCGCCCAGATCGTCAAGCTCCTGCGGGAGGCGGGCGCGACAGAGGTGCATCTGCGCATCAGCGCGCCGCCGTTCGTGAAGCCCTGCTTCTACGGGACGGATATCGATTCGGAGGAAAGCCTCATCGCATGCCACCATACCATCGAAGAGATGACCAGGATATTCGACGTGGACTCGCTGGCCTACCTGCCGTTCGATAAAGTGACGGAACTGGCCGGCAGCTACAAAGGAAGCTGCTGCGGATACTGCACCGCCTGCTTCGGCGGCGCGTACCCGACGAGAACACCGGTTCAGAAAGACAAGAACCGGTTCGAGTCTCCCATCTCGGACAACCCCCGTCTCAAGGACAAGAAATACAGCTGAAGAAGAGGATACAGCCGTGAAAAGCTACAGTGAGAGCTACAAGAATGCCGGCGTGGATATCACGGCCGGATATAAATCCGTCGAACTGATGAAGAAGCACATCGCAAGGACAATGACGCCGGGCGTCGTGTCGGACATCGGCGGGTTCGGCGGCCTGTTCGCCCCGGATCTTGCCGGTATGAAGGAACCGGTGCTGGTCAGCGGGACGGACGGAGTCGGGACGAAACTGAAGATCGCCTTTTTGATGGACAGGCACGATACCGTCGGCATCGACTGCGTCGCCATGTGCGTCAACAACATCGTCTGCTGCGGTGCGAAGCCGCTGTTTTTCCTCGATTACATCGCCTGCGGAAAGAACGTTCCCGAAAAGATAGCCGCCATCGTCAGCGGCGTGGCAGAGGGATGCGTGCAGTCCGGCGCCGCCCTGATTGGCGGAGAAACGGCGGAAATGCCCGGATTCTATCCGGAGAACGAA
>JAFSSK010000076.1 GCA_017451045.1 Clostridia bacterium
AGCTCGCTTTCAAGCACTGCGATATTCTCTTCGGTCGCATAGGCAGCAAGCCCTAACGGGTCATTGCCGATGGCGTCCAAAGCCGCCATCACCATGCTGGAGTCCGTCATGATCTTTGCGAATTCGGAAGCGCTCACGCCGGTGATGCTGTCCTCGCCGAACAGTTCAGTCTTTTGCCCGAGATTGAACCCGCATACGATCAGTTCGTTGATGGCTTTCGCGTTTTCTTCGCTGTCCGTATAGGCGTTGAAGGAAGATTGGAGCAGGGCTGAGAAACCGGCCGCTTCTTCCTTGGGAATGCCGAAGGAAACCAAAAGGTCTTCGGACATGAACTTGGCGAAGACTTTCGCTGTCTGCTCGTCCAGCACGGCCATGATGCCCGTCATCACGTTTTCCGGATTCGCGTTCTTTTCAAGTTCCTCGACATAACTGCTGAGCTCTGCCAGGACAGGCATCTTCCCGGCGAACACCTCGAGATCTCCGTCGGACACGCCCGAGATGGCTTTGTTCAAAGCCTTCCTCATATCCGCTTTCAGGCCCAGATCCTCCGCGCCGAGGACCGTTTTCAGGAACGTGCGTACCGATGCGCCTGACATGGTGGACGCCACGCCGCCGAGGTTCGTCAAAATGGCAGTCATGTCTCCATCACCGCCGGAGATCGCCTGCGTTGCGATCCCGAGGACAGTTTCGAGATTGCAGATGCCGTCCTCGTTCTTCTTGAACATCTCCTGCATGAGGGCACCCTTCAGTTCGGACGCCGTAACGAGGGATGTCTTGAACGTCTCGTAATTCCCGAGCGCCTCATCCATCGAAAGCGTTCCCTCCAGCATTTCCAGTTTCACGGAATATGCGGCGGAGATCATTGAAAGCGAATACCCTTCATTGCGCAGTACATCGACAAGAAATTCGATCGGGGTCGATCTGATCAGTTTGTAATACCGGTCGAGATACCCTCCCAAATAGCCGGGTTCGACCTCTGCCGTATACTGAACGACAGGCAGTCCGGCGTATGCCGATTCGTTCTCGCCCTCCTCGCCGGTCAGGTTGCTGGCGTAGGATGCCGCGACCGCAAGCAGGAACTCCTGCATGTTGTCCGGATCGATCTCTCCGATCTCGGAGAACTCCTCGACCATGACGGCGGCGACCGACTCGATCATCGAGTCTGAGATATCGACGTCGTACTCGGTGAATATCTCGTCCAGTTTCTCTTCCAGCGCCTCTACCCGTTCCGTCTCGTCCTCGATGGCAAGAACCTCGTTCCAGGCGTCGGCGGATTCATTGATGATATTATCCAGCACTTCCCTGCTGTTCTCCGGCAGGCCAAGCTCGTCTGATACCATGGCCAGCGCGGCATCGACCAGACCGTCGATCAGGACGGCGGTGTTCTCATTGGACGCCAGCGTGTCGATCAGTTCGGTCAGAAGACCTTCCTGCGTAAGGGCCGCCAGCAGTTCGTCCGTGTCGCTGAGTTTGGATAAAACTTCATATTCCTGCAATGTTCCCAGCATGTCCGCAAATACGGCCAGATCGTCGCCGACGGTCTCGGGACTTGTCTTGGAGAACATCGTATAAACACTCACGAACAGCGCGTTATAATCCGAATCCATCCCGGGTGCTTCAATTCCTAAGAAGGTCTTCCCGTTCAGCCATGCGTTGGATGCGTCGTTCAAGAATCCCGCGACAAGTTCGGACAGGATCACGACATCCTTGCGCCGCAGCTGATCCACGATGAGACGGATCGACGCGACCTCGGCCTCGCCGTATTCGTCGAATTCCTTCTCGGACAGATTCATGACGTTGACGGTAATGATGGCCGCAGCGTCGACTTCATCGTCCAGCACAGCCTTGCCGTGCTCGGTATTGACGGTGGTAACGGACCTGTAAAGTCCCCTCTGCCCTGCGTTCCACATGAAATCCGAAACGCCGTTGTTGGTCAGTGCGTCCGAAACGGTGTTGGAGTCTTCCAGCATCTCCCTGTTTTCCTGGACGTACTTGGGCGGCGGATCCTGTTCCAGCAGCGTCTGCGTCGTATGGAACACCGTGCGCCCGAGCCCGAACAGCGGCATGAAGAATGCGATACAGAAGATCGCGCCCGCCAGCGCGCCTGTCAGCGCGCCGAGGATCCTTGACAGGAAGCCGCTCTTCAGCGTGACAGACTCCAGTTTCTTGAACAGTCCCCGCAGAATCAGCGTCACGATCCCGAGCAAAGCCAGCATGATCAGGAACACCGTCGTGAAGATCGCGACCGCCACGACCGCCCGAAGGAGGTGGACAACGGCCTCGGATGTGTTCGGTGCGTCACTCAGCTGGATCCCCGCGTTTTCCAGCACCGGGATCAGCGCCTCTACGCCCTTGTCCGCCGCGAACGAGACGATCAGCATCGTCAGCGGGATGGACAGAAGGACGGACGCTATGACTTTGGCCAGGTGCAGCGCGCCGCGCATAAGGCAGCGGATAAGACCGGCCAGCGTGCCTATGGCCAGGCACAGAATAAACAGAATCGGTGCAATAAAACCGGCTATGCCGGCGATAGTACTTAATTCCATAAAGCCTCCGATCGGTTACTGTATTTTTCCCAAAAAAGGAAAATAAATAATAACTTGCTGTTATTTATTATAGTTTGAACTTGTTAAAATGTCAACGATGTTGTAGTAATCCTTGATCCGGGCGAAGAATTCCCGGACGTTGAAAATACTCTGCTTGACATAGGTCCGAAGAGCGGCGTCGTATCCTTCCGCCTCCAGTCCGTAGCGGGACGCGAGCCACATCGCCCTGTAAAGATGATACTGCTGCGTGACAACGGCGATCTTCTTCACGTCGAAATATTTCCGGACCCGCTGCATGCTCGCGGCGGTATTGAGGCCCAGGGTGTCGCACTTGACGGCATATTCCGGCACGCCCATCGACATGGCCAGTTCTTTCATGGCTCTCGGCTCGTTGTACCCGGTCTCCTTGCCGTCTCCCGTCATAAGGATGTAGGGCGCCGCCCCCGCAAGATACAGGGACACGGCGGTCCGGACCCTATCGTACAGAACGTCGGACGGGCTTCCGTCCGGTTTGAGTCCCGCGCCGAGCACCACGATACAGTCGTACTGCTCCCCGTCATATCCGTCAGGCCCTGCGGTCTTCCCCTGCGCAAAGACGAACATGGAAATACTGGGCAGGAGGGTCAATACCGCCGCAGCCAGCAAAAGGGCTGCGCATACAATCAGAACGACGCGCCTTTTCCGGCCTCCGCCCCCAGTTGTCATGAAGAAGCACCGGTCACGCCGGTAGTGATCTTCACGATCTCCCCGGCAGCCCCATCCAGCGCCGAGCAGTCGGCAGATTCGATCTGTCCGGCGTCGCACAGCGCCGCCAGCTTCGGATCGATCGGCAGTCTTGCCAGAACGTCATAGCCGAAATGCTCCGCCACTTCTTCGATATGGCTGTCTCCGAAGACGCGGATCTCCTTCCCGCAGTCGGGGCAGGACACATAGCTCATGTTCTCCACGAGTCCCAGGACCGGCACGTGCATGATCTGCGCCATATTGGCCGCTTTGGATATGATCATGGACACCAGCGACTGCGGGCTCGACACGATAATGACGCCGTCGACCGGCAGGGACTGAAAGACTGTCAGCGGGACGTCGCCGGTCCCCGGAGGGCAGTCGACCAGCAGATAGTCATACTGATCCCAGATGGTCTCCTGCCAGAACTGTTTGACGACGCCCGCGATGACGGGGCCGCGCCAGACGAGAGGCCTGTCCTCTTCCTCCAGCAATAGATTCGTGGACACGACGCCGATGCCTGTTTGGCTCATCGCGGGGAACATGCCGTCGTCGTTCCCTTTGAGCTGTCCGGAAAGACCGAACATCTTCGGGATCGAAGGGCCTGTTATGTCCGCGTCGAGGATCCCGACGCGGAATCCGCGCTTCTGCAGGGATACGGCCAACAGAGACGTCACAAGGGACTTGCCGACGCCCCCCTTGCCGCTGATGATGCCGATCACGTGTTTGATCGAGCTGAGTTTATTGGGTGGTTCGCGCAGATCCTGCGGGCTCTTTCTGGACGGGCAGTCCAGGTCGCAGGAAGCGCATTTGCTTTTATCACAGGATTCGTTTGCCATTGTTTAAAAACTCCTTTACAGGCTGATACCGGCGGAAGGGTGTAGCCCGCTCCCACCGGTAAGCATACAGATCACTTATGTCAGGAGGAAGAGCTGTTGCTGCTTCCGCCGGACTGCGCCATTGCCACGATCTGCAGAATTCTCCAGATCAGTTCGAGCAGTGCGATGATCATGTCGTTGATGTATTCGATATTGTACAGTTTGAACAGTTCCTTCAGATCCTCCAGTTCGTCTTCCGTCGCCATTCCCCGCTCACGCAGAAGCTGCATGGCTCTCTGCTGGGCTTTGATCTCGGTCTTGAGGACCTTGACGGACATGACGAAGGACAGCGCGTAGAACGCAAGACCGACGCAGGCCGCAATAATGGACGCGATACCTGTCATGCCGAACACCAGGATATCGAGCACGACGCCGATCAGGATGATCGGCACGCAGGCAAGAGGCCCGAAGTAGATCCACGGCGTCATCTTGACGCGGTGCACCATATCGGGATCCTGCTCCTTGTCCAGAATGGCCAGGCAGGACTTCTGGGACGCCATCGCCAAAGACGTGACGCTCTTCTTTTTCCACGTCAGACGGCGCAGACGGACCTTCTTGAAATAGTGGCTGTAGCTGTTGCCGAACAAGATGGAGCCGGTGCACTTGACCCTGATGTGTTCAAGGCCGTTTTCGTCAAGGATCTTGCGGGCGATGTCCTGACCGGTCATGCCCAGGCTGTTTTCCTTGCGGTTGAAGCGGATGTACTTCATGAAAAGCATGATGGAGATGCCGACGGATGCGATGGTTGCCAGCACCAGAAGGGATCCCACCACGATAAACGCCACCTGGAGCAGCGTGGACATCTGAGAAAAATCGATCATAGCTGTTGTTTCCTTTCAGTTGGTTGTCTGCCGGTTCAGAACCCTCTGTCCCGGAAATATTTAAGACTTCTGCGCAGGCAGTCGAAGGGATCTTCGCCGTTGCAGTTGTCCTGTTCGATGAACGCATACTCGACGTCCGCGTCGCGGCAGGCCTCGATGATGCCTTCATAATTCATGTTGCCTTCCCCGATCGGGGCCATGATGATGTGATCTTCTTTCATGTCGAAGTTCATGTCCTTGAAATGGATGCAGTTGACGCGTCCTTTGAGGGCTCTGAGCCACTGGCACGGATCCGCTCCGCCGGCCACCACCCAGTAGGTGTCCAGGGTTATGCCCATCAGATCAGCGGGATAGTAGTCGCAGATATGCTCGAGCACGGTCCGCCCGTCCGCCATGCGGCAGAATTCCTTGTTGTGGTTGTGGTACATGAATTTGTGCCCCGCCTTGTTGATGGCTTTGATGGCCGGTCCCACGGCTTTCATCTTGGCGTCGAGCAGTTCGGGCGTGAACTCCGTTCCGAGCAGGCCGGAAAAGCCGCCGATCCCCATGTATCTGGCGCCGATGATATCGTGCAGTCTGATCATGTACTCCGTTTCGTTGATGTAGCGCTCGGGTCCGAAATGCGTGATCTGCGCCTTCAGCCCGTATGCCTTGAGCTTTTCTGCCATCCATTCAGGTTCGTAGCTGCAGACGCCGGACAGCTGGATATCCTCATACCCGATATCGGCTACCTTTTTTAAGCTTTCGTCAAGATCCTTGGTCGTCGTGCAGAAGTCCCTTATCGTATAGAATTGCGCTCCGATTTTCATAAGGCTTGTATCTCCTTCAAAATGTTTTTCAATGAGTTCACTGCGCAGTCAAAAGCCTCTCTGGAACTGTTGAAGCTGTACAGTTCCCCGACTTTGCTCTTGCTGCCTTCCTCTTCCAGCCCCGCCAGTCCTACGAATTCCGCCAGATGCGGTTCCAGCGTCAGGACCGAGCAGCCTTTTTTCACGAACCGTGGCAGGTATTCGGGCAGATGCCCGATCCCCTTCCCGGGCGGTACGATCTGGCCGCTGGCCAGCGCGTCCTTGATGTGTCCGTAGTATACGTACGGTTCCAGAAGATCCCATGCCTTGAGCGTATCAACGCCGCAGCAGACGTAGTTAGCCGGATCGAAAACGGCCTTGATCTGCGGAATCGCCCTGTGGATCTCGGCGCAGCGCTCGGCATTTTCGCCGTAGATGGCCTTTTCGTTCTCGTGGCAGAGCAGAACGCCGGACCCCTGCGCCATCTCTACATACCTGGACAGCCTCAGCAGCACCTCGTCGCGGTACTCCGGCTTTCCTTCCGTTCCGTAGAAACTGAACAGACGGATGCAGCGGGCGGACAGGATGTGCGCCGTTTCAAGCAGTCTTTTGAATTTTTCGGCCTCGACGGAAAAGTCTTCGGTGATGGGGCTCTTCCCGGCGGGTGAACCGAGCGACCAGACTTCG
>JAFSSK010000005.1 GCA_017451045.1 Clostridia bacterium
GGGTCTATCCCCGGTGTCCCGACCGGTTGTTTTTCTTTCTTGTATTAGTTCCGCTTTCTGTGTCGGAATCTAACGCATACTAACCGCAATTCATCTCACCGCCTTTAGAGGACGGGAGAATTCTTGCTGTATGCTTGTTAAACTGTCAGCGAAAGCTTATCAGCTGCCGCTTGCTGCCTTGGCAGCCTTCGTAAGAGCCGTGTACAGGCCGTCCAGTTTCTTCTGGGCGGAAGACTGAACGTTGGCCGCGACCACGGACAGAGAGGTAACGCCCGTCAGCGCATAGGTGTCGATGAAGGCATAGTAGCTGTCCATGTAGTTGGCCCATGCGTAAACGAAATCGATCCAGCCTGCCAGACGGATGACGCCGAGGCACTTGTAGGAAGCTTCGTTCTGGGAGTACTTGCCGCGCAGGCCCTGTTCGAAGAAGCCTTCGGTCACGTACTTCTTTCCTGCAGCCGCGTAGGCTTCCAGGAACGCGCCGATGAGATCGTAGTTCTCGGGCTCAAGGGAGCTTTCAACGCCGATGACCGGCACGCCGTCGTAGGAGGCGGTGCGGTACGGTTCCTCAACGGAATACTTCGGTGTCGGGATGACCGTGAAGTTCACTTCGGAGTAGCTGGCGCCCGTCATACGGTACAGTCTTTCATGCGTGAACATGCAGTAGCCGTTCTGGAGCGGCAGGTCGTCCTCGGACCATTTCTTTACGTTCGAGGCCTGGCAGAGTTTCGCATAATCGTCGTAGATGGCGGAGTTCTCGGCCGTGTTGATGTCGATCTTGTGCTTGGATCCCTCAAGAGAGGAGATCTGGAAGCCGCCGGAGTAGGCAAGAGAGGAAACAGACCAGCCGTTCTGGAATACCCAGCCGATCAGGTCGCCTTTGTCCACCGTGTCGGAGCCGTTGGTGTCCTCATAGACGCCGTCGATGTACTCGAGCGCCTTCGCGTACGTCCACTGGCCGTCCAGCACGACGTCGAGAAGGTTCTCTTCCGGATGATACCTTGAGAAGATATCGTCGTTCACGTAGGTAACGACCATGACGTCAAGGAATCCCTTGTCGATATCGCCGGTCACCCAGAACTGGACTTTCTTGTAGCACCATGCGTCGCAGTAGGACGGGTTCCAGTAGTCGTTGGACAGATCAACATACTTCAGCTTGTTGATGTTGAGATTGTTGTTGTTCAGCGCCAGAGAACCGTTGAACCGCATGTGTCCGGTCATGATGTCGTAGGCGTTGGAACCGGATGCCACGTCGTCGGACCATTTGGTGTTCGTGTCGCTCGAGCTGGCCGTCGGGACTGTTTCGATCACGATGCCGAACCGGTCCTCGACCTCTTTCTGGCGTGTATAGACCGCCATCTCAACGGAGTCGCCCTCGTTGATCTCTTCGGGGTCTTCGATGACCCAGTCGCTGCCCGCTGCGAGAACGATGACCTCGCCGCCCTCGAACTTCACGTCCTCAGGAATGGCGTCCGGATACTTGCCGGGATTGGTCTCGCTCGAGCCGCTGCCGGGATCGGTTTCGTTTCCGCCGGGATCGGTTTCGTTTCCGCCGGGAGTCGATTCGCCGCCGCCGGACTGCGTGTCTGTCTTGGTCCCGGAGTCTTTGCCGCTGTCGTTGCCGCCGCAGGCTGCGAGCACGCAGGCGGAGAGCATGAGCAGGATCGCCAGGATCACAGATATTACTTTTTTCATGTTTCATATCCTTTCTGCAGAATTATTTGTTTACATTATAAACAATGAAAACTGTACTTATATTATAGCATGAAAAAGCCGAAATGCAAGACCGAAGCGGAAAATCCCTCTCAGGCCGAAAAAAACGTCCCGCAGACGCAAAACGTCTGCGGGACTGGATTATCCTATAAAGAAATCTATCCGTTTGTCTTATCCTACGGCTTTAGCAGCTTTGGAAAGGCTGGTGTACAGCGCATCCAGTTTCTTCTGAGCCGCCGGCACTATGGAAGCTGCGAAAGCTTCGATAGAGGCAGCGCCGCCTGCAGCAGCGGAACCGGGAGCGGTGTAGAGGTCGTCCATGTGGTTAGCCCACGCGTAAGCAAAGTCGATCCAGCCTGCGGCGCGGATGATGGCAAGACATCTGTAAGCGCCTTCGTCCTGGGAGTATTTGCCACGCAGACCCTGTTCATAGAAACCTTCGGTGACGTATTTCTTTCCTGCAGCCGCATAGGATTCCAGGAAAGCGCCGATCATGTCGTAGTTCTCTTCTTCAAGAGCACTCTCAACGCCGATCAGCGGCACACCGTCGTAGGAGGCGGTGCGGTACGGTTCCTCAACAGCGTACTTCGGTGTCGGGATGACCGTGAAGTTGATTTCTGCAAAAGATGCGCCCGTCATACGGCTCAGCCTTTCATGTGTGAACATAGAATAACCGTTCACGCAGGGGTTGTCGTCCTCTGTCAGAGCTCTTGTGTACTCGCTGTTGATCAGCTTGAAGAAGTCGTTGTAGATAGCGATGTTCTCGGCTGTCGTCAGGTTGACTTTGCTCTTGGAGCCGTCAGCGACTGTCAGCTGGAAGCCGCCGGAGTAAGCCAGGGATGCCACAGACCATGTGTTCTGCGTAGCCCAGCCGAACATATCACCGGTGTTCTTCACGCCGTCGCCGTTGAGGTCTTCGTAAACGCCGTCAATAAGTTCGAGAGCTTTCACGTATGTCCACTCGCCGTTCTCAACGATGGCGGTCAGATCAACGTCGCTGTGGTATTTGTCGAAGATGTCCTTGTTGACGTATACGGCAACCATGACTTCCAGGAAGTGGACGTCGATATCGCCGGTCACCCAGAACTGGACTTTCTTGTAGCTCCAGGCGTTGCAGTAGGACGCGTTCCAGTAGTCCTTGGACAGATCAACATATTTCAGCTTGTTGATGTTCAGGTTGTTGTTGTTCAGGGCCAGAGAGCCGTTGAACCGCATGTGACCGGACATGACGTCGTAGGCGTTGGAGCCGGAAGAGACGTCGCCCGCCCATTTGGTGTTCACTTCGCTGGTGCCTTCCGTTGCATGACCGATGATCGAGATGCCGAACCGGTCCTCGACCTCGCTCTGCCTTGTGTAGACTGCAACTTCGACCGCATCGCCGGTGTTGAGGTCCTCAGCATCTTCCGGATCAAGCAGCCAGTTGGAGTACCCACCGTCGATGATGAAGTGAACCTCGCCGCCGTCGAACTTCACGTCCTCAGGAATGGCGTCCGGGTACTTGCTCGGATTCGTCTGGGATTCGCTGCTGCCGGGATCGGTTTCGTTTCCGCCGGGATCGGTTTCGTTTCCGCCGGGAGTCGATTCGCCGCCGCCGGACTGCGTGTCTGTCTTTGACCCGGAGTCTTTGCCAGCGTCACCGCCGCCACAGGCAGCGAGAAGCAGCATGCTGAGCATCAGGACAAAAGCCAGAACCAAAGTCAAAATGCGTTTTGACATAAACTGTTCCTCCTAAATTATTGCACAAGCAACAAAAATTGCTTATTACTAAATATATTATAAAACGATTCCCGGAAAAGTCAAGCATTTTTGGAATATCCAATTGTAAACAAAAACTTAATCTAAGTCTGCCGGCGGCAGACAGGTCTCACAGACCTGCCTTTCGTCTTTTTTTCCCCCCCCCGATCCTTTCCGGATCTTTTCCCTCTTTCATTCTATTCTTTTGTTTTTTAATGCATTGATATTTAAATTGCCGTTTTCGGCATTATATCAAAATAATAATGTTATTATACATTTTTCCACCGGATGCAGAGCCTGCCCGCAGGCCTTCCTTCAGCACCGGTACCAGACGGTGCCAGACTGGAAAGCCTTTGCGTTCAATCGTATTCGAAAAGCCAAAAAAAGCAGCGGAAAGACGCAGATGCGGTCCGGATCTTTACCGCTTTTGCGCTCACAAGGGGCGTAAAATGCCCCGGTCGACCCGTCTGACGGCGGTCCCGGATCGGGATCACATTTTTCAAAAATATTTCATCTTTCTCTTGACTTTCGCACTTTAACGCGGTAAAATATGAAAGTGAAAAAGGCAGGAGAATACACTGCCCGCCAAATCTACCCAAGAGGTATTGAACATGCCTAAACAGGATATGACCGCCTACGACGCGCTGTTCGAGGCTTTCCTTGCTCTTGAAACGGTCGAGGAATGCCGGCGCTTTTTCGAAGATCTGTGCACCGTGAAAGAGCTGGCGGACTTAAACCAGCGGCTGCAGGTCGCGAAAATGCTGGACAGCGGTCTGAACTACAACGACATCTCCCGCGCCACGGGCGCCAGTACCGCCACCATCAGCCGCATCGGCAAGTGCCTGAAGTACGGCGAGGACGGCTACAGGCTCGTGCTGGACCGGCTGCAAAGCGGCGGGAAGAAGGATAATTAATATGAAGAAAACGATTTCTCTCCCCACGCCCGACGTGGCCGAGTCAAAACTGCAGGATCTGTACCGGCAGGCAGGATATCTGCCATACCGCATGAGCAAGTTTGAGGAGTACGACCTGTATGCCCGGAACCGTGAGTTTCTGCAGAGCCCCAATATCATCACCTTCACGGACGCGGACGGCTCTCTGCGCGCCCTGAAACCGGACGTCACGCTGTCCATCGCCAAGAACGCGGCGGGGACGGACGGCCTTACCAAAGTCTTTTACAGCGAAAGCGTATACAGACCGGACCGCAGCACGAACATGTTCCGCGAGATCACGCAGACAGGCCTTGAATGCATCGGTCCCGTGGACGGATACTGCATGGCCGAGGTGCTTTTCTTGGCCGTGAAGTCCCTTGAGACTTTGTGTCCGGAATGCGTTTTGGACGTTTCCTTCCCTGACCTTTTGACAAAAGCATTCAAGAAGGCCCGTGTAAAGGATGAAGACGTACCCGCGCTCATGAAAGCATTCTGCGCCAAGAGCCCGCATACCCTTTCGGCGATCCTTGACGGATCCGGCGTTTCAGGGAAAGACACGGAGATCCTTTTAAAACTCCTTGCGGCCGAGGGAGAGCCGAAAAAAGTCCTGCCGGGGATCCGCGCCTTATATGAAGATGAAGACTGGACCGGCGCCGTGGACGATTATCTTATGATCCTGTCGGTCCTCCCCCAGAAAAGGGTCTGCGTGGACTTCTCCGCGGCCGGGAGCCTGACCTACTACAACGGCATCGTCTTCCGGGGCTTTTTGAAAGGTATTCCGGACTGCGTTCTGTCCGGCGGACGGTACGATCTGCTCATGGAACGCCTGGGCCAGAAGAAACTGGCCATCGGCTTTGCCGTATACCTTGACGCCTGCGAAGCGCTTTTGCGCCGGCGCCAGGATTACGATCTGGACGTCCTTCTGCTCTATACGGAAAACGATTCACTCAAGGACGTCTTCAAGGCCGTACAGAGCCTTTCCGCGGACGGCAGCCGGGTGCGGGCCGCAAAAGAGGCTGATCCCGCCATCCGCGCACGCACCGTCATAAAACTTTTTGGAGACGGGAGGATCGGGACATGCTGAACATCGCGCTGCCAAAAGGACGTCTGGGCGAAAAAGTTTTAGAGCTGTTCGAGGCCGCATCCTATACCTGCCCGTCCATCCACGAAGGCGGGCGGAAACTTGTTTTCGAAAACGTGGAAGCCGGTGTCCGGTATTTTTGGGTGAAGCCTTCGGACGTGGCCATTTACGTCGAACGCGGAACGGCGGACCTCGGCGTGGCGGGCCTGGATATCATCAAAGAATCCGAGCCGGACGTGTACGAACTTCTGGATCTTGACTGCGGCAAGTGCCGCATGGCGGTGGCCGCCCCGAAAGATTTCCGGGACGATCCGGCGCTGCCCCTTCGCGTGGCGACAAAGTTCAGCCGCATCGCTTCGGCCTATTACGCGAAGAAAGGCAGGCAGATCGACCTCATCCACCTGAACGGTTCCATCGAACTGGCGCCCATCTTAGGGCTTTCGGACGTCATTGTGGACATCGTCGAGACCGGGACGACATTACGGGAAAACGATCTGGTGATACTGGACACCATCATGCCGATCTCCGCCCGGCTCATCGCCAACAAGTCCGGGTACAAATTCAAAACGGAAGAAACGAAAAAACTATGCGAAAGGCTCTCGGCAGTGCTCGCGGGCCGCAAAAACGAAGGGAAACGATCATGATAAAGATACTGGAATACGGGTCCGTGCCGAACGAGGAAATATTCAGTCGCAGCGACCCCATGCAGAACGTATCACAGGCCGTCAGCGCGATCATAGCGCGCGTCAGGGCCGAGAAGGACAAGGCGCTGTACGATCTCACCGAGCAGTTCGACCGCGTGAAGCTGGAAAGGCTCGAAGTAACGAAAGAAGAGATAGACAAAGCCGTTGCCTCGCTCTCCCCGGACTTTTTGCGCATCCTTGAGAAAGCCGCGGAACGCGTAAGACGCTTCCACAAGGTCCAGATCCGCCAGGGCTTTGTCCTGGACGACGAAAACGGCGTTTTGATGGGCCAGCGGATAACGCCCGTGGACCGCGCCGGCCTTTACGTGCCGGGGGGTCTTGCCGCGTATCCCTCGACGGTACTGATGGACGCCATCCCCGCGCGCCTTGCCGGCGTGCCCGAGATCGTGATGGTCACCCCGCCGTCAAAAGACGGATCCGTCTCCCCTTCTATCCTTGCCGCGGCGAAAGTGGCCGGCATCGACAGGATCTTCAAGGTAGGCGGGGCGCAGGCCATCGCCGCGCTGGCCTATGGTACCGAGACCATCCCCCGCGTGGACAAGATCGTGGGGCCCGGCAACGCCTACGTGGCCGAGGCAAAAAAGCAGGTGTTCGGGACAGTTTCCATCGACATGGTGGCGGGTCCTTCCGAGATCCTCATCGTGGCGGACGGAGAATCTGACCCTTCGCACCTGGCGGCGGACCTGCTCTCGCAGGCCGAGCACGACAAGAACGCCTCGGCCGTGCTCGTAACGGATTCTTATGACCTTGCTAAAAAAGTCCGGGACGAGATCGAAAAGCAGCTGCAAGACCTTCCACGCAAAGACATTGCCCGCGCGTCCGTGGACAAAAACGGCAAGATCATCGTGGCCAAGGACTTGAACGCCGCCGTGAGCATCGCCAACGAACTGGCGCCCGAGCATCTGGAGCTGTGCGTCACGGATCCTTTCGCGTACCTTGGCAGCGTCCGGCACGCGGGATCCATCTTCCTAGGCCGGGACTGTCCGGAGGCTCTGGGAGACTACATGGCAGGTCCCAACCACACCCTGCCCACCTCAGGCACGGCGAGATTCTCCTCGCCGCTGTCCGTGGACGATTTCGTAAAGAAGACGCAGTTCACCTATTTCACCAAAGGAGCCCTTGCGGACCTGGCGCCCGACGTGGCGAAGTTCGCCGAAGCGGAAGGGCTTTCAGCGCACGCAAGATCGGCCCTGATCCGGCTTGAGGAGGATGAAAAATGAGCCGGTTTTTATCAGACAGACTTTCCGGCCTAGAGCCGTACGTCCCCGGGGAGCAGCCGAAGGACGGTTCGATCCTTGTAAAGCTCAATACCAACGAGTCCCCTTTTCCGCCTTCCGAAAAAGCCGTGGCTGCCGTGGCAGAAGAGGGGAAAAACATGCGCCTGTACTCGGACCCGAACGGCACGGCGCTGAAGGAGAAGCTTTCGCAGGTGTACGGCCTCGATCCTTGCTGTTTCGTCCTTGCCAACGGATCGGACGAGATCCTGGATTTCGCGTTCCAGGCTTTCGCGGACGATTTGCATCCCGCGGCCTTCCCGGACGTCACCTACGGCTTTTACCCCGTTTTCGCGCGCAAGTACGGCATACCCTACCGTGAGATCCCCTTGAAAGACGATTTCACGCTGGATCCGGAAAACTACATAGGAACCGGGGAGACCCTGTTCATCGCCAACCCCAACGCCCCCACCGGGATCGCGCTGGAAAGACAGGTGCTTGAGAGGATCATTTCCTCGAACCCGGACCACGTCGTGGTGGTGGACGAGGCATATGTGGATTTCGGGGGCGAGAGCTGCATAGAACTTGTAAACAAATTCGACAACCTGCTCGTGACGAGGACCTATTCCAAGTCCCGGTCCATGGCCGGCGCAAGGCTTGGCTTCGGCGCATGCTGTCCGGAGCTGGCCAGAGATCTTGAATCCGTCCGCAATTCCACCAACCCCTATAACGTGAACCGCATGACCCTGGCGGCCGGCGCGGCCGCTTTGGACGATGAGGCCTATACCAAAAAATGCTGTGCCGAGATCATTCGTGTGCGGGATAAAACGGCAAAGGAACTGCAAACTTTGGGCTTTTCGGTCCTTCCCTCTTCGGCAAACTTCCTGTTCGTGAAGAACCCGAAGATATCCGGGGCGGACCTGTACGCGGCATTGCGGCGGCGCGGGATCCTTGTGAGGCACTTCTCCTTGCCCCGCATCGAGGACTTCAACCGGGTGACGGTGGGGACCGCGGAGCAGATGAAGATCTTTTTGGATAACGTAAAACAGATACTGGAGGAAATTAAAAAATGAAAGGACCGGCAAAAAGAAGCGCGTCTCTCGTCCGTGAGAC
This sequence comes from Clostridia bacterium, assembly GCA_017451045.1. GTDB lineage: Bacteria > Bacillota > Clostridia > Oscillospirales > CAG-272 > UBA1770. The sequence goes on from JAFSSK010000005.1 coordinate 8,492, forward strand.
GGCCGAGACGAAGATAGAACTGTCCGTAACGCTTGACGGGACGGGCGCGTCCGAGATAAACACCGGCGTGGGCTTCTTCGACCACATGCTCACGCTGTTCGCAAAACACTCGCTGATGGACCTCAAGGTCCTTTGCAAGGGCGATACGTACGTGGACGCTCACCACTCGGTGGAGGACGTGGGGATCTGCTTAGGAAAAGCTTTGGCGCAGGCCCTTGGGGACCGGGCAGGCATCTGCCGGTACGGCTCGGCGCTTCTGCCCATGGACGAGACGCTGATCCAGACCGCCGCGGACATATCCGGTAGGGGCGGGCTTTACTGGGACGTGGACATCCCCGCCTTGAGCGTTGGAAATTTCGACACGGAGCTGGGCCAGGAATTCTTCGAAGCTCTTTGCCGTGAGGCCGGGATCACGCTGCACGTGCGGAAGATCTGCGGGACGAACTCGCACCACATCCTGGAAGGCTGTTTCAAATCCGCGGCAAGGACCCTGCGGCAGGCTGTTTCGATCGATCCGGCCCTTGGCGGCGCGGTGCCGTCCACAAAAGGAGTTTTATAAGTCATGACGCTCATCCTGGATTACGGCGTGGGGAACTTGTTTTCCCTTCGTTCTTCCCTTTCTGCCATCGGCGAGGAGGCTTCAGTGTCCAGCGACCCGCGGGAAATACCTTTGGCGGACAGGCTGATCCTGCCCGGCGTGGGGGCATTCGCGGACGCGGCACAAAAACTGGACGCCTGCGGCCTTGCGGAGCCTTTGAAAAAAGCGGCTCTAGACGGCAAACCGCTGCTGGGCATATGCCTAGGTATGCAGCTGCTGTTCGAGGAAAGCCTTGAGTTCGGCCGGCACAAAGGCCTGGGGCTCGTAAAAGGCACCGTGCGTCCAATCGCGGACGTGATCCCCAAAAGTTACAAGATCCCCCATATCGGCTGGAACGGCCTGCACCTGACAGACCCTTCCTGCCCTTTGTGGAAATATACGAAGGAGGGCGACTGCTTCTATTTCGTCCACTCCTTCTACGGGGCGGACTGCGACGCGGTATGCGCCACCACGGAATACGGGGCGGAACTCACCGCCGCCGTGGCAAACGGCACAGTTTTCGGCACCCAGTTCCATCCCGAAAAATCAGGCGACGCGGGCCTTGCGCTCCTGCGGGCCTTCTGCGAGGTGAGAA
>JAFSSK010000077.1 GCA_017451045.1 Clostridia bacterium
CCTGCCTTGACAAATCCTTCCTCCAAACAATATAATCTTGGTATACGAAACAACTCATTTTATCGAGGTTTGCCCATGAACATCACGAATGGCTGGTCTGTATACTGGATGAAGGACGATGAATACCGTGCCCTTCCGCATCCCGTCACGTGTGAAGCGGATCTTTGCGGCTGTCCCGTTTTCCGGGACGTCACAGTCCCCACCGTCTTCGAAAAGATCCTTTATTCTCATCATGTGCTGAATGATCCTTATACAGGCACGAACACCTGGGATTACCAAGCGTATGAGGACGTCCATCAGTTCTGGGTATGCCGCGTCGAGCGGAGGCCCTATAAAACGCAAAGGATCATCTTCGAAGGAATAGACACCATCGCGGAAGTATACGCGAACGGACGCCTCATCGGCACCTCGGACAACATGTTCATCCCGCTGGATCTGGTCCTTCCCGATTTGACCGGAACCAGAACGACTGAGATCCTTGTGCATATCCTGCCAAACTGCGTGGAAGGCCTCAAATACGACCTGTCCGTCATCAAACGGTGTATGAAGTACAACAAGGAAAGCGTCTACCTGCGGAAAACGCAGTCCAGCACGGGATGGGACATCCTTCCCCGGACGCCGCTCGGAGGCATCTACAGGCCCGTGCTTCTTTCAGACGAATGGGACCCCTTCGATGACGTGCGGATCACGACTGACCTGTCTGAAGGCGACAAGGCGCGCGTTCATTTTCATATCACGCTCAAAGCCTCCTTTCGCGGGACGGTCGAGATCCTTTACGGCTGTCCCCGTCTGGACAATTCCGAGAAGTTCCCTGTCAGGGACGGCCGTTGCGAGGGGGACATCGTCATCCCGTCCCCGAAGCTGTGGAACATACGCGGATACGGCAAGCAGCATCTTTACCGGTACGGACTCGTTTTCACGGATACCCACGGATTCAAGAAAGCCTACAGAAAAGGCAGCTTCGGCATCCGGACGGTCGAGCTGAGACGCTCCTCCATCGTAGAGGAAGGCGGCTCTTTCGAATTCATAGTCAACGGGAAGAAAGTATTCCTCATGGGCAGCAACTGGGTGCCCACGGACGCCCTTATGCATATGGATGAGGAACGCGCCGAACGCGCGCTGAACATGCTTCTGGACCTCGGCTGCAACGCCGTCAGGATCTGGGGCGGAGGGACGTACGAGGACGACAGATTCTACGACCTTTGCGACAAGTACGGGATCTTCGTCTGGCAGGATTTCATGATGGCCTGTTCGGACTATCCGCAGGACGACGACTTCTGCGAACGCCTGGGCAAAGAGGTAACGTACACCGTCAGGCGGCTGCGGGATCATCCGAGCATCTGCCTGTGGTCCGGAGACAACGAGGTGGACCAGTTCATCAGGACTGCCGAAAAGGGCCCGCAGGACAATATCCTCACCCGCAGCCTGATCCCGTCGATCCTTGTAAAAGAGGACAGATCCCGTCCCTACCTTCCCTCCTCGCCGTACTATGACGAGGTGGCCATGCAGCACCCCAACCGGCTGTCTGAAGATCATCTCTGGGGACCGCGGGACTACTTCAAAGGCCCTTTTTACAGCTCGCACGAGCCGTATTTCGTCAGCGAGACGGGTTATCACGCGCTCAACTCTCCCGCCTCCCTGAAAAAATTCATCGAAAAGCCCTGGCCGCTGTTCGTATCCGGCGCCGAAGGCGATCCTCTCCCCACGCCGGAATACCTGGCGCACGCCACCTCCTGCAAGAACGATTACGCCTCGCCATACCGGTACCGGATCAAACTCATGTACGATCAGGTGAAGACCCTTTTCACGTCCGTCCCGAACGACCTTCGGACCTTCGCCAAAGCCAGTCAGATCTCCCAGGCGGAAGCGCTGAAATACTTCATCGAGAAAGTCCGGAAGGACAGGCAGCGCAACGGCGGCATCATCTGGTGGAACATCCTGGACGGCTGGCCGCAGGTCAGCGACGCCGTCGTCGATTACTACTTCGACAAAAAAATCGCCTATACTTATATCAAGCAATCCCAGCAGCCGCAGCTGGCCCTGATGGACGAAACGAAAGACACGGAGACCGTCTTCTGCGTCAACGAAACGGATGCGGACGACGTCTTCTGCGTGAAGATCCGGGATCTTTACGGAACGGGAAAGCCGTATGAGGCGACCGTTTCCTGCCCCGCAAGATCCTCCGTGACAGTCCTTTCGTTCCCCAACGACGGGCAGCATCATTTCTATCTTCTGGACTGCACAAGCAGCTCAGGGGGAAAGGCCTGGAACCATTTCCACACCAACATCTTAAAGATTGACCTTGAGCGGTACTGTGCGGCTGCGCGTACCATCGGACTTATCCGGGATACAGACGTTCCGGACTGACAACTGCAGAAAAAGTGCCCGGCGCATGGCGGATCAACCGTCCGTACGCCGGGCACGTTCTTTCACACAAACGGCACTTTTTGAGAAAAAAGTGCCTTTTTTCCTGTTTTTTCAGCAGCAGCAGATCAGCGGGATGGCGCAGTCGTAGCAGCAGGCGTCACGGTCGATATCCTGGTAGACCCTGCCCTCGTACGAACGTCCGCGGTTGCGCAGATTGTCCCGCAGGCCTCTGTATTCCGCGTTGTACGGATCCATGCTGCAGGCCGTGTCAAGGTATTTCAGCGCGTCCATGTAAAACCCGTACTCCTGCATGACGACGCCCGTCAGGAAGTACCATTCCGCGCCGCGCTGGGACGGAGGGACGTTGCGAAGTTCGTTCTCCGCAGCCTCGAGCATGCCGTTGTAGATGTTCATTCGCACGCGTGAATAGAACGGGCTGTCCGATTCCTTCCTGAAGCCGGACGGACCGTCATGTACGTCGCCCGAGCCGCCCCTTGCGCCGCTCTTCGCGGCCCGCGCCTTCTGGATCTCCTCATAGGCTGCGTTGATCTCTTTCATCTTTTCTCCGGCAAGCGCGGCCATGTCGCTGTCCTGGTACCTGTCCGGGTGGTATTTGCGCACGAGATCCCTGTACGCTTTCTTGACCTCCTCGTCCGAGGCCGTCGGCGACACGCCGAGGATCTGATATGGATCTGTCAAAGACGTACCGCCTCCTTTTCTTGATTTGTATCACTGTGTCCGCCGTCCAGGAGCTTTCCGATCACGCGCGGCAGTCCCACGTGGATGATATTGTCCAGAACGGCCTTTATGCCCTTCTCCGTCTCGAACGGCAAAAGGTCGAACAGGCTTTCGAGCGCCATCAGTTCCTCGAAAAGGACCGTCCGCACGTTTTCGATCATGTCCGCGTCCTTTCCCCCTGCGTCCGGGTACAGAACGAGGATCGGGTTGTACGAACCGTTCTTTTTGTCTTTTTCCAGATCGTCCAGCGCGTCCAGCCAGTCCGCAAGACGCCCTGTCCGCACGCCGATCCTGTAGGCCAGCGAGGCGGATTCTCCCGTGAACCCTTCGGCAAACAGTAAACCCAGCATCTCCCCGCACAGCTGCGCGTGGGCGTCCGCCCCGGCGGACGGGTCTTTCTCCACCTGACGGATCTTTTCCATCGTGTCGGAAAGCTTCTTCGCCAGCTCCGGGTATTTCTTCTCCGCCCTTTTCTCGGACGGCCGCACGGCTGCATAGCGGAACGCGGCGCGCAGCGCTGAAAAGCCGCGGCTGTCCTGTTTGTCGTCCCGGCATTTCTGCCCGTTGAGCAGCCCCGCCGCGAAGGCGCAGTAGCTTATTTGCGGGTTGGCGCAGAGGTACGGCGTTTTGCGGAACGGGTGACGGACGCACGTGCGCCTGTCGAAGGAAAGTTCCGTCCCGTCAAGGGCCATGCGCACGGCCGCCATGTATACGAAATCATAAGAGAGCGTCATGCGGGAGCACTGTCCCGTGCATTTTCCCTGGGACCGGCACAGTCCGCAGTACAGCGATTTGTAGAACTGGTATTCCCAGACGCGCATCTGCTGCGCGTGGATCTGTATGTATCCGAACATGGTCCCCCGCTCTCCTTTCTCTTCTCTTCTTTACTGATACTTTTTACTGGCTTTTTCCAGTATTTCCCGGATCTCCTTACGCAGTCTTTCCGGCTTTTTCACCTCGACGTAGTTCACGTACTGGGTGGCCCAGTGGACCATCGCTTTCGGGCTGGTCTCGATCGTCACGTCGACGGTCCCCTTGACCGCTCCCGGCCTCATCTTCGCCGTGCTGCCGAACCAGTCCACGATCTGGTCCACGATGCCCTCGTCCGCCGTGAACTCGACGGTCTCCTTTTTGTCCGTATACATGTAGGGCATAGCCGAGGAGATGGCATTGAAATCGATGCCGTTCGCGAATCCCGGAAGGCTCTTCAGCGGCGTCGCCGCATCGTCCCTTACCTTCATTTTCGTAATGTGGTCCAGGCGGTGGTAGACGATGTTTTTCCAGTGCTCGCAGTACGCCATGAGGTAGTAGCGCTGGTTGTGCAGGATCATGCGGTAGGGGCTCACCACCTGGGTGGAAGTCCTGTGAAGCTTTCTGTCCGTCCCGTACTTGTTGTAGTCGTACTGGATCCGAAGGCCTTTCTCGATAGCCTCGTCGATCAGTTCGATATTGAGGAACAACTGCTGGTTCTCGCTCTTGTCCACCTCGTTGGTGGAGTGGATGTACCGGACGTTCCGCCGGAAATGCTCGCTTGCAAGACCGCACAGCCGGTCGATCAGTTCTGCCGAGTGCTTCTGCGTGATATGCCGGCTGCTCAGCACGCTGTCTACCAGCAGATGGAGCTCGGAATCCTCGAACCGCCTGCTGACGAGGTAGAACCCGGTCCTGTCGCTCCCGATATCGATATCCGCGTCCTTGAGCAGCTGCAGGTCGCGTCCGACGGCCTTCCGCTCAAGGTCGATGCCATACCGGCATCTCAGCTCGTCCGCGATCATCTGCTGCGTCAGGTGATGGTCCGCGTCCGTTTTTTCCTCCAGGATCTGAAGGATCCGCAGAAGCGCCAGCTTTTTCGGTTCAAAACTCATTTTCCGTTCCTCCTGTTCCCTGCTGTGATGATGATACAATGTCTTCCCGGCGTAAAGGGCAGACCGCTTTGTGGGACAATTTCGGTACATATTAACAATACCACATCCGCCGTCCCTTTGCAATAGGAAAAGCAAAAATGAAAAAGCGGCAGGACGGACCTGCACGCTTATTTCATTGTACGATGCCGTTTGAAAAACCGATCAGTCTTTCTTCTCAGCCTTTTTTACTTCGAGGACCTTCTTGCCGTCATACCAGCCGCAGACTTTGCATACGCGATGCGGAAGGATCATCTCCGTGCACTCCGGATTGGAGCACTTCACCAGGGCGGGAGCGGACATCTTGCTGTTGTTGGAGCGTCTCTTGTCTCTGCGCGCCTTGGATACCTTTTTCTTCGGTACTGCCATACCTACACCTCCTTGTCGGCTACCAGCGTAGCCTTATCTACTCTTTTGTTTTTTCTGCCCAGCGCTCAGCTGTCCGGGTGAATGTCACGCAGGACAGCCCATCTCGGATCGATATCGTCCTTCGGACAGCCGCAGGGGCCGTCCCGCAAGGGCTTGCCGCAGCGGGGACACAGGCCGGGACAGTCCGGACTGCACAGAATCTTTGTGGGAAACTCCAGGATAAGCGCTTCCCTGATCTGCTCGTCCACGTCCAGCATGCCGTCCTTGATGACGACGTATTCGTCGATGTCGTCCTCAAGCTTCTCGGCGCTGACCGTTCCCTCGGTGACCACCGTCCGTTCAAACTGCAGAGACAGAACGCCGTGGACGGGATCGAGACATCTGGCGCATTCCGCGTCGTATTCAAGATCCGCCGTGAGCGTCAGCCGGATATAGCCGGCGTCGTCCCGCAGAGTTCCGAAAACATGAGCGTCTTCTTTCAGCGTCAACCCGTTCAGAGGTTCCGGCTTCAGCCGGAAATCCACGGCCATCTCCCTGATCTCGCCCCGAAGTATGGGACCCATATCCAGAAGCATACCGTATGAACCTCCCGTTTTGGACTGACCTAAAAAAGCAACGATAATTATTATACCGATTCAGTTGTTGAATGTCAATACTTTTTTGACCTTCCTGCGCCCGAATGGACGCAAAAGTGTGAAAAACCGTCAGAAAGCAGGACGTTTTTCGCCCGTTTCCGTTTCAAAACGGCTTGAACCTCAGTCCATTTTGACCTTTTCCTCGACCGGCAGATTGAAATCGGCGAGCCGGATCATCCGGGTCGTATAGGGACGACCGTCCTCGTACAGGACGAATTCCCTTCCGCCGCGGTTGTCCACAAGATCCCTTTCCCTGCGCTGGTCGTAAAGCGCGCCGTCGTATCCCATATGGATGCCGTGGACCGTCCCGGAGCAGTCGTTGCGGTGGTCATGCCCGAAATAGATTCCCTTCACGTCGCCCCGCTCAAGGCAGGCCATGAACATGCCGCTGTTCATCACGGAGCAGCCGATCTCCTCCCGCAGGTTTCCTTCCATCCGGCACGCTTCCGGATTCTGCCTGATGAGGCGCATCTCCATCAGCGGATTGTGCATCCACATGATGGCCGGCAGGCAGCTTCCGCCCGGCCTGCTTCTCGGCCTTTTTGGAGGTGTTATAGTACCAGGCGACCTGGTACGGCAGGACCGTGCTGTCCCCGTTTTGGTTGTCTATGAGGTTGGAAGGATATCCGAGTCCGTCCGGCGCGATGCCGAACGCTTCCGAAAAGTCCCTTTCGGCCTAGCAGAGCGAATCCAGGAAGAACAGATTGAACAGCGGTTATGCGCCCCGGCTGTCCTTCACCTGCAGCAGGTAGTTCGAAATGCCGTGGATGCGGGAAGGACTCCTTCCCGACACGCAGATCGGATACGA
>JAFSSK010000078.1 GCA_017451045.1 Clostridia bacterium
GGAGGGACAGCTGCGATTCTCTTGACCACACCTCTCCGAACAAAACATCGTCATTCAGTTCCGCGAATTTCGGAGCCAGATCGCCGAGACGGTCCCTGCCTGCTGTCTGTTTTTTCATAATGCTGCCTCCTTATTATATTGATTTCCCCATGTCATACGCCTGCGAACAGGCGGGATTGTTTCGGATCTCACCGGGCTGATACACACCGGTCCCGTAGATGATCCCTTTTTCTTCTGCGCCTTTTACGCAATCGGCATACCCTCTGAAACAGGCCAGTGTCGTTTCCTGCGCGGCAGTATCATCAGCTGCGCAGGTGACGATATAATAGAACTCCTTGTTCTTCACTTCGGTCCAGCGGGCCAGCGTCCGGTCGATGAGAGCCTTCAGCTGCGCGTCGATCGAATAGAAATAGACGGGGCTTGCAAGGACAAGCACGTCCGCGTCGATCATCTTCTGAAGGATGTCTGCCATATCGTCCTTTTTCGCGCATATACCGCCGGACTGTCTGCAGTAGTAGCAGGCGCTGCAGAAGCCGATCTTTTTTTCGGCAACACGGATCTTTTCCACGTCATTGCCTGCTTCGACAGCTCCGCGCATGAACTCATCGCACAGGATGTCCGAATTGCCGCCCTTGCGGGGGCTTCCGGACAGTATTAAAACTTTCTTACTCATTGCTTCATATTCCTTTCCCAAAATGTCACTGCGTTTTCGATCCAGCCTTCCGCCGCGGTTCCCGTCCCCAGTCCGAAACCATGAGGAAGCCCTTGAAACACCTCGATCATTGCGTCGGTGTCGTTTGCCTTGATGGCGTTGATGCGCCGTTCCATCGTCGTGTAGGAAGCGATACCATCGCTTGTCCCGACAGCGCTGTAGGTGGGCGGCTCATCGCCTGTCACCTCTGAAAGGCCGGTATAGTTAACGATCACCGCTGCCGGGCGGGGATAAGCGTCTTCGCCGAAGTTCTCCGTTCCGTAGGTACCGAGCCAGGCAGCCATACGGGCGCCGGCCGAACCTCCCCACAGGGAATAATCGGCCGTGTCGATCTCCAATTCGTCCGCATGCTCAAAGATAAAGGCGATGGCTCTTGCCAGATCCTCGCAGGCCGTCTGCGCGCCCGGACGGTAGATCAGCGCGAACGCGTTGTAGCCCATCTTCGAAAGCTCCAGCGCGTGGGGGAAGCTGTCATGCATGGCCCCCACATAGGCAAAGCCGCCGCCGGCGTTCACGATGGCAAACTTCGCACCGGGATCGCCCTTGAAGAAGAACAGACCGGTATCTCTTTTGGCGGGATCAGCGGCCTTTTCCGCGTCGGTGTATATATCGTAAAAAACCGTTTCCCCGGCTTCGGCATGGTTCTTCAGGTAATTCACGATCTCCACCGTCTTGTCCGGATCGATGTAGTTGTACCAGGTCAGGCGAAGGCTTCCCAGTGTATCGCCGCTCATATATCCGCTGTTAACCGGAAAGATCAGCCTGCCGTAATCGCCGAAAGCAGGATCGTTCTGTACATCGGTGATCCTGGTCTCCATTGTATAGGCGGCAGCTGTCGGCACTGTGCTGGAGTTCGCTCGATCATCTCCAGACTCCCGGAAAAAAAGCGGCAATGCGTTGTACAGGTATTCCTGCACGGCGTCAAAGTCATGATAGCCGCCATCCTTCAGGTAGAAAACGTAATGCTCAGGGGTGAAGATATCGCGGCTCAGCATTTCATCCGCCATATCGATGGACTGGCTCTTGACAGCGTCCTGGGTGCCGACTGCATGGTAGATGAAATAGCCGCGCTCATCCAGGTCGTTGTCCTTCACGAGCTGCTCGATAAAGTTCACATTGTTCTTGATCTGAAAATCTCCGTAGGTGCCGTAATACCAGCAGGATCCGCTCATGGGCAGGAAGTACCGGATGTAGTCAAAGTCGTAGCAGAACTGCAGCCAGGTCGTGACCGAGCCAAGGGAAAAACCGCCGAATGCGCGGTGATCCCGGGAGGCCTTCAGATCCTCGTCGAAGACGGAAACGGCATAGGTGTGGAACTGCCCCTCCACCGCCGGCATTAGGTTTTCCTCAAAATCGCGGTGGAACTGGCGGAACTCCGAAATGGAACTCGAAAAATCCGTATTGCTGTTTTCGTTATAAAACGTGGCCGATACGATGATGATCGGCGGGATGTCCCCGTTTTCGATCAGGTGATCAAACACGTTTTTTGTGGATGTATACTCAAAGTATTCGCCCGCATGTCCGCCCCATCCGTGCATCAGATAGAGGATGTCGTATCTGGTCTCTTTGTCGTTTTCGTCGTAGCCGTAGGGGGTATAGACATAGGCTGTTTTGGTGATTGCGGCTCCGTCTCTGACATAATCCTTCGAAGCATAATCCAGCCGGGTGACATTGCCGGGATAGTCAGATTCGGTCTTATAGGAAGACGGAACCGCCGTCGTGTATCCTGTTTGTTCCATAGGTTCCTTATTCTCCGGTAATGTGACATCAGAGGGCTCTTCCGTTCCCTCGGATGACACTTCGATTTCATTCTGATTTGTCTGCCCCTGTGTTTGGCTTGTAACTCTTGCACAGGAC
>JAFSSK010000079.1 GCA_017451045.1 Clostridia bacterium
CCGATGGTACCAATGTTAACGTGGGGCTTTGTGCGTTCGAATGTAGCCTTTGCCATTTCAAATTTCCTCCGTGTTTTATTATTTTAATTAATTGCTTTTCCCGCGGACATTGACGATGTCCTGTGCGAGAGATTTCGGAACCTCAGCAAAGTGGCTCGGTTCCATGGAATACTGTGCGCGTCCCTGTGAACGTGAACGCAAGTCCGTTGCGTATCCGAACATCTCGGAAAGCGGCACGAATGATTTGATCTCCGTGATTCCGATGCCCGGTTCCATAGACTGGATCTGGCCGCGGCGGGAGTTCAGATCGCCGATGACGTCGCCCAGATAATCATCCGGGGTGATCGTCACGACCTTCATAATCGGTTCCGTCAGATAAGGATCGGCTTTCTTCATGGCTTCCTTGAACGCCATCGAACCGGCGATCTTGAATGCCATTTCGGAAGAGTCTACCTCATGGTAGGAACCGTCATAAAGCGTTACTTTCACATCAACGACCGGATACCCGGCCAGCACGCCAGCGTGCATGGCGCCTTGGATACCCTGGTTGACGGGTTCGATGAATTCTTTCGGGATCGCACCGCCCGTGACAGCGTTGATGAATTCATATCCTTTGCCCGGTTCATTGGGCTCGAGGATAATCTTGACATGTCCGTACTGACCAGCGCCGCCGGACTGTTTTCTGTACTTGCATTCATGGTCGACCTTTTTACGGATCGTTTCCTTGTATGCAACCTGCGGCTTGCCGATGTTGGCCTCAACCTTGAATTCACGCAGCAGTCTGTCCACGATGATCTCCAGGTGGAGTTCGCCCATGCCGGCGATGATGGTCTGTCCGGTCTCCTCACTCGTATAAGTGCGGAAAGTGGGATCTTCCTCAGCGAGCTTGGCGAGCGCGATGCCCATCTTCTCCTGTCCGGCCCGCGTCTTCGGTTCGATTGCCACGCGGATGACGGGTTCCGGGAATTCCATGGACTCCAGGACGATGGGGGCTTTTTCGTCGCAGAATGTATCGCCCGTCGTCGAGTATTTCGTCGACACGACGGCGGCGATGTCTCCCGCATGGCAGACGTCGATGTCCTGACGGTCATTGGCGTGCATCTGCAGGATGCGTCCGAAACGCTCATATTTGTTCTTTGAGGAATTGTATACGTTTGTGCCGGTCTGAACTTCTCCCGAATAGACACGGAAGAAGCAGAGTTTTCCAACGAACGGATCGGTCATGATCTTGAAGGCCAGGGCGGCGAAAGGTTCGTCATCGGAAGGATGGCGTTCCTCCTCCTCGCCGGTCTTCGGCGCGATCCCTTTGATAGCGGGCACGTCTGTGGGAGCAGGCATGTAATCGATGATGGCATCCAGCAGTTTCTGAACGCCTTTGTTCCGGTACGAAGTTCCGCATGTCACCGGCACGATCCTGTTTGCGATCGTTGCGGCTCTCAGTGCTTTCTTGAGTTCCGGGATAGTGATTTCGTCCCCGTTGCAGTATTTGTCAAAAAGCGCTTCATCCGTCTCGCAGATAGCCTCGACCATGGCGTCGCGGTATTCCTGCGCCTTGGCTTTCATGTCGTCGGGGATCGCCTCGACGCGCATGTCTTTTCCAAGGTCGTCGTAATACACGTCCGCCTGCATGGTCATCAGGTCCACGATCCCGCGGAACGACAGCTCCGAACCGATCGGAAGCTGGATCGGCACTGCATTCGCATGCAGTCTTTCCTTCATCATGTCGACGACATGGTAGAAGTTTGCGCCGTTGATGTCCATCTTATTGACATAGGCCATACGGGGCACCTGATACTTGTTTGCCTGTCTCCAGACAGTTTCCGACTGCGGCTCGACGCCGCCTTTGGCACATAGTACCGTTACGGCTCCGTCCAGGACGCGGAGCGAACGCTCCACTTCCACGGTGAAGTCCACATGCCCGGGGGTATCGATAATATTGATTCTGTGCACATTGGCCTTAGCCAGTTCCGGATTGTCATGCAAGTCGGAGTGAGCCCAGTAGCAAGTCGTTGCAGCAGAGCAGATGGTGATGCCGCGTTCCTGCTCCTGGACCATCCAGTCCATCGTCGCAGCGCCATCATGCACCTCGCCTAGCTTGTGCGTCTTACCTGTATAAAATAATATTCTTTCGGTGGTGGTCGTCTTACCGGCGTCGATGTGAGCCATGATGCCGATATTACGAGTCCTTTCCAACGGATATTCCCTAGGCATTGATTGTCTCCTTCAACCAAGAGCTGAAAATTAATATCTGTAGTGTGCGAAAGCCTTGTTGGCTTCTGCCATTCTGTGGGTTTCTTCCTTCTTCTTGAAGGCGCCGCCCATGCTGTTTTTAGCATCCATGATCTCGCCAGCCAGTCTTTCGGCCATCGTCTTCTCACTGCGCTGTCTTGCGTAGCCTACCAGCCACCGCAGACCGAGTGTCTGACGACGTTCCGGACGAACCTCCATCGGCACCTGGTAAGTGGAGCCGCCCACGCGGCGGGCTTTCACTTCCAGAACCGGCATGATGTTTTCCAGAGCAGTCTGGAAAGCCTCAAGCGGATTGGAGCCGTCCTTGGCCTCAACGATGGCAAAGGCGTCATAGACAATTGTCTGGGCAACACCTTTCTTGCCATCATACATCACGTTGTTGATCAACTTTGTAACAAGTCTTGAGCCATACAACGGATCCGGCAATACATCTCTTTTGGATATAAAACCTCTTCTTGGCACTTTACTTCCCTCCTTCATTAAAAATATGAAATCACAGGTACTCAAAAGCGAATTCTGTCAGCGCACCTGAGGTTTTATGTAAATAAACATTAAAATTTACGAAAACGCTTCAGTTGTGCAGATTGCTTTATTCCCTTTACGTGCGGTCAGACCGCACCGCCCCGATTACTTCTTTTTCTTCGGAGCCTTTGCGCCGTATTTGGAACGGCCCTGCATACGGTTCGCAACACCTTGCGCGTCGAGCGTACCGCGGATGATGTGGTAACGCACACCAGGCAGGTCACGTACTCTTCCGCCGCGGATCAGAACCACAGAGTGTTCCTGCAGGTTGTGTCCGATGCCGGGGATGTAGGTGGTGGCTTCAAGTCCGTTCGTAAGTCTGACTCTTGCGATCTTCCGCATAGCAGAGTTCGGCTTCTTCGGGCTGGTGGTGGAAACTTTGGTGCAAACACCGCGTTTCTGAGGTGAAGACTTGTCCGTAGCCTTGTTTGTCAGAGAGTTGAAACCGTGCTGGAGCATCGGTGTCTTGGACTTGTAGACCTTGTCCTGGCGTCCCTGATGTACAAGCTGATTAAAGGTTGGCATTCTTCGTAGCGTCCTCCTTTCCGTAAGTTTTAATGTTTATGCAGTCAAGTCCTTAAGACTACTACACTCATAACTGATAGTGTTTAAAACACAGTTCTTATTATTGTAACAAGAAAAATGTTATTTGTCAATCCTGAATTTTTTTGCCCGGTCCGGCAGCCAGTGCAGCCGCCGGACCGAACGGCGAGGTGATTACATCGCGTCGTATACTTCGTCGTCGAGCACGGTGTGCTTGTCTTCATCCACGCGGCGGACATCGATATCCTTGTAGCATGTCATGCCTGTGCCGGCGGGGATCAGCTTACCGATGATGACGTTTTCCTTGAGTCCGAGCAGTCGGTCCACTTTACCGCGGATGGCGGCTTCGGTCAGCACCTTGGTCGTTTCCTGGAAGGAAGCCGCGGACAGGAACGATTCTGTCTGCAATGCGGCCTTGGAGATACCGAGCAGCATGGGCTCGCCTTCCGCCAGCCTCAGATTCAGCTCGCCGTTGTCGATGCGCTCCTGAACCTTCTTGTTCTCTTCCTGGAATTCCGTCTGATCCACGACGGTACCCGTAAGGATATCCGTGTCTCCGCCGTCCTTGACCATGTATTTGCGGGTCATCTGACGGGCAATGATCTCGATATGCTTGTCGTTGACGTTACAATCCTGAGATCTGTACACCTTCTGGACTTCAGTGATCAGGTATTCGTAAACGGCATCCAGTCCCTGGATCTTCATGATGTCCAGAGGCGCCTTGCTGCCTTCTGTCAGCGCATCGCCGATATTGACGTGGTCGCCGACGTGGACGGAGATCCTGGATCCGTACGGAACCGTGAACTCTTCGACGGTGCCTGTCTGTTCGGATTCGATCTCGATCGTGACGGGCGTGTTGTTGTCTTGAATGGCGTCGACGATACCGGAATGGTTCGTGATGACTGCCGGCTTCTTCGGCGGACGCGCTTCGAACAGTTCCTCGACACGGGGAAGACCCTGCGTGATATCGGAGCCTGCGACACCACCGGAGTGGAACGTTCTCATCGTCAGCTGGGTACCCGGCTCGCCGATGGACTGCGCCGCGATGATACCGACTGCTTCGCCGATCTGTACGGGATTGCCTGTCGCAAGGTCGGAGCCGTAGCAGTGCGCGCAGATGCCGTCCCTGGAGTTGCAGTGGAACACCGTTCGGATGCAGACTTTTTCGATGCCTGCTTTCACGAAGGCGTTGGCCTGATCGGCTGTGATCATCATATCGTCTTCCAGCAGCACTTCGCCGGTCTTCGGATCCACGACGGGTCCGAACGTGTAACGGCCGGTGATACGCTCCTGGAGCGTTTCCAGATCCTTGTTGCCGTCGCCCGGGATCCTGCTGATCCAGTCGCCTTTGTCCGTGTCGCACTTCTCTTCGCGTACGATGACGGAGGAGGATACGTCAACGAGACGGCGCGTAAGATAACCGGAGTCTGCCGTACGGAGAGCCGTATCGGACAGGGACTTACGGGAGGAACGCGCACCCATGAAGTACTCGTGGATCTTCATACCTTCGCGGAAGTTGGATTTGATCGGGATCTCGATGGTCGTGCCGTTCGCAGCGAACATAAGTCCGCGCATACCGCCGAGCTGACGGAGCTGCTTGATGGAACCGCGGGCGCCGGAATCAGACATGATGTTGATCGGGTTCAGCGGGTCGAGACGGGACGTCAGCGCGTTCGTCACTTTGTCGACTGTTTCCTTCCAGACGGCAATGACGTTGTTGTAACGTTCCTCGTTGGATAGTTCGCCGCGCAGGTAGTGACGCGCGTACTTGTCTATCTTCTTCTGCGTTTCCTCAATGAGTTCCGACTTTTCAGGCGGAATGGAGATATCGTAAACGGAGATAGAGAGAGAGGCCTTCGTGGAGTAGTGGTAACCCTGCTCCTTGATGGCATCCAGCATCGTCGCGCAGGTTGCGGGCCCGTGGATACGTATGCAGTTGTCGATGATCTTTCCCAGATCTCCTTTCTTGACCGTCGTGTCGACTTCCAGACGCAATTCGTTTTCCGGTTTGCTTCTGTCCATCAGGCCGAGGTCCTGCGGGATCGGATTGTTGAAGATCAGACGGCCGAGCGTTGTCACGATAACGCCGCTTTTCTTGACGCCGTTGATCTCCTTCTCGACGCGGACTTTGATCTTGGCGTGCAGTCCGAGCAGACCGTCGGAGTACGCCATCATGGCCTCGTCGAAATTACGGTAGATATGATAGGAATAAACGGGATTTCCCTGTTCGTCCGTGATGGGGTTGCCGTTCTCGTCGACAGCCGGAACGCGGTCACCGGGTTCGCCTTCCTTCTCCATGGTAAGGTAGTAGGAACCGAGCACCATATCCTGTGTCGGAACGGTGACGGTCTTACCGTCCATAGGTTTCAGAAGGTTGTTGGCGGAAAGCATCAAAAATCTTGCTTCAGCCTGCGCCTCGGCGGAAAGCGGAACGTGTACCGGCATCTGGTCGCCGTCGAAGTCCGCGTTGAACGCCGTACACACCAGCGGGTGCAGTTTGATCGCGCGTCCGTCCACAAGGACGGGTTCGAATGCCTGGATAGACAGGCGGTGCAGCGTCGGAGCGCGGTTCAGAAGGACCGGGTGCTCCTTGATGACGTTCTCGAGCGCATCCCAGACATCGGGATGCACACGGTCAATCTTCTTCTGCGCGTCCTTGATGTTGGTGGCCTTGCCCATTTCGACAAGACGCTTGATCACGAACGGCTTGAACAGTTCGAGCGCCATTTCCTTCGGCAGACCGCACTGATAGATCTTCAGGTTCGGTCCGACGACGATAACGGAACGTCCGGAATAGTCGACACGTTTGCCCAGCAGGTTCTGACGGAAACGGCCCTGCTTGCCGCGAAGCATCTCGGACAGGGACTTCAGCGTCCTGCTCGATGCGCCCGTCACGGGCTTGCCGTGCTTGCCGTTGTCGATCAGCGCGTCGACCGCTTCCTGCAGCATGCGCTTCTCGTTGGTCAGCATGATCTGCGGGGTGTGGAGTTCCAGCAGCTTCTTCAGTCTGTTGTTCCTCGCGATAACGCGGCGGTAGAGTTCGTTCAAGTCGGAGGAGGCGAAGCGTCCGCCGTCGAGCTGGACCATCGGACGGATGTCCGGCGGCAGCACGGGGATCACATCCAGGATCATCCATTCCAGCTTGTTGCCGGATTTGCGGAATGATTCGATGGCTTCCAGCCGTTTGATGATATGTACCTTCTTCTGTCCGGAAGATCTGGACAGTTCTTCCTTGAGCTGTCTGGACAGCTCCGGCAACTCCTCGTCAAGGCCGCGCAGCAGTTCCTTGATCGCCTCGGCGCCCATGCCGGTCCTGAAGCTGTTGCCGAACGCGTAGCGGTAGTCGGCGTATTCCTTCTCTGTCAGGACGTCGCCCTTCTTGAGCGAATCCACGTTGCCGGGATCCAGGACGATGTTCTGCGCGTAGTAAAGGACCTGCTCCAGCTGCTTCGGGGAGATATCCAGCGCAAGCGCCATTCTGGACGGGATCCCCTTGAAGTACCAGATGTGGGAGACGGGGCTTGCCAGTTCGATATGCCCCATGCGCTCGCGGCGGACCTTCTTGGTCGTTACATCGACTCCGCACTTTTCGCATCTGACGACTTCCTTGCTGTGATAGTTTTTATATTTTCCGCAGAAGCACGCGCCGTCTTTCGTCGGCCCGAAGATCTTTTCACAGAAAAGACCGTCCGGTTCCGCCTTCAGCGTCCTGTAGTTGATCGTTTCGGGTTTCTTGACCTCGCCGTATGACCAGTCCCTGATCATCTCCGGGGAGGCAAGACCTATTCTTATCGAAGAAAATTCATGGTTTTCCAAAATTATTCTCTCCTTACTATTTCGGTTTCAGTCAGCGAATCAGTTGCCCGACTCATCGTCATATTCGTTTTCGAATTCGGAATCGTCGTATTGCTCTTCGTCTTCTTCCTCATCCACCAGTTCGTTGCCGCTTTCATCCATGTAGGTGTAGCCGCTGAATTCCTTCTCCTGCGTCATCACGTTGTTGCCGGTGGCTTCGTTGATGGCTTCGAGGATGGCCTTGCGGTTCCTTCCGGACGGTTCGTCATCGTTGCTGTATGCGGTCGAGAGATCCAGTTCCTCGCCCTTGTCGTTCAGCACCTGAACGTTCAGTGCGAGAGACTGCAGTTCCTTTACAAGGACCTTGAAGGATTCGGGCACGCCCGGCGTCGGGATGTTCTGACCTTTGATGATGGCTTCGTAGGCTTTTCTTCTGCCGTTGATGTCATCGGACTTGACGGTCAGGATCTCCTGCAGCGTGTATGCCGCGCCGTACGCCTCGAGCGCCCAGACTTCCATTTCTCCGAAACGCTGTCCGCCGAACTGAGCCTTGCCGCCCAGAGGCTGCTGCGTGACCATGGAGTACGGACCGTTGGAACGCGCGTGGATCTTGTCGTCTACGAGGTGGTGGAGTTTGAGGTAGTACATGATACCGACCACAACAGGGTTGTCAAACCGCTCGCCTGTACGTCCGTCGAACACTTCCGACTTGCCGTCGCAGACTTTCAGCTTGTGATCCTGCTGCAGAGCAGCCAGGTATTCCTTGTTGTTTCTTTCCTCCGGGGTGAGCAGCCGCAGAGCCGGCTTCCCTTCCTCGTCGGTGATTTCCTCATAAAGATCTTTCGTTTCAGGATTTTCGAGCGGGAAGAGGTCGCGCCACAGGCCGGCCATCTTGAGGCATTCCTGAATATCTTTCTCGTTGGCGCCGTCGAATACCGGCGTCATGATCTTCCAGCCCAGCCGCTTGGCGGCGATGCCGAGGTGAACTTCAAGCACCTGCCCGATGTTCATACGGGAAGGCACGCCCAGCGGGTTCAGCACGATGTCGAGCGGCGTGCCGTCAGGCAGGAAAGGCATATCCTCCGGTGGCAGGATACGGGACACGACGCCCTTGTTGCCGTGACGTCCGGCCATCTTGTCGCCCACGGAGATCTTACGTTTCTGCGCCACGTACACTTTGACGACCTTGTTGACGCCAGCGGGCAGCGGATCGCCGGCGGAATGGGAGAACACCCGGATACCGACGACTGTTCCGGCCTCGCCGTGAGGCATCTTGAGAGAGGTGTCGCGTGTTTCGCGCGCTTTTTCACCGAAGATGGCGCGGAGCAGCCGCTCTTCGGCAGTTAGCTCGGTCTCGCCCTTCGGCGTGATCTTACCGACCAGGATATCGCCGGCACGGACTTCCGTACCGATCTTGACGATACCTTCCGCGTCCAGATCCTTCAGCGCGTCGTCGCCGACATTGGGGACTTCGCGTGTGATCTCTTCCGGACCGAGTTTGGTATCGCGCGCTTCGTGTGTGTATTCTTCAATATGTAAGGATGTGTATACGTCGTCGCGCACCAGGCGTTCGTTCAGAAGGACGGCGTCCTCGTAGTTGTAACCTTCCCAGGTCATGAAGCCGATGAGCGCGTTCTTGCCCAGGGATATCTCACCGTTGCTGGTCGCGGGACCGTCTGCGATCACCTGTCCTTCCTCGACGCGCTGTCCCAGACGGACGATCGGTCTCTGGTTGAAACAGGTACCCTGGTTGGTTCTCTTGAACTTCAAAAGCTCATAGGTGTCTCTTGCGCCGTATTCGTTGAGGATGATGACTTTCGTCGCATCCACGTAGATGACTTCACCTGCGTTCTTCGCAAGAACGATGACGCCCGAGTCGACGGCGGCCTTGAATTCGATACCGGTCGCGACGATCGGAGAATCGTTGACCATCAGCGGGACGGCCTGCTTCTGCATGTTGGATCCCATCAGCGCACGCGAGTTGTCGTCGTTTTCAAGGAACGGGATCATGGCTGTCGCCACGGACACGACCATCTTCGGCGCGACGTCCATGTAGTCGACCTTGTTAGGCTGGACTTCTATGATCTCCGTCTTGTTCCTGACGGTGACTCTCTGGTTGAGGAAATGCCCTTCGTCATCCAGCGGCTCGTTGGCCTGCGCGACGATATAGTTGTCCTCTACGTCGGCCGTCATATACTCGACTTCCTCTGTGACGCGGCCGTTCGCCTTGTCGACCTTGCGGTACGGGGCTTCGATGAAGCCGTACTTGCTGATGCGGGCGTACGTGGACAGGTAGGAGATAAGACCGATGTTCGGACCTTCAGGCGTTTCGATCGGGCACATGCGTCCGTACTGGGTGTAGTGGACGTCACGCACGTCGAAGGAGGCGCGGTCACGGGACAGACCGCCGGGGCCTAGCGCGGACACACGGCGTTTGTGCGTCATCTCGGCAAGCGGGTTGTTCTGGTCCATGAACTGGGACAGCTGGGATGAACCGAAGAATTCCCTGATGGCCGTCACGATCGGACGGATGTTGATCAGCGACTGAGGCGTCAGCTTGTCGTTGTCCGTAGTGGCCATACGTTCCTTGACGATCTTGTCCATACGGGTAAAGCCGATACGCATCTGGTTCTGCAGCTGCTCGCCCACGCAGCGGATCCTACGGTTGCCCAGATGGTCGATGTCATCGAGGCTGCCGACGTCATGCACGAGGTTGAGCATATAGCTGACGGACGCATAGATATCTTCTCTGGTAATGTGCTTGGGGCACAGCTCGTTGATGCGTGTCCGGCACATTTCCTTGATCTTGTCTTCGCACTGTTTCAGGCGGTCGGGGTTGAGGTCCTCTTTCGGCTCCTGCTCCGCTTCCCTGATGATATCGATCAGTACCCCGTAATTGCAGCGTTCTGCGACGCCGCAGTCCTCGAGCGAATACCCCAGGACGTATTCGGGTTCAATCGTATTGTTGGAAAGGACGGTCACGACGTTCCCGTTTTCCAGTTCGATCCTGACGCTGTTCACAGCGGCGTGCTCTATGTCGAGCGCTAGCTTGTCGGTGATGAGGTCCCCCGGTTCAGCGAGGATCTCGCCGGTAATGGTGCTGGTGATGACTTCTGCGGCCTTGTGACCCGCGATACGGGAATGGATCGCCATCTTCTTGTCGAACTTGTAGCGTCCGACGGGCTGGATGTCATACCTGCGGTTGTCAAAGAAATCGTTGTGGAGCAGCTGCTGCGCAGACTCGACGAGAACGGGTTCGCCCGGTCTCATCTTCTTGTAGACCTCCTTGAGGGCTTCGATGTGCGCGTCCGTGTTGTTGTTCTCGGCAAGGGTCTGGCATTCGTCGCGTTCGAAAGAGCGGACGAGTGCGTCCTCTTTTCCGAACTTTTCGAAGATATCCTCGGCCTTGTCGAATTCGAGCGCGCGCAGGAATATAGTAATAGGTACTTTTCTGGTCTTGTCGATCTTCGCGTTCATGCATCCGGAACCGTCGATATCGTATTCCAGCCATGCGCCGCGGTACGGGATCACCTGTGCGGAGAAAGTCTTCTTGCCCGCCTTGTCGATCTCGGAGTCATAGTACATGCCGGGAGAACGGACGATCTGGGAGACGATGACGCGCTCCGCGCCGTTGATGACGAATGTTCCTGTCTCGGTCATGATCGGCAGTTCGCCCATGAAGACATCATGCTGTTTGATCTCGCCTGTTTTCCTGTTCGTCAGTCTGACGCTCGCCTTCAGGGGAGCGGAATAGTTCACGTCCCTTTCCTTGCATTCCTCGACAGGGTAGTTGGGATGTTCGACATCCAGTTTATAGTCCACGAAATCGATCAGGAGGTCACCTGAGAAATCGGTGATTGGCGAAATGTCGCGGAGGACTTCGCCAAGTCCCTCTTCCAGGAACCACTTGAACGATTTTGTCTGGATCTCCACAAGATTCGGAAGCTCCATCGTGTAGTTGGATCGCTGGAAACTGACTCGCGTGTTCTGGCCCAGTTTCTGCTCTTTGACTTTGATCATTGAAACATACTCTCCATTTCCAATACGTAAAGCCTTTTTTTGCCGCCAAAAATGCTGAAAAACGGCTGTTTTTGGGGCGTTTTCCGCGCAAAGGCGATTCAAAGGCAATTATAATGCAGTTTACAAGTATATCACAGATGTCAAGACATGTCAAGCAGTTTTTCGGAACATATTCGCGTACAAATTTTGCGAAGTTTTTCTGTGATAATTGTGCATATTGACCGTTTTTTGGCGGATCGCCGGGCAAAAATCTCCCGATGAACAGGAAAAAAGTTTTCAAATCCGTTTCAGACCGTAAAATTCTGAAAAATTTTGTGTTGATTTATGAGGCGAAGTGTGTTATTATATTAAACTGTATCGGGTACAGCGTCTCAAACCCTCTCAGTTGGGACGTTCAACAATATACGTATTTTAAAAGGGAGGTAAAAGGTTTTGCCGAACATCAAATCAGCAAAAAAGCGCGTTAAAGTTTCTCAAACCAAAGCTTTGCAAAACAAGTCGTTCCGCTCTGCCCTCAAGACAGAGATCAAAAAATACGATGCAGCTCTCGCTGCCGGCGATATGGAAGCAGCCAAGGCCGCTTACAAAGCAGCAGTGAAGAAAGTCGATCAGGCCGCAGCAGCTGGTATCATCCACAAGAACGCAGCAGCCCGCAAAAAGAGTCAGTTCACAAAGAAACTCAATGCCCTGGCATAACCCACCTGGCGGGTTTCAGTCAGTCACCGGCGGTTATGAAACTGCCGGTGATTTGTTATATATAAAAATGTAACAAGGGAGATTTCCTTCTATGAAACGTACTATTACCGTCGTGCTCGCACTCCTGTTAACCGTATGTTCCCTTTTGCTCGCAGTCTCTTGCGGCAAATCATCCACATCGATCGACCTGTCCAAGTGCTATACGAAGAAACTGGAACCGGTCTCTTATGAAACGGACTACGTCCAGTTCGAGATCGAAGGCGGCGCCTATATCGTCGTTCAGCTCTATCCAGAAATCGCGCCGATCACGGTCGCGAACTTCAAGTCTTTAGTCGCGTCCCATTTCTACGACGGGCTGACCTTCCACAGAGTGTATCCCGGATTCATGATCCAGGGCGGCGATCCCGACGGAAACGGGACCGGCGGCGCCAGCACCAAGATCAAAGGCGAGTTCGCGCTCAACGGCGTGGACAACACCATCTCCCACGTCCGGGGCGTCATCTCCATGGCCCGCAGTAAGGCCTATGACTCCGCCTCCAGCCAGTTCTTCATCTGCCAGGCAGACTGCAGTGCCTCTCTGGACGGGTCCTACGCTGCGTTCGGCAGGGTGATCGCCGGAATGGAAACAGTCGACGCCATCGTGTCCGTCCCCTGCAAGGTCAATCCCGTAACGGGCGAGACCAGGCGGGACAGCAAGGGCAACACCTATGGCACTTTCCCGATCGATCCCGTCACGATCACGGCTGTCACGTTCGTCTCGCCAGCCGGGAACTGACAGGGATAAATCCCTACTTTTCCTTCAAAACAACGCACCCGGGAAGAAAATTGTAAACAAAATCTTTATAATTATAATCTTATTGACATGATTTTCTCTGTGTGTTATGATATAATAACCGTCCAGGGCAACCGGCTCTGAGACACTACGCATGATCAATAAGGGGAAAAACGATGTACACAGACAAGACACTGGTCTGCAGGGACTGCGGACAAGAGTTCACTTTCACGGCAAGCGAGCAGGCTTTCTACGCTGAAAAAGGCTTCACCAATGAGCCTTCCCGCTGCAAAGCATGCCGTGATGCACACAAGGCACAGAGAAACAGCGGCGAACCGCGCAAAATGTACGATGTTGTATGCGCTGCTTGCGGTAATCCCTGCAAAGTTCCTTTCGAGCCGAAGGGCGACCGTCCTGTTTATTGCAGCGAATGCTTCAACAAACAGCGGCAGCAGTAAGCGCTACATAAGGTCACGGTGAGCTGATCTTATAAAGACAGGCGGCAATCGCGATGATTGCCGCCCGTTCTTTTTTTTGTTCCGTTCAGGATTTATGCCTCTTCCCCTGGTATCCGTGCGGAAGGTCCGGTCCGTCGAAAAACTCAAGACCGCCGCGGCACCGCTTGAGATAGTCGAGGCCGACCAGCTGGGAGGACCATTCCATGTCGTCGTAGTGGACAAGGTCGTGATACCCTTCGATATCGCAGCTGCCGCGGAACCCCGCATGCAGAAGGATCGTGAAAAGGTTTGCCCAGTTGCTGTCCCCGTATCCCGGCGTCCTGTCATAGCACCAGGGTCTGCCGCTGTGCAGGCCGTAATCCCTGATGAGATCCCTTGCCACCGTCGCGTCCTTGCCGTGCAGATGGATGACCTTGTGCGCGATACGCCGTAGCTGTGCCTCCACGTCGACGAGTCCGTGCAGCTGATGGGCAGGTTCCCATTCAAGCCCCAGACGCGGGCTGTCGACCGCGCTGAACATCAGATTCCATGCGTCCTCGCAGAAAGCAATGTTCTGGTCGCACCGCCGCCATCCGCCACCGCAGTTCTCGATCGCAAGGCGTACGTCATGCTTCTCCGCCAGATCGACAAGGCCGGAGAACACTTCCTTGAACAGCGGGATGGCCGCCTCGACGCTGTCGCCGGACTTGGCGCCCGCGAACATGGATACGACGTCGCATCCGAAATCGTGCGCGTGGACGATGAGGTTCTTTATCCCCTTCAAAAGATCCTCGTCCTGCAGCGTATTACCGTATAGCCCCAGAGCGGCGATCGGTCTTCCATCCGCCTTGCCGAGCACTTTCTGCGCGAGCGCAGGAAGATCTCCGTTAGCATCTCCGGTACCGAAGGTCAGTTCATATGATTCGAATCCCTTCTCGTTCAGAAGGGGCATGCAGCGTTCCGCTACCCCCGCCCCGATGAGCGTTCCAATCAGAATGTCAAACATTTTTAGTCCTCCTGTATGATCAGTTTTCTTTTGCGGCCTCGATCCGTTCTTTGTCGGGCGTGACGTAGGCCGTCCGGTTGGTATGGTATATCACGAAACCGGGTCTTGCACCGGTCACTTTGTGCAGGTTCTTCACCGGCGTATAGTCCACCGGCACCTGACTGCCGCCTCTTGCGCTGGAGTAGTATGCGGCAATCTCCGCCGCCTGGGTGAATTCCTCCGTCTGCGGCTCGTCTTTCCCGCACAGCAGCACGACGTGCGATCCCGGCCTGTTCTTCACGTGGAACCAGTAATCCGTTTTTTCCGCCAGCTTGTGCGTGATGTGTTCGTTCTGCAGATTGTTCCTCCCGCAGAGGATCCTGTGGCCGCGGTCCGTCCTGAACGCCATATATTCCTGTCCGCTGTTCTTTGTGGCGGAGCAGGCGTTCTTCATCCTGGCGCCGTAACCGGAGCGGAACAGTTCCTCCCTGATCTCGTTCAGATCAGTCACGGTCTCTGCTCTTCCAAGTTCGTCCAGCACACTCTCGATGTAGGACAGTTCAACCTGTCCAAGCTCCAGCTGACGAGCCAATTCAACTTCGGCCTTCTTGCATTTCGCATACTTCTTGTACATTTTCTGCGCGTTGGCAGCCGGACTAAGCCGCTCGTCCAGTTCCAGCGTGACGGTTCCGTAGGTGCCGTCCTCGCGCCAGTCCTCGTAATCCGTGAGCGTCACGGTCTTTTCTTTATGACTGATCAGATGGATGTTCGCCGTGATGAGATCGGCCGCCTTTTTGTATTCGGCGCCGCGTGCGCATTCTTTGCGTTCCGCCGTCTGCAGTTCCATCTTCTTGACGAGCCTGCTTTTAGCGTGCGTCAGGATCTGCAGGATATCCGCCGCGCGCTGGTGGACCAGCTGGGCTCGGTCCCGGTCCTCATAGAAGCGGTCCAGAACGCTTCCCGCCCCTGCAGCGATCACGCGGCAGGGCCGCCCGTACTGCGTCAGGGGAAGGAACGAATACTCGACGGGTCCTTTGCCGTCCAGCACAAGGCACGGCTCGAATCTGCCGTTTTTAATGAGATCCGTCACAGCCAAAAATTCTCTTGCGAGTTTCTCTCCGTCGATCCGCCCTGACTCCTCGTCCGTTTTCCCGGCCGCCCGGAAGACGACCTCGCGGGACAGCACCGGGGAGAAGCCCGAAAAGGTTTTTAAAAGCCATTTGTCTGCCGGCATATCGGCCGGGGCGTCCTTAAACGCTTTGATGAAAGACGGGCCGTCTTCGTTCAGCGGGTTCGTTTTATCCTGGGAGGGCGGCATCTCGTACTGCATCCCGGGCAGGACCTGGCGCAGCCTGCTGGTGGTGAAGTCCACGGGGCGAAGCGCCTGCATGACGGCGCCGGTCCCGTCCAGAAGGATCAGGTTGCTGTATCTGCCCATGATCTCCGCCACAAGGTATCTTGTCGACAGATATCCCATCTCGTCATGCGTCTCGAACTCGAGCCTTGCGACCCGTTCGAAATCAGGCTGCTCTACCTTCGTGAGTTTTGCGCCGGACAGGTATTTCCGCAAAAGGGTGCAGAACATGGGCGGCACGGAAGGGTTCTCCCGCGTCACTTCGGACAGACAGATGCGGGGCGTGTTCGACCCTGCGCTGATCAGCAGCTTCTTCGCGCCCGCCTGAGTCCGGAAGGAGAGGATGATCTCATCCTTCCCCGGCTGGTTGATCTTTTCGATTCTGGCGTCCCCGACCTGCTCCCGTATCTCGTGCAGGGCGGCAGCCATCATTCCCGAATCAAAGGCCATACGCTGTTACCGGTCGAACAGCGCGCTGACCTCTGCCAGAGACGGGAACATGTAGTCCGGTTTGTCCGCCGGCGCGGCCTTTTCCACGTCCGCTTCCTTCGTTTCGCCCGTCAGGACCAGCACGGCAGTGACGCCGAATTTCTTGCCGATCGCGATATCCGTATACAGTCTGTCCCCGAAGAAAAGCATTTCCTCGCGGCTCTTTCCCGTCGCTTCGCAGATCATCTGCACCGTCTCGCCGTACGGCTTTCCGAAATAGACGGGGCTCACGCCGGTGGATGCCGTCACCGCGGCGGCGATGGCGCCGCTGTCCGGGATGAAACCGGTCTCGGTCGGGCAGTTGAAGTCCGGGTGGGTGGACAGGTATTCCGCACCGCCGCGTACCAGCCGGCATGCGTTGTCCAGCTTTTCGTACGTCAGGCTGGTGTCGAAACTCGTGATGACGATATCGGCTTTCTCCTCGTTCCCTTTCAGCAGTCTGATGCCCCTGGCTGCGAAATCGCGGCACAACTCGTCCGTTCCGACGAGATAGACGGTTTTCCCAGCACGGTGGCGCTGCAGGAACTCGACCGTCACATCTCCGGAGGTCATGATCTCGTCCGGCGTCGGATCGAAACCGAGGCGCGTCAGTTTCTGAATATAGAAGCCCTTGGTGTGGGAGGCATTGTTGGTAAAGAACATCACCTGCTTGCCCATCCTGCGGAGCTTATGGATGAAATCCACGGCAAAATCAAAGACATGTCCGCCCAGATAGATCGTACCGTCCATGTCGAAAATGTATAGTTTCTTTTCAGTGATGATGCCTGTTTCTGGATTCTTGAAAGCCATCTTTTTCCCCTCCGGAAAGACTCAAATCTTACAAGTCATTATAGCATATTCTTGTATTTTTTTCAACCAGGTGATATAATAAGGAGTGTTACGTCGCAAGGCAAAAGCCGGGCGCAGCAGTCTGACACTGGAGGGTTACCGAGAATGGGAGCAGAGCAAAACATAAAAACCGTCATCGGCATCGACGTGGGCGGCAGTTCGACCAAGATCGTCGGATTCCGCAAAAGCGGCAAAGCCGCGCCGGAACTGATCGAGCCGATCCTGGTGGAGGCGACGGATCCCGTCACGTCTATTTACGGCGCTTTCGGCAAATTCACGTCTTCCAATCACCTGCGCATCGAGGACATCACCGGCATCATGATGACAGGCGCAGGGTCTTCCGTCGCAAAATCCTCCATCTTCTCGCTGCAGTGCAGCAAGATCTCCGAGTTCTCCTGCGTCGGGCGGGGCGGCCTGTTCCTCTCCGGACTCGACGAGGCGGTCGTGGTCAGCATGGGTACCGGCACGGCACTGATCCACGCAAAGAAGGAAAACGGGGCCGTCACCACCAAATATCTCGGCGGTACCGGAGTCGGCGGCGGCACGCTGCTGGGCCTGAACAGAAAGATCCTGGGCGTCGACACCATCGACCACATCGAACAGCTTTGCGCCGAGGGCGATCTGAACAACGTCGACCTGCGGATCAAGGATATCGCGAAGAATCACGTTTATGACGGCATCAACGAAAACCTGACGGCGGCCAATTTCGGCAAACTGTCCGACCTGGCTACGCCCGGCGACATCTCGCTCGGCATCGCCAACATGGTCGCGGAGACGATCCTAATGGTGGCCGTGTTCGCAGCCAGAGGCCTTAACGTCGCCAACGTGGTCCTGGTCGGCAACCTGACGACGCTCTCCCCCATCCGGAACGTCTTCCAGAACCGGGACAATTCCTTCGGGCTCAACTTCATCATCCCGGAAAGAGCGCAGTTCGGGACCGTCATCGGCGCCGCGCTGCAGGGCATTGAAAACACTGAAATCTAAAATTGAGGCATATAAAAAACATGAAATGGACATCACTCAATGATCTGCGCGAGATGTACCTGAAATTCTTCGAATCCAAGGGTCATCTCCGCCACGAAAGCTACTCACTGATCCCTGAAGGCGACAAGTCGCTTCTTCTGATCGTCGCCGGGATGGCGCCGCTGAAGAAATACTTCACGGGCGAAGCCGAACCGCCGCGCCGCCGCATGACGACGTGCCAGCGGTGCATCCGCACCAACGATATCGAGAACGTCGGGCACACGGCCAGACACGGCACCTATTTCGAGATGCTGGGCAATTTCTCCTTCGGCGATTATTTCAAGAACGAGGCGCTGCCGTGGGCCTGGGAATTTTTGACCAGTCCCGAGTGGCTCGCCATCCCGAAGGACAGGCTCTACCCGTCCGTTTACGAGAAGGACGACGAAGCCTATGCCATCTGGCGGGACAAGATCGGCGTGCCGGAAAAGCAGATCGTGCGGCTCGGCAAGGAGGACAATTTCTGGGAGCACGGTTCCGGCCCCTGCGGCCCCTGCTCCGAGATCTACTTCGACCGCGGTGAGAAGTACGGCTGCGGGAAACCCACGTGCGGACCGGGCTGCGACTGCGACAGATTCATGGAAATCTGGAACAACGTGTTCTCGCAGTTCAACAACGACGGCAACGGCAACTATACGGAACTTGCGCAGAAAAACATAGACACCGGCATGGGCCTGGAGCGTCTGGCCTGCGTCATGCAGGGCGTGGACAGCATGTTCGACGTCGATACGATCCAGAACATCATCAAGGCCGTCAGCGACAAAGCCGGCGTGGCCTACCACCAGCAGGAAAAATCCGATATATCGCTGCGCGTGATCGCGGACCATATGCGCGCATCGTCATTCCTAGTGGCGGACGGAGTGCTCCCGTCCAACGAGGGACGCGGCTACGTCCTCCGCCGTCTGCTCCGCAGAGCCTGCAGACACGGCCGTCTGCTTGGCATCAAAGGCGCCTTCCTGACAGATATCGTGGAAGTCGTAGCCAGGGAGAACGAATCGGCCTATCCCATGCTCAAGGAGCGCCTGGACTACATCAAGAAGGTCGTGGGACTTGAGGAGGAACGGTTCGACAAGACCGTGGAATCCGGCATGGAACTGCTGGAGGCACTCCTTTCCGGCGCGGAACAGGACGGGACGAAGCTGCTGAAGGGCGAAGACGTGTTCAAACTGAGCGACACGTTCGGTTTCCCGCTCGACCTGACGCGGGAGATCGCCCAGGAGCGCGGCATCGCCGTCGACGAGGCGGGATACCAGGAAAAGCTTGCCGAGCAGAAGGCGCGCGCACGCGCGGCCCGCGGCAACATTTCCGGCTGGGACAACGCGGCCAAGGATATCCTTGCGGGACTTCCGAAAACGGAATTCAAGGGGTATGAGACGGACGAATGCGAAGCGGTCGTCAAGGCCATCATCCTGGAGGACGAGGACGGCGTTCAGAGCGTCGAGGAAGCCAGCGAGGGCGACGTTACCCTTGTGCTGGACAAAACGCCTTTCTACGGTGAAGGCGGCGGTCAGGTGGGCGACACGGGCCTTATCAGCCGCGGCAGCGACGTAAGGCTGATCGTCCGGGATACCAAAAAGACAGACGGTGTTTACCTGCACCTGTGCACGGTAGACGACGGCGTCGTCAGGGTCGGGGACACCGTTACGGCATCGGTGGATGCGGACAGAAGGAACGCCATCCGGCGCAACCATTCCGGCGTCCATCTTCTCCAGGCGGCCCTGCGTGAAGTGCTCGGCAAGCATGTCGAGCAGTCCGGATCCTACGTCGACGACAACATTGCAAGATTCGATTTCTCCCACTTTGCTCCGATGAGTGCGGAAGAAATCGCTAAAACCGAATCCATCATCAACCGCTACATCATGGCGTCCGTCCCGATCGTCACGGTGGAGACTGACCCCGAGAGCGCGAAAGCGGCCGGCGCGATGGCTCTGTTCGGAGAGAAATACGGCAAGACCGTCCGCATGGTATCCATGGGAGACTTCTCCGTTGAGCTTTGCGGCGGTACCCACTGCACGAATACCGGAAACATCGGCCTCTTCCATATCGTCAGCGAAGCGTCCGTGGCGGCAGGCATCCGCAGGATCGAAGCCGTTACCGGCAACAACGTCCTGCAGCTGCTTTCCAGCAAGGACAGGCTGATTGCAGAGACCGCAAAGGAAATGAAGATCCAGAATGCGGCGGACATCGCCAGGAAAGCCGCTTCCCTGCAGGCAGACATCACAGGACTTCGGCACGAGGTCGAGGCGCTGAACGCCAAGATCGCCTCGTCGAAGCTGGAAAGTCTTGTGGCGGGCGCCGAGAAGATCGGCTCCGTCAGACTGATCACTGCCGCTTTACAGATGCCCCTGGACGTTATCCGCGCGCTGGCTGATCAGATCAAGGCGGACTACCCCGATACGGTCGCCGTACTGGCGTCGGTCGGTCAGGACAAGCTCCAGTTCGTATCCGTGGCCGGTTCTGAAGCAGTCGCGGCAGGCGCGCACGCCGGAAAGCTTGTCGGCGCCGTTGCAGCCGTCACGGGCGGAAAAGGCGGCGGACGTCCGGACAACGCTATGGCAGGCGGCCAGGACCAGTCCAAGGTCGCACAGGCGCTGGCGCAGGCTGCGGACGTTCTGAACGGTCAGCTGAAATAACCCATATCGATCACACAGTCCCGATACAGAAAACCCGGGCTGCGGCAATGCCGCAGCCCGGGCGCTTTTTCTGCTATCTTACGATGCAGTCAGACCGGATCTTTCAATACCCTGTACTAAGAAGTTCTGCAGGAATACATACAGAATGACCAGCGGGAAAATGATTACCAGACCGCACGTGTTGATGATGGAAGAGTTGTACATATCCCATCCGGGCGATGCCTTGTACGCACGCGCAAGCGATTTCGGCGTGTCGATAAAGTTGGTAAGCAGTTTGACCTTTGTGGAATTGAAGAATATTCCGGAATAGAATGTATCCGTCCACTGCCAGCAGAAGGCGAACAGGAATACCGTCACCAGCATCGGGATGGACAGCGGAAGAATAATGGAGACAAACGTTCTGAGCGTATTGGAACCGTCGAGGTAGGCGGATTCCTCAAGCTCGTCAGGCAATCCTCTGAAGAACTGGCGCATTAAGAAGATGTACAAACCGTTCTTGAATGCCAGCCCCGTCAGCGACATGAGCATCAACGGCCAGAAGGTGTTGATCAGGTTTATACCGCCGACCGCTTTCATGATCCCGGCCTTGGACAGCAGGTTGAATACACCGTAGATGTCGAAGAAACGGAATTTCATGAACATGGCGAAATGCAGTGTCCCGTGCGGAATGACCATTGTCAGGATCACCAGGATGAAAACGACCTTGTTGCCCTTGAACTTGAACTTGGCAAGTCCGTAGCCGATCAGGGCGCAGATAAATGTCTGGATGACGCCTGCGGCCGTGGACAGGAAGAACGTGTTCATCAGTGAGCCTGCGTAGTTCAGCTCCGTCAGCACCCCGCGGTAGATCTCAAGCGAGAAGTGCTTGGGGATCAGACGCACCGTCGTATCAACAAAATCGGAGACCGACATAAAGGAGGCCGAGATCTTGGTGATGAACGGATACAGCACGACGTAGGAGATACCGATCAGCAGCACGAGTCTGAAGATCGTCAGAAGGATCTTCTGGAGGAAATACCAGTTTAAGAACTTGGCTTTGAGACGTTCCTTGAGAGGAGAACGGTCGAAGTCGACGCGGATTCTGTTTCTGCTCTCGCGTTTTACGCGGGGCTTGTTCATTTCAGCATTCATCTTCAAGTCCTCCCTTCTCAATCACGCCTCTGGTAGAAGACGAACGCCGAGCAGATACCGGCGATAATGCCAACCACCAGGAAGATGATGAAGAAGTAAGTCCAGGCCATGGCCGAACTGATTTCCTCACCTGATTTCGAATAGGCATCGTTGATGTACATCATCACGATGTTGCTGTTCGTTGTGAAACTGTCAATGACCGTATAGATGGCATTGACCAGGATCATGGGACTGATCATCGGGAAAGTGATCTTCCAGAAGGTTTCCCATGTGGTCGCGCCGTCTATCTTGCACGCCTCGTAAATGGCCGGGGAAATGCCCTGCAGGGCCGACAGGAATATCAGCATCTGCACGCCGGAGCGGTTGACCAGGTTGAATATGTTGTTGACCATCGTCACGACATATACCGCCAGGCCGCGTCCGAACTGCATCATCTCGAAGAGTCTCTCGACTTCGAAAAGGCTGACAATTCCTTCCGTCACCTGCTGACCGGAACCGTCATCGATACCGGTGTTCTGCGTTTCCTCCAGATACTTGTTGACAAGGTCGTTGGCCTGCACGGTCTCCATGATACCCGTCGAAATGATGACGGGGACGAAGAAGATCGCACGGAACGCGGCGCGGCCCATCATTTTCTGATTGAGCAGTACCGCCATGAACAGTGAGAACACCAGGATCGCCGGGATCTCGAACGCCATGTTTGCCAGACCCGTCAGAAGCGTCTGAACGAATTCCGTATCCTTGAAGAATGCATCGTAGTAGTTGGCCCAGCCGACCCACTCTGTCGAGTAGCCGCCGCCCTGGATGATCGTGATCTCCTGGAAACTCATCGTCAGGGAGTTCCAGACCATCGGTACGTAGATGCAGACAAACCCGAGAACAAACGGCAGAACGAAGAACCAGCCTGCACGCGCCTTACGCTTATCCAGCGAGGCAATTCGTTTCTTCTTTGGTTTAGAAGCCGAATTCTGAAGTTTAACTTCCTGTGTCATAAGACTCTGTTCTCCTTTCCTTACCATTTGATGATCACGAACTCGTTGGACGGGATCGTGTAAAGGACGCCTTCATACTCGATCTCAACGGAATATGAGTTGTAGTTCAGGATGATCGTTTTGTACGGAGCGTTGTCCACGCCGTTCTTGCCGCCGTAGGTAACGGCAACGATCTTGGCGTCATCCGCCTCATATTTGTTGAAGGCTATTTCCTCTTCGCCCTCTTCTCCGCTCTCACCGGAACCGGAATCGTCGGTTTCCGAAGGCGCTACGGAAGCGACATCACGCTCTTCAAGGCCGGTCGCGTATGCGTTAGCGTAAGCCTGTTCGAGAAGCGCGTTCAGCGTTTCAAGATCAGCTTCCAGCAGCGGCATCATCGCATCAACCTCAGCCTTGTAGTTGTCGACCTCGCTTCTGATGAACGGCAGGATGTCCTCGATGCCGTCGATCACTGCCACAGCGTCTGTGAGCTGCTGGTAGTTGGCCGGTACGCTCTTCTTATAGGAGAACGTCGAGGCGATCTCATCCATCGCGCGCTTGATCGCCTGCAGCAGTTTGGACTTCGCGCTGTTCATGTTGGTTTCAGCCCGCTGCTTCTCATAGGAGGTGGCAGTCGGCGAAAGATTGTTGTAATCCGCCACACGCATCTTGTAGGTCTCGCCGTAAGTGACGATCTCGTTGACGTACGTCGTGGAGGAGGCTACTCTCTTGTCCAGGAACGCCAGTGCGGTCTCGGCCCATTCATACGACAGCAGCGCGTTCGCTCTGGCGTCGTTGACCGATTTGATCTTTTCAAACTGGCTGTTCTCGGCCGCAAGCCTTTCGGCTTCCATGGCATCCAGGTAGGCCTGAAGCAGATCGTTCAGCGTCTCGTCTTCATCCGGGACACGATTTCCCTTGACGAATTCGTGGTTGATGATCAGCTTGGTCTGAACGTCTTTGATCGCATCGTTTACAGTGTTGTAGGAAGCGATGACGTCTTCACGCCAGATGTCGTAGGAAATGGAGTAGTATTTGCTGTAAAGACCGAGGTCTTTCAGGATGGACGTGTTCCTGTAGGACAGGATGTAATACAGGGACGAACCGCTTTCGATCGCCTTCAGGACCGCATCCGTCATGTTCCCTTCCATGTTCGCGGCGGACCCGGCGTACTGCAGGTATCCGTGCGTGACGATCCCGAAGAACGGGACTTCCTTGGAAGCACGCGTGTATTTACTTGACGTCAGCGGCGCATCCACGATGTAGTCGGTATAGGCCCATGTGTACAGGTTGCCGCCGTTCGTCATGACCGAGCTGTACTGCTCGTCGAAATAACTGAACGCTTTCTGAACGAACTCCATGGAGTCGTTGCGGTTGTACGGTTCTTCGCTATCGAAGTCTGAGTTCAGAATATAACCCAGCGTGGAAACAGAAATGTTCGTCGCGCCCGTCTTCAGGTAATTCTTCGTCAGCTTGGTGTAGAACCGTTCGTAAACGCCCGGAGAGATCGCTATGTTCATACCGGTCGAGATGTAGGACTGGTATGACGGCGAGTACTCTCTGTACCGTCTGTATCTGTCGTTGATACCCTTGATGGCGTCGCGCTTGAGCGATACGCCGTCGAACGCGCCCGATTTGCACATCCAGACGAAGTCGAAGTCAGGATAGATGCCGAGGCTCGATCCGTCGCCAGCGGAGCTGACGGTGTCGGCGTAAGCCAGCAGTTTCTTGAACCCGGATTTCCCGCCGACGGATCCGACCCATTTGAGCCTGTAGGCCATGGTCGAGATCAAACCGCCGTTCGTGAAGCCGGTCAGCTGGAACTTGACGTTGTTGATCCCTTCCGCTTTCAGTTCCTCGTACATCGTGATGATGTCCGTGAACGTCGTCAGCGGTTTCTTGACGTTGACAGGTACGGAGAGGATATGCTCCTCGTAATCCATCGCGCCGAAGGAATCGATGTAAAGCGGAATGTTTTCCGTCACATCAGTATCCGTCAGCCTTGTCAGGATTCCCTTGTTCTCAAGGTAGTTCCTGTAGGCCTGAGCCATCGCCACGTAATCCGTGGTGAAGTAATTGGTGAGCCCGGCGCTTTCGGCCTTGGTCTCGTCATGCAGCATGATGTAGCGGATGACGAAGTTGCCTGTGTATTTTCTGTTGGAACTCTGCGTCCAGGTCGTCGTTCCGGACACGGACAGCGAGTCGTTCATCCTGAACGTGTCTTTCGGCCTTGGCAGGAAGTACGTCATCATCGTGTTGTAGTCGCTGGTCGAGCCGGCATGATAGGTTGCCAGTTCCGCCATTGTCTCACCTTGCTCGATGATGGCGAAGAATCCTTTGTCTGTCTTGACCTCGGTGATATCGCTCAGAAGGATCGTAGACGAGTCGCCCGCGATCTTTTTCTTGAGATCGGCCAGATTCGTGGTCGTGGAGGAGTATACGTAATCGTCCTCCGTCCTTGTCTCCTTGCCGTTCTTGTCGGTCGTTGTCACTTCCGCCCGGTATGTATAGGACGTTGCCGTTTCACGGATACCGTAGACCGGATACCGGATCGCCCGCTGGTATTTGCCGGACAGCAGCGTATATGCGTAGTCCGTACCGTAGATCGGGTTTTTGACGGTCGTCGTCTGCGTGCCGTTCAGTTTCTCGTACTCGAACAGGGCGCCCGATCCGTCAGGATAGAAGTTATATCCGGGGTTGGCGCTGTTGCCTGCTCCGAAGTACGGCAGGATGCTGATCGACTCCAGCGTATACAGCGAAGAGTTGAACCGGATACCGTTCGCCGGCAGACGCACGGTGAATCCGTCTTCGTTGATCGAGTACTCAAGCGCCATCTTGAAGACCGGGGAGACGTCCTGCGAGGAGTCGTATCCGACTTCGGCATGGTCGATCTCAAGCTGCTCGAACGTATACTCGGGCGCATATGTCTTGATAACGTTCTCAACGTCGTTCAGAAGCCTTGTGGTCGCCTTCTGGTCGAAGACCATCAGCGAGCCGACCTGCTCCAGAACCGGGAAACGCCTGATGGCGTCTTTCTTGAACGTATCGGAGGTTATGACCTCCAGGTCGTAAACGACGTAACCCGACGTCAGTTTTTTGAACCAGAAGTTTTCACGTCCGCCCGGGAGCGCTTTCGCGACCGGGATAGCCAGGTTTTCCTCGAAGCTGGCGGTCGTGATCATACGGGGAACGAGTCGTCTGGAGTTTTCATCACCCATGATGTACTCCACACGGACGCCGTTCTTGATACGCTGGATGGAGATCTGCTCACGCAGGCAGGCTTCCTTGTAACTCGTGAAAGTCTTTTTCGCTCCGGACGTATCGATGAAGCGGACTAAGATCTGTGACAGGATCTCCTGCTTGGTCGTTTCCGAACCAATGGACGTCGCCACGTCGAACGGGTTGGACAGGAGGAATTCGCCTGTCTTCTCATCCTTGATGGCAAACTCGCCGGTGTACTGCTGGAAATACAGTGAGTAGTCGCCCTTCGTCAGGTAGCACTTCATTGTCGCCAGCTTGTCTTCGGCGCTCTTGTAACCCTCTTTCACATAGTCTTTTTCCGTCAGTGCCTTGTATGCTTCCGCCTCGATCTCCTCTTGGGTCTGTTCGGCAGCGAACGTCTGCGTCGTGAGGATCGCCGTAACGGAGCCGAAGACCATGAGGCATGTCAGGAACACGGATAAGATTTGAATCAGTTTGTTTTTCATAGTTATCATCTCCTGTCCGTGTTACAATCGGTACTGAATCTCTTGCACAATGTTGGTGATCAGACTGACCAGTTTGATCAGAAGCGTTGTGAAGAGCGTTGCGACAAACATGATGAACGCCATTCCGATGATCGTTCCCAGGATTGTGATCAGGTTCTTGCCGCCCAGGTAGTCGTGCGTGACCTGCAGTCCGAAGACCAGCAGCAGCCCCGCCCAGACATAGGACACGACATTCAGGAACGTGACGATACCGGCTTCGCTTTCCGTCAGGAAGTTGGAAAGTATCGTGGAAGGAATGAGTATCAGTACGATCGGAAGCAGCGCGTAGCAGGAAGCGATGAAAATGTCTTTCAGGCTTCCTTCGCCGTCAAACAGCGTCGTCAGACACCAGTTGGCGAGCATGAACAGTCCCAGCGGCAGCACGACCGAAATGATGACAACCCAGATCGGTGAGTGATTTCTGTAAGGATTGAACACGTATCCGCTGCCGACGTTCTGGTAGAAGAAGGCCAGGATCGTAAGTCCTAAGAACGTCAGGGCGGCGCGCATGGAACCGCGTTTCTCATGTTTCAGGTCCCAGAAACCGTCGAACGGATGCATGATCACATGGAATCCGTAGTACAGTTCCTCGACATATTTTGTCTTCCTTCCTGCAACGGCCACGGCCGCGTTCACTTTGCCGACATGCTTGAGCGCCTTGGCGATCAGAACGATCACGATGATAAGGACCAGCAGGGTCAGCGGCAGCCAGGAGGCCATCCAGTCTTTACGGACCTCTTTGTAGGAATTGGACCAGTTCTTTGTTTCATAGGCGATCTCGAAGTATTGCATTGCCTGCTTGTAATCGCCTGCTCTGTAGTAAGCCTGACCGATACCGACGTAAGCCGCGTCAAAGTTGGAGTTGTGCTGAAGCACGCGCTTCCAGCATTCGATCGCGTAGTCGTAGTTCAGGTTGTTCTGCGCGGCGATGGCTTCCAGAAGAAGGTCGCCGTACTCGGTGCGCTCATAGACCATGACCGAAAGGTTCGATGAATCCAGCACCAGCATCCTCGTGTCCTGGTAGGTAATGGCGCGGATCGTCGTGATGGATCCCAGCATGGACGTGTTGTCGCCGAAGGCGAACAGCAGGTTGCCGTCATAGTCATATGTGTAGATCTTGCTTCGCTTGCTGTCGATGATGGACCATGTCTGCTCGGGACCGCAGGCCACGTCAACGATGGTTGACGGACCGAAGATCTCCTCGCTCGAAACGGTCGTATACTGGATCTCGCCTGCCGGCGGCCAGAAGCCGTTTCTTCTCATGATCTCGTCGCCCTTGGAGTTGAGCAGCTTGACGGGAAGATTCTTGCCGTCGGTCTGACCGGCCGTGATAGCGTCGGCAAGATCCTGCTCCTTGATGGACGATGTCGTCACATACAGGTTACCGTCCTGGTCAAGGGCGATATTGTTGAATTCGGTCGAGACGAAGGATTTCGTCAGCGCGCGCTGCTCTTCCGTCTGGAACCGTCTCCAGATGATCTGCCAGAAGGTGATAGAGACCGCCTGCGCGCCGATGAAGTTCTGGAAGTTTCCGTCTTCATCCAGCACGATGATACCCTGATAGGTGGAAGATGAAACCACATACAGACGGTTGTACTGGTCGACTGCCATCGCCACTGGTTTGTAGATGGCGTTGTTGTCGAACAGCGAACTCTCGGGAGCCTCCAGGATCCGCAGGTAGTTGCCTTCCCTGTCGAAGATCACGATACGGCTGGAACCTGTATCGCAGACCCAGATCCTGTCCGAGCTGATGAAAACGCCCTGCGGCGCATTCAGGCTGTCCGGAACGCCCTGGTCGTTGATGAACTCCCCGATCGTCATCTTCAGTTTGAAATATCTGTCGAGGACCACGATCCTGTTGTTTCCGGTGTCCGCAATATATACGTTGTTCGCGTCGTCCGTGATCAGGTCGTTCGGCGTTTTCAGCGGTACTTCGAGGCCCATATAGGCTGAATCGACGCTCTGCTTGGCGGCATAGGCGTCAGGAGACCACTGGACTTCTCCGTCGATCGAATACGTGTAGGTCTGATAGGCGGATGCGGCGCCGACTGTCAGCGGCACTACCATCAGGATCAGCAGTACGATGGCCAGGACGGAGATTAGTTTCTTTGCTCTCATTTCTTCTCCTCCTTAATCCTTCATACCGCTGGAGCCCATCGTCTCGATGATGTTGGACTGCGATATGACGAAGACCGCGATCGGGACCGCCATCATGATAACGAGCGATGCAGCCCCCGCGCCGGCACGTTTGATACCGCCCGCGAGTATCTGGGAGATCGCGTAGTTGAATGACTTGTACTGCTCCGAATAGATATAAACGGAAGATCCGGCATTCCAGAGGCCCTGGAAACTGTAAATGATCAGGGTCAGCCAGGCCGGTTTGACCATCGGCATGGCGATCGTCCAGAAGATCCGCAACTCGCTTGCGCCGTCCAGCCGCGCGCTTTCCAGAACGGAGTCGTTCACGTTCGGGGCCATGAAGTTCTTCATCAGGGAAATACCCAGCGTGGAACCCCATGCGGGAATGATCAGCGCCCAATAGGTATCCAGCCAGTGGAACCAGGACATGATCAGGAAGCTCGTGATCGATGTAACGGTCGCGTTGAACATCAGCGACGTCCTGATGGACAGGAAGATGCCGATGCTGCCCGGGAATCTGATCTTGGCCAGCGCATAGGCTGCGAGAGAGGCCAGGAACAAATGTCCGAACGTTCCGCCCACGGAAATGAAGATCGTGTTGAAAATATACCGGGAGAACGGAACCCAGGAGGTCTGCATCAATGTGAACAGATCTTTGTAATTCTTAAGTGTAGGACTCATTACCCAGAACTTCGGGGGGTACATCCACAACTCATCCAGCGGTTTCAGTGACTGGATAATCACGTAAAACATCGGGACGAACATGAAAGCGCCGAGTAAGCTCAGGATAACGGTAATGCCTGCATCACCGCCCGCGGAACGGGCCAGGACAACTCTGTGTCCTCTTGTTCTTAACCTAGCCATAACTCACCGCCCCATTCTTGAGATTATTCTGGTGACCAGCAGGTTCGCGCCGATCATGATCAGGAACAGTATCACCGCGATGGTCGACGCGTAACCCATCTCATACCTTCTGGAGCCGTAGTCCTCCAGATGATGCATGATGGTGTGCGCGCAGTAGTCCACCGAGGGGAACCCGCACAAAGCCGTAACGATCGCACCGAAGCCGAACGAACCCGTGATGGACATGATCGCGCCGAACATCAGCTGCGGCTTCATACTGGGCAAGGTGATGTACCAAAGCTCCTGCCACCTGTTCCGGATGCCGTCAACGGCTCCGGCCTCGTAGTAGGACCGGTCGATTCCCTGCAGACCGGCGATGAATGACAGGAACGCTGTACCCAGCGAGGTCCACAGTGAAACGATGATGACCAGCGGCATGACCGTGATGGAGTTCTTGAACCAGGCGATAGGCGTCGTGATCACGCCCATTTCCAGGAGCAGGGCGTTCGCCCAGCCGTACGCGTCTGCCGAGAACAGTGTCTGCCAGATCAGGTAGACCTGGCCGGAGATCGACGGCGCGTAGAAAATCAGCGTCACGACGGCACGGATCTTCGGGGGGATCTCGTTGATGAACCACGCCACGAACAGAGACATCAGGTAGGACGTCGGTCCCACGATACCTGCGAAGATGAGCGTGTTCTTGCAGCAGATCAGGAAGATATCATCATCGAAGAACAATGAGATATAGTTGCTGATGCCGATGAAGTTCGGCCATTCCATCATGTTGAAGTCCGTGAAGCTGAACACGACGGAAAGCGCTACGGGGAAGAATGTGAACAGTGTAAAGATCAGCATGTACGGCAGGATCATCAGGTATGCGACCCAGTTCCGCTTCATTTCTTTCAGAGTCCACTGCAGCCTCGTCATATCCTTGCGGGATACGGCTACCGGTTTTGATTCAGAAGATGCATTTCCCAAAACTCAGTTCACTCCTTTCCTCAACTGTTTGCCTGCGCATATTGCAGATACGCATTGTATGTGTCGCTAAGACACTTGGAGATGAAATACAGCAGCTGGTATTCCGTCAGGGACGAAATGCTGTAACCGCCGAACCTTGCCTCGGCAGACTGCTGAGACACATACACGAAGTAGTCGTCCTCGGGGACGCTGCTGAGCAGCTTCATGATGGATTCAGAAGTCTGCTGCAGGAGCGTGACGTTCTTGTTCGCCAGCGCGTATTTCGCTTCTTCGATGTACTTGTCGTATTTGCCCGGAGCTTTCTGTGCGAGAGCCAGGTAAGCCTCGACGGCCTGAGACGTACGCTTGGCCGCCAGCGTCTGTCCGACTTCGAGCGTCTCCAGCTCGAACTCTTTCCGCTTACGGGAAATTTCCTTGTTAATTGTATTAATGTAACTCAAAAGTTCCGTGACCGGGTTCGCGTCCTTGCCGTAAGCCGCCAGGAATGCGAATTCGGTATACCGGTAGAGGATGTAGTAGCCGGGGTAGTTCGGGATGGCCGCCAGGTTGTTGAACTGCAGCATGATCTGCTCGTATTCGGCCGGCGTCCACGGCATCAGGGCCAGCGCGTCCTTGTTGGCTGTCGCCTGCTTTGCGGAGTCACCGATGATGGCGACCATTTCCGTTGCGTACTCAGCCTGCGTTTCGGCGCTTGTGTACCAGCTGATGAATTTCCAGGACGATTCGATGTCGTCGCATCCCGTGATCAGGACGTCGGCGCCGACGGTCGAAATCACGCGGTTGTTGATGTTGCCGTTTTCATCCTTCGTTCCGGGGATCGGCAGGAACGTCCACAAGCCGTCGATTTCAGTCGCGAAAACCTTCAATTTATTATAAAGGCCTACGTAGTCGTTCAGCACGATCGGCATTTCACCGGTCCTGAAACGGTTCGACGCTTCGAACGAATACGGGAAGGAATGCATGGTATACAGCTCTGTCAGCTGGTTGAATGCCTCAAGTCCCTTGGAGGAGTCAAGATTGATCCTCATGCCGCCGTCAGCGAACAGGTCGCCGTCGTTCTGGTACAGGAACGTGCAGTACTGGACCTGATACAGTTCGCTGCCGTAATCAAGCGGCACGCCGACTTCCATGTTGTTCGCCTCGAGGATCGGCAGGGCTGCGTAAATATCGTCCCAGGTCTTCGGGATGTCGATCCCGAGCTTTGCCAGGACGTCCACGCGGACGAACATCATTTCGAACGTCTGCGTCTCGGGGAGTCCGTAATAGTGCATGACGTTGTACTTGTCCTCGATGCCGAGCACCAGCATGGCAGCGTCTGTAAAGCTTGTCGTGACCTGTGCGAATCCTTCCTGATTCTCGATCGGGATCAGCGCGCCACGGATGGCGTAGTTGATAACGTCCGTCGCGGAAAGTCCTAAGTAAACATCAGGTCCGGATCCGGACAGGATGGACGGGAGCAGCGTACCTCCGGCGACCAGTTTCAGGTCGACAGCGATACCCGTGTTCGCCGTGAATCTGTTGGTGCACATGTTTCTAACGACCTGCGCCTGGTCACGACCGAGTGCGAGCCACGCTTCAATGGAAGCGCTTCCCTCTTTGTCGGATTCGGCCATGGCGCCGAGCGAGTTGTAATCGCGGAAGAAGCTTGCGAAGAAGCTCTTCATCTCATGCCAGAAGGCGACGAAGAAATTGGCGGACGCCTTCGGGAGCGGCTGTCCCGCGCCCTGGATCTGTATGTAGTCGAAATCAAGAGGCTGGTTTTTAACTTCGGTCAGGAAGGTGCCGAGCGTACCGATGTACGCTTTGAGGTTGGAAAGGTTGACGGCGATGTTGTCCTCGTCCGTGCCCATCTTGTTCAGCAGCATCGAGATCTGGTCGAGGACCGCGGTCACGGTACTTGCCTGCCCTGCGACTTCCTTGAAGTAGGTGTTCATTTCGTTCAGCCTTCTCGCCTGGACGATCAGGTCCTTACAGGTCTGCGGCATGACGCGGTAGAAACCGTAGTCGCGGTACTGGTCGGGCGTCGTGCCTGTCAGCTTCAGGATGTTCAGGTAGTCGTCATTGATGTGATTCAGGATGTCCGTCGCTTCCTGCAGCAGCTCGCCCATGGAGCCGAGCGTCACTTCGAACTTGATCGTATACTTGACGCCCGCTTTGAAATAGAACTGATAATTGATATCATTGCCGTTTTCATCCTTGAGGCCGCCGTTCATGACGGTCGTCTTCCACTGCTCGGTATAGCCGAAGCGGATGGCGGTCGCCTCCTCGAACGGGATCCCGTCGTAGTAGCCGTCCTCGCCGGGAGCGAGGCCTTCACTGTAGATGTACAGGTTGCGGCATACGAACATACCGTCCAGAAGATCCTGCTTGAATCTTGCGACGATATCGTAAAGTCCCGCGGATGAGACGCTGAAGGAGTAGGAGATCGCTTTTCCGGGGGTCTCCCATTTTTCGCCGCCGATCTGGTTGAGAACCGTACGGGTGACGTCAGACGGGGACATGGCTGCGTCGGATCTGTTTTCGATGGGGTATACCGTATTGGAAGAGAGCGAGGAAACATATTCGCCCTCGATCTTGACCAGGTCGGTCCCGGGCTGGGCAGAAGCGTATTTTGAGATATACTCCTGATATGTCAGCCGGTCGGTCGGTTTAGCCAATGTTATGGAGGAGATAGCCATCGGCTCGTTGATACCGGTCAGGGTTATCGTGTTTTCTCCCTTTTCGAAAACGAACTCGAACGGATCCGCATAGATTCCGTCGATGTCGCGGATCGCGTAATCGCTCCAGACCGGGACCTGAACGGCCGACGGACGGAGTTCGTTATTGCTGATGTCGGTGGTCATGAACCGCAGTTTGAGTTCTTCGTTCAGATAGGAGCTGATCTCACCGGTCCAGAACTCCGGATAGGAATACTCGATGTAGGTCCCCTTCTCGTCCGAACCTTTCTGCGCCTCGATGCCGAGCTCACCGGCTTTCTGCAGGTAAGCGGCCGTCTCCGACTCCGCAACGTAGAGCTTGGCTTTCGCGTAGTCCAGCTCATAATTCTTCGGGAAAGTCACTTCAGACACCTCGGAGAAAGGCGTCTTTCCGTTGATCTTGATCTCACGTTCGATAGCCGCCGCTTTTGCAGCGACGGAATTATAGCGGATGATCAGCGTATACCTGGCTCTTTCCGGCACGTTCACCTTGATCGTGATCTTGCCTGAACTCGGGGTATACACTGCCTGCTCGCCGTCGATCGTTACGATCTCGTAGGCTGCATTAGAGCTGTCTGCATCAGCAACAAGCGCATCGACAGCGTTGACCGTGATATCGGCTGCTGCACGGCTGACCGACGCGTGCAACTGCAGATACTCCTTGTATGAGATCGCGCTGAGCTTGTCGACAAAATCTGCTATCGTCTTGGTCGAGACGGACGAGTTTGTCCCTGTGGTTTCTCCGCCTTCGGCGCTGACAGAAATCACAAAGCAGCCCGCCACCATAACCAGCGACAGCAGCAATGCAGGAATTCTTTTCAGTAAAGTTTTCCTCATGGTCTCCTCCTGATGTTTCGTCCACCTTATACACACGCGTGAACGTGCGCTCACGCGTTAAAAACTATTTTCATATTATAATAAGTGGCTACAATACATCATGCATTTTACCACAGTTAAAATATGATGTCAAGTTCTTAGAAACGCGCCTTGCGCCGGGCAGATTTCCCGTTTTACGAACACAGTCATATGACTGCTTCTTGCGTTCTTTTGGCACTTTTCCAGACGCACCTGTCACCGCTTCCGTCCTATCGGCAAGATATCCCCCGGAATCTGTACTTTTTCGACCGCTATCCGGCAGTTTTCGCCTCTTTTCCCGTGTCAACCTGCTGCATGGCGCGGTATGTTCATGCGCGGGCGGGATCATTCTGTTCCCATAAACCGGATCCGGCCGTGCAGGCTGTCTCGTTATTTTGCACAAAAACGGGCGCTCGTTTTCTACCGATCCGTCAAAATTATTATTTTGAAGAAAGAGGCGGATTTTTTGCTTGCCTATTGCTTTTGCAGCCCCGTTTTGCTATCATATCCTCAACGACATTATTGCACGGAAGGACAGGGATATGCAGACAGGAAGACCGTATCAAACGGCTACAGT
This sequence comes from Clostridia bacterium, assembly GCA_017451045.1. Taxonomy (GTDB): domain Bacteria; phylum Bacillota; class Clostridia; order Oscillospirales; family CAG-272; genus UBA1770. The sequence continues at coordinate 34,281 of JAFSSK010000079.1, forward strand.
AACGGAAAAAGCGGAAGAGTTTTTACGGGGCGGACACGTATGGGTCTACGGCGAGGAGATCCTCTCGCTCACGAAACAGCCCCGTGACGGGGATATCGTCGATATCGTCTCCCAAAAGGGAAAATACCTCGGAAGCGGTTTTTTCAATAGCCGTTCGAAGATCCGGATAAGGACCGTCTCGAAAAATGCGAACGACCGCTTCGATGCAGCCTTCTGGGTCCGGCGCGTCGAGTACGCCGTCCGGTACAGGCAGAGCGTCATGGGAAAGAATCTTCCCGTATGCCGCCTCATCTTCGGCGAGGCTGACGGCTTCCCTGGCCTTGTCGCAGATCTGTTCGAGTCCCTTCTCGTCCTGCAGAACACGTGTCTCGGCACGGAGCAGCGCCTTGGAAAGATTGTTCCCCCGCTGCTTTCCGTCCTGTCCGACTGCGGTGTCGTCGTGGAGGCGGTCTACATGCGCAACGACTCTTCCATCAGGACGATCGAAGGGCTGCCGCAGGAAAGCGGATTCTGGCAGGGTGACGGGCTTTTGAACGACTACCCCTCCCCCGTTCTTATCACAGAAAGCGGGATCAAGTACGAACTGGACTACCGGGAAGGCCAGAAGACCGGTTTCTTCCTGGATCAGAAATACAATCGGCTGGCCATCCGCCCGATAGCCGCGGGAAAACGGGTGCTGGACTGCTGCACCCATACCGGGTCCTTTGCGCTTCACGCAGCGGCGGCGGGCGCTTTGAGCGTCGAGGCGCTTGATATCTCGCCGGATGCCGTCGAGGCCGCGCAGCGCAACGCGAAACACAACGGGCTCGAAGACAAGATCACCTTCCGCGTGGCGGACGTGTTCGATTTTCTTGAGGACAAAGTGAAAAAAGGCGCCCGTGAATACGATCTCGTTATCCTGGATCCGCCCGCTTTCACGAAAAGCCGGGAAACACTGCGGAACGCCATCAAAGGCTACCTTGAGATCAACACCCTGGCCATGCGGCTGCTGCCGAAAGGCGGATACCTGGCCACCTGCTCCTGCTCGCATTTCATGACAGAGACCTATTTCAGGCAGATGCTCCACAACGCGGCGGCGGCCGCCGGCGTGTCGTTGCGGCAGGTGGAGGCCCGCAAGCAGGCTCCGGACCATCCGATCCTGTGGAACGTGCCGGAGACGGACTATCTGAAATTCTATATCTTCCAGATTGTCTGACAAGACGACGATACGGGGCGCCCCGCCGGGGCGCCCCGTATGTTTTTCAGGCTCTTATTACTTTCTGGTCTTGAAATACAGCGTGAAAGATCTGGGGTCCTTGGTGGCCAGCGGCAGACCTGTCTGCAGCTGGACACCGCTGTACGCGCGGCCGGATTTCTGTTCCACGTATATCCGGTTCCTGACAGCCTGGAATTTGAAGTTGATCGTCTTCTCCTCGCAGGGGTGACGCTGCAGGAACGTGAACAGAATCTCTTTCTTGTCCTTGCTGATGAAGTAGAACGCGTAGTACGGGGACGTCATGGGAGACTCCAGCCTGTAAAGATCCCCTTCCTTGATGAGATGCTCGTACTGCTTGTATTCGCTGATCTGTCTTGCGACCGTTTCCTTGACCTCGTCGGAGGCTCCAGGCATATCCATCTCGTAGCCGAGCATGCCGTTGATGGCCACGCGGAATCTGAAATCGAGCTCGTTCGGGTCTTCGCACACGTTGCCCGGGTTGGTCACGTGGCAGCTCATCACGCAGGGCGGGTACGCCAGGGTACTTCCGTGCTGGATGAATTCGCGCGCTTCGGGCGCGGTGTTGTCGCTCGCCCAGATCTGCGTGGAGTATTTCATCATGGCGATGTCGTACCGTCCGCCGCCGCCGCTGCAGTTCTCGATCATCACGTTCGGATACGTCTTGCGGAACCAGCGATACAGTTCGTAGACGCCCATCATGTGGCGGAAGGAGACCTCGTCTTGCCGCTCGGGCGGGAGCGTCTTGGATCCCACGCCGCACAGGTGCCGGTTGCTGTCCCACTTGATGTAGTCTATATCGACGCCCGCGAAGGTCCTGGAGAAGGATTCCTTGAGGTATTCAAGCACTTCGGGATTGCAGAAATCAAGCACCAGCTGCGCGCGGCTCAGCAGCGCGGGTCTGTCCCCTGCCCTGAGCACCCAGTCCGGATGCTCGCGGTACAGATCGCTGTCCGGGTTGACCATCTCGGGTTCGATCCAGATGCCGAACTTCACGCCC
>JAFSSK010000080.1 GCA_017451045.1 Clostridia bacterium
AGATGATCTTCGACCTGGTGGATATCGATTCGGAGGCGGGCTGGCGCAATTTCTCGCAGGCCAGCGGACACGTCATCACCATTCTCCGCAGCGCGCTGGAGCAGAACAAGGAAATGGATCTTTCGGCAGCGCTGAAGCACTTTTACGAAAACGACACGGACAAGGCGAGACTGCGCGATTTCCTGATGGGCAACAAGAAATACCTGCAGGGGAAGATGCTCGCCTACGTCAAGAAGAATCTGGAACTGTTTTACTGATCGGGGAAAGACTGCAAAAAGATCGGAAGGGGAGCGCCTATGCCATCTTACAGGATGTTCATCGAACAGCCGGGACCTGCGGGCCGCAGAATACCCCCAAGACGGCACATCGGCGTCAGCGGACGGATCGAATCAGACGGACCGCTGCCCAAGGGCGCCGTCTTTTCCGCATGTCTTCTTTCCGCGGGCGGCGAAACGGTCCGCCATACGTCCGCCCCCGTGGGCGATTGCGAGATGGTGCTGCCGTTCGACGGCTTTACAGGATACCCCGGGCAGATGGATCCCGGATACAGGGAACTGAGATCGTTCGGCTTCCCGGAACTGCGCGTCACGGACCCCAAAAGGCCCGGGCAGTCTTTGCGCAACGCCACGATCAAGGCCTTTTCGGACGGTTTACGCTTCAAGACTTTCTTCGTCGGGGCGACGGACGTCTCGCACGGCCTGATCTTCGACGACGGCATGAACTTTACGGACGAAAACGGCCAGCCTTACACCTTTCTCCCCGAGGGGGAATACCGCATCCGCGTCTCTCTTGCGACGAAGGACGGGGAGCTGTGCAGCGATTCGCAAAACATCATCATCGGCGGGTTCGAGAAGACGCTGATCTGCAGGATCAACCCGCTGTCCCACCGACGGCGCATGTACGAATGGGCAAAAGAGCAGCACCTGGCGGCTGCGGAGGACGTGATCCCCGGGTATCTTGAGCCTTACCTCGGCGTATGGCTGTACCACATGGGGCTTTTGCGCATGTATCTTTCGGGAGACATCGCCCTTTACGCCACGGGCCAGGCCAACCTGTTCGTGTATCTGATCACGCCCACCTCGACCTCCCTTACCACGGAGCTGGCCTTTTTGCAGAAAAGCGGGGCTGTCGGAGACCCCGCGCGGTTTCGCGCCTGGTATTACGATATCGGCGAGGCGGAGCTCTTCGCCGGCGGGAAGAAAGTCGGAGAAGGAAGAATTACCGAGGGACTTGAGGCGGGCGAGATGCATATCCAGCGCATGGACACAGTGGACGGCGGCGCGAGAGAGAACGTATACGAGCTGGACGGACGGCACGTGACTGCGTCCCGGTTCCACACAGACAGCTTCCATGCAAAAGCTGGGGAGCGGATCGCCTTTGCGGGCGTATTGCTGCCTTACCAGACGGATCCGGAAGGGTATGTCCTGCGGCAGGACAACACCTACGACATAAAAGAGCTGCCGAAGACTGTGCGGTACACGTTCACATGCGGCAGGGAATGCCGCACGGAAGAGCGGGACGTCGGGATGAGGCGGACGGACGGCGGGGAGGATCTCGGCGTGTCCGTTTACGAGTTCTACAACCTGTTCGACGCGGACGTGGAAATGGCCGGGAAGACGTGGCAGGTATTTTGCTCCGTTCTGGACCGGGACGGCCGGCAAATGATGTGGCACACCGCATTTTCGCTGACGGTCGAATAATAGAAAAACAGAAAAAGAAGGCTGTTTGAATGGGAAAAATCATCGCATATTTCGCTCCCCACCAGGACGACGAGCTCAACAACCTCGGCGTGGATATCTGCCGGGAGTGCGAAAAAGGGCACGACGTCTTCTGCACGCTGTGCACGGACGGATCCTCTTCTTTCGTCCGCAAATTCCTCGGCAACGGGGAGGAGTGCTTCCTCCACCCGGGCCGGCACGTCTACCACATGGAGCGTCCGGAGTTCGCCATGGCGCGGGACCGCGAGTACAGGGCCAGCTGCCAGTCTCTTGGGATCAGGGAGGACAGGATCCTCATCTCCCCGGACCGCGCGCAGGACGGCTCCCTGAGTGTCGAGAAAGCGGAGGGGATCATCAGGGATTTCCTTGCCTGCCACCCGCAGGACGAGATCACCGTGAAGGTCATCATGCCGGCAAGCGGCTGCAGGCAGAACCCCGATCACACGAACCTGGGGAACGCGGCGAAAAAACTATATGCCCAGGGCGCCTTTTCGCACCTCGAGCTGTTCTTCGAGCCGCTGCTCTGGGGCGAGCCTAGCCCCGAGAAGGCGGAAGTCGAACGGATAGACCCTGAAAACGGGGAACAGCGGAAAAAGATACTAAAAGCGGTGGCGGCATATAATATATGGGATCCGGACAAAGGATTCTTCGCGGTCGGGTATCATTCGGTCAAGGACGAATTCGACGCGTTCGCGGCAGATCCGCACACATACCGAAAGATCGTTGGGTAGGAGGAAACAGTAATGGAAATCAGGAAAGTAGGCTATGAGGAATTCGACGAGCTGCTGGACGTCATGGACGCGTCCTTCGGGTTCACAGAACCCGAAAGGAAGTTCCGCCACATCCTCCCGAAGCTGTATTACAAAGACAATCCGGACATGATCCATACGGGCGCCTATGAGAACGGCAAACTGATCGGATCCGTGGGGCTGTACCTGATGGATATGGTCAACGGGGATAAAAGGCTGAAGCTAGGCTGCGTCGGCGCCGTCTGCACGCTGCAGGATCACCGCGGGAACGGTGTCTTCACCAAACTCATGGAGGCAACGATCGATTGCGCGAACGAGCTGGGCCTGGATCTTTTGTTCCTCGGCGGGAACAGGGTGCGGTACGGCCGCTTCGGATTCGAATGCGCCGGCCGGTACGTGGGCGGACGCATCTCGGAAAGGACAAAGTGCCTGTGGCAGCCGGCCGAGTTCGAGGTGAAGCCGCTTCTGCGCGAGGACAGCGAAACGATTTGCAAGCTGCTGGACATCTACAACCGGCAGACAATGCGCGTGGAGCGCAAGAAAGAGCTCTTTTACGACACGCTGCTGTCCTGGACCGCGGAGCCGTACTACGTGACCCAGAACGGTCATCCCGTCGGATACTTTGCCGCCAAGGACGGAGGGACCACGGAAGTGGTTTACGACTGCAGGCTGGACGTGATGCTCCAGGCGATGCTCTCCGTGCGTCCGGACGGGCTGCATGTAGGTCTTCCGGTCTCGAAATACGAGGAGCTTTTGGGCCTTTGCGACGGATTCGAAGTGGGGAACGTCGAGATGTTCAGGATCATGAACGAGAGCCGCGTCGTGGATTTCCTCGGCGGGGACGCGTCGGTGCTCGAGGCCGTGAAAGACCTGCCGGAGCGCGAGAAGGTCAGAAAGATCCTGGGAGACTGCGGCTTCCCGAGTCTTTGCGGGACCGATATGTACATCAACAGTGCGAACGCCGGATGACGGTGTGCTGTCAATACGGAAACGGACTGTTCCAAACCCTTTTTCAGGGGGACGGACAGTCCGTCTTTTCTGTTTTGCTTTTTCTGTTTTTGCTTTACAATCACTATTATTTTTGTTACAATAAAAATTGTTAATAGGCGATGCCCCTGCGACGGCGGGGAACACGGGCCGGCAGGAGAGCAAAAGCGGGTTGAGACGGAGGACGCAAAGAATGGCAGACAGATTTGCGAGGATCGCGAAAACGAAAGTCACCCCCCGGGAAAAAATAGCGGAAGTGCAGCCGCGGCAGTTCAGGGAGCGGATCATATCTCTGGATGCTTGTAGCGGAGAGCCTTTGCCCGTGCCCAAAAAGGCGGACACGAAAGAGGAACTGCAGAAACTGCTCGCTGCGGAGAGAAAGGCGTATCAGCCGTTTCTTTCCGACCATGCGCCCGCTATTGCCTCACACAGGGAAAAAATCGCCGTCGAGAACTTCACCGTGGACGGGGAGCCCGTCACCCTGCCGCACTACGGCGGCCCCACGGGATACGCCAAAAAAGTATACAAGGCGCAGTTCGTCCTGGACAAAAAGGAGGACGGGCAGCTATACTATATCTGCTTCGGGGGCGTGGACTACATTGCAGTCGTTTCTGTCAACGGGCGTTTCGTCGGCCGCCACGAAGGTTTTTTCTCTCCCTTCAGCTTCGAGATCACGGACGTCTGCAGGCCCGGTTTGAACGAGCTGTGCGTCGAGGTGGAGAACGACTGCGTTTACGCGGGGAACGAGGATGAGAACGGCAGGGAGGTCCTGGAAGGGGACAAGCTGTACGCCGCCACGGGCCTTGGCTGGGACGACCCGGTCGTTGGCTGGCACCACTGCCCGCCCGGCATGGGCATCTGGGGAGACGTGCACGTGGAGAGGCGGAACAGGGAATACATCGCCGATCTTTACGTAAGGCCCGATCCCGAAAACGGTTTCGCGGAAATCTGGGTAGACGCGTACAGCGCGGACTACGATCTGAAGATGCTCCGCATCGATCTTTGCATCTGCGGGAAGAATTTTGAGGATTCCGCGCTTGAAAAAGCCTCTTTTGAGACGAGGACGCAGGACGGACAGTACCTGTGCCGTGTCGGCCTGGAAGGACGCGAGCTGTTCTGCAAAAAGGGACTTAACGAGTACAGGATCCGCGTCCCCATGAAAGACTTCCGGCTCTGGCAGCCGGACGCCCCGTACCTTTACGAGGCGCAGGCGGCGCTCGTTTTTGACGGGCAGGAGAAGGATACGGCAAGAAGACAATTCGGCATGCGGTCGTTCAGGCAGGACACGGTCTCGAAGAAGAAGGGAATGTTCTACCTCAACGGGCGGGCGCTCAAACTCCGGGGCGCCAACACCATGGGATTTGAGCAGCAGGACGTTTTGCGCCGCGATTTCGAGCAGCTGATCGACGACATCCTTTTGGCCAAGATATGCCACATGAACTTCTGGCGGCTTACCCAGCGGCCCGTCCAGGAACAGGTTTACGAGTACTGCGACAAGCTGGGCCTTATGACGCAGACGGATCTGCCGCTGTTCGGCGTGATGCGCCGTACGCGCTACGCGGAGGGCGTGCGGCAGGCGGAGGAGATGGAAAGGATCATCCGCAGCCATCCGTGCAACGTGGTCGTGTCGCTGATCAACGAGCCGACGGCCAACGGCGGGGACGAGCCGCACAGGCATCTTAGACGTCCTGAACTGGAGCAGTTCTTCGAGTCCTGCGCGTCTGTCATCCGGATCCTTAACCCGGACAGAGTCCTGAAATACGTGGACGGAGACTACGATCCGCCCAGCAGCAACATGCCGGACAACCACTGCTACAACCAGTGGTACAACGGCCATACCATCGACGCCGGGAAGATGCACAAGGGATACTGGTGCGCCGTGAAGCCCGGCTGGTACTACGGATGCGGCGAGTTCGGGATCGAGGGGC
>JAFSSK010000081.1 GCA_017451045.1 Clostridia bacterium
AGAGAAGCACCTGCACGTGGTCTACACTCATTAACCTTTACGCGGTTCTTGCCGGTTGTAAAACACAAGGGCTGAGTAATGGCTCTATCTGTAGAAACGTTGTTCCCGTCTCCTAAAGAGACTATGTGTGACAAACACTTATGGGAAGCACGCGACTTTAGTCGTGTGAGGCTTCACGTCTGTCTTTCCGGACATCACCTCGTCCACGCCCGAGACCGTGAGCATGATCGCGTCTATTCCCTGTTTGGCCAGGACCTGCAGGTATCCCGCGGGATACTGATCCATACCGTAGGCGGAATGCACAAGGCGCGGCGCGAACAAGGGCTTGTTCTTTGTCTTTCCGATATCCAGATAGGGCTGTTTCTTCGCAGTCATGGCGCCTTCCAGGTCGTAAAGGGCCTGCGAGGCTCCCCGTTCGTCGAACGCGCGGATACGTATCCCGTCCAGGCTCACCTCGATGATCCTGCCCTTGTATGCGCCGACGTCCTCCATCCCCTCCGGACAGATGTTGATCGTAATAGGAAGAGGATTGTTGCTTGTTCCTTTGATCCCGAAACAGACCGTCAGATAATCCAAAAGATCTTCTTTGGCATGGGAGATGACTGAGGAGTCCGCCCCGCGGAAAACGATGCCGTTTTTCAAAGACACTTCTTCGGGCAAAGGCTTACGTTCCGTATACGGGGACGGTTTGTTGGAAGTCGTCAGATAGTCTCTGAACTGAAACCGCTTTTCCGCCATGATGCTCACCTCCCCTTCCTGCTTGATCGCAGGCGATATATGATCCGCCGCTGTCTATCTCTCCCAGGGTGCGGGATTCGTCTGCCGCAGTCCCGCATAGGCCTCGGCCAGGATCTCCCCTGCAGGTTTTAGAGATCCGTCCTCCCGGATCACCCCGTACTCCCCCTGCCCCGCGGGCAGCTGGTTTGCCATCGTCGGATAATCGAACGCAGTCCAGATAAGGACGCCTTTGATGTCGTACCCTTTCTGCGCCGCGCCCAGCATGGCCGGGACGATGCATTCGTATACCGACGCCTGCCAGTCCTCGCCCGTGTCGCTTCTGTCCGCATCGCTGGCGCCCTCAAGCGAGGTGTCCCCGCATTCTCCGATGATGAAAGGCCGGTCGTGAAAATATCTGTATCCTAGTTTTGTGATCGTGTTCGCGGAAAAAGTCCGGTACCAGTGATACTGCCAAAACTGCTGCGACCCGTCAAAGGCAAGGCCGGCCGGTTCGGCTTTTTCCAGCATATAGGCAAAACCTATCGTGTTGGGGTGGTTCGGATCGATCTGAGACATCTTTAAGTTGAACTCCTGACAGAAGGAACCGATATAGTCCTCCTCCAGAAGCCCCTTCGCGTCCACCTCGTTGATCAGGTCCCAGGCAAAGACCCTCCCGTCTTCGACGAACGGCTCCATGATCCCGCGCACGTAGCGCAGATTGCAGCCGCGGTCTTCGGACGGCAAATGGGAATGAAGGCAGAAAAGCACTTTCATCCCGTACCGGTCCGCCGCTCCGAAGAGTTTCGATACCGTTTCAAGATATTCAGGCTTCGGACACCAGCCGGGATACATGTCCGCGTCCCAGAGTTCCGCGAACGTCCTTACGACGTTGGCGTAAAGCTGGGATATCTCCTGGAATTCCGAATCCCATACGTCCGGGTCCTGAGAGGTCCAGGCCGTCCAAGGCGTCCGCCGGGGGTAGTAATTTACGCCGTGCAAAGACGCCGCTGGGATCTCGTCAAGTGAGTAGACGTGAGACCGGGGCACGGTGCAGTTCCTGTCCGCCGGGACAATTTCAAGGTATCCCTGCCAGAACACCTCTCCGTTCTCATCCGAAACGGTCGCCGAGACGCTTTCTGCAGATGCACTGATCCACACCGTATCGTATACGGGTCCTGTCATGTCTCCAACGTTTCCCAACTCGCGCGTCAAGGTCCGTCCTTCGTCCGTATAGGTGAGCACGGGACGTTCGATCCCGACGCCTTCAGGACAGCTGATCTGAAAATAAACAAGCCGTTCGCTGCCCGTTTCGCGTTCCCGGATGATATCCACTTCCTGCCGCTGCACTTCCAGCGTGATCCGTTCGATCTCCACGCCTGTCTCGCTCCCCACCGTTGCAGAACTCCTTGTCTCCGGGGAACTCACGGATGTCGGTTCGTTTTTGCCGGTGCCGCATGCCAAAAAGGATGCCAACATAAGTGCGCACAGCACCAAAGCAATCACTGAAAACAGTTTTTTTCTCATCTCTTTACCTGGCTCTTGTTCCCGTCTGCATAATATCAAAAGAGCCTTGCCTCCGTTTTAAAATATATGAAAAATGATCTTTTCCGGTCTTCTGCATGCAAAGAAGCACTCAGACAGGCTTGTACGCTCTCTTGTCAGTTGTCCAGCGCCATGAGCAGCCACTCGCCGCCGCCCAGGCACACGGTGTCCCGCCCGTCCTCGCGGCAGATTCCCCCCGTCCCGTCAAGGACCCGGACGCAGGACGCAGGATCCCGGTAACGGATCTCTGCCGTCACGGCAGCTGCGGGATCGATTCTGTCCCCTTCGTAGTTGTCGCAGCTCACGCCGTTGTTGTTGGCCGCAAACACGAGCCATCCGGAACCTTTTTTGTTGTAAGCGGTGTGGACGCCTCCTCCGATCCTGAGCGGCAGGAGATCCGTAAGGATCGTGTCGGCTTCCTCTGGTGTGATCACGTGGTTCTCGGGCGGAAACACTGATCCGCCCGTCAGGTCGATCAGGTAGTCGTAGCGGGACAGCGCCTTTTCGTCGTCCGCGTGGATGATATCGAATACGTCCGGAAGCCCACCGGGCGTCAACACATGGGCGTTGTTCCCCGTCCCCGCCGTACCGAACAGTTCGGGCAGGATCTGCCGGATCATTTGCCAGGCAGCGGGGTCCGGACCGCCTGAGCGATCGCTTGCGGGATAGTTCAGATAGTTTTCGGGCAGATTCACCTGCAAAACGGGCAGATCCTTCGGTAGGACCACCGCGATGGGGGTATAGGGCTGTCCCAGGTCTTCAAACCGGGAAGCGAAATCGAGGAATTCCTTCTTCGTTTGTCCGTATGGGCCTAGGTCGAAATCTTCGTAGTCTCTGAACGTATTGCAGACGCCGTACTCCTCCCCGATCACGCTCGCGCCGCTAAAGTACGCATAACGCCACAGCCGCTGTTGCAGATTGCGGGACGTGCCCCCCTGCTCCAGCTGCTCGGGGGAGCGTCCTGTCGCGGTGTAGCTTTTTACAAGATCCTCGCACCACTCGTCCTGCCCTTTGCGCAGCGACAGGGGGATGGTCAGGCCGCCCGCTGCGTGGTTGTAGCACCAGCATTCGTAATAGATGCCCCACGGGACGCCGGCCGCACGGGCCATGCCGCGCGTGTAGGCCATCTGGACACGGGCGTTCGGGATCTGCCAGCCCACCTCGGGCAGAAGGATCTTGGCGCCGCCCGCCAACTCGATTCTCGGCGCCATGAAGTAACTGTCCGCCGGGACCAGTCTCGATCCCGTCATCGAAGCGCGCATGCCGTAAAGCCAGTTGATGTCGTCCAGGAACATGGCGAGGTCTGCGGGTTCCCGCCTGCCGGTCCACTCCTCCTGGGTCAGCGCTTCAAGGAACAGTTTTTCGCGTCCCGCACGGACGCTTTGCCAGATCTCGAAACGCTGTTCCGGCGTGGGATCGGCCGCGCCGAGTTTTTTGTATAGTTCTTTTATCCTTGAGATGTCGCTGTTGTAATTGGAAGCCCACTCGTGGATCTGCCAGCCCCAGAAATCATCTCCCAAAAGGGATATCAGCCGGTGGACGATCACGGGATCGTACGGATACCAATGCGGCAGTCCGACCCCGCCTTGCAGCCTGTCGATATAAAAGGGGCAGCGCAACTCCTCCAGAAGCCGGGACAGGGGCGCATTCTTCGCCAGCATACTATTGAAATCCCGGCCTTTGGGTGAATATACCTTGCTCATCAGCTTCAGCCCATCGCCCTGTCGGAACAGTCCCTTTCTGTCAAGGCCCTCCCAGCTCTCTTCCGTATACGTATGCATGAACGTCAGCATCTGTCAGCCTTCCGCGCAGTTCTCGGCACTCTGTCCGTCTGCCTGATCCTCTTTTGCGTTTGTATTTCCCTTGTATTCCATGCAGAGCATGGTCAGGTCGTCGAACTGCTCCGCTTCCATGACGAATCCGTCCACGGCGCTCCTGACGCTCTCCAGGTAGTCCTTCGTCCCGGCGTCTGCAGGCGCTCCGTTGAGCGCAGCCAGCATCCTGTCCGTACCGAACAGTTCATTTTCGGCGCTTGTCGCCTCCGGGACGCCGTCCGTATAGACGAACAGTTTGGACCCCGGCTGCAGCTGCAGCTCGTATTCTTTATAGCGGGCGCCGTCCATGCCGCCCACGACGAAACCGTGCTTGTCCTTATACAACTCGAACCCGCCGTCCGGCGCTTTCAGCACGGGATACTCGTGTCCCGCGTTGGCCGCCGTGAGTTTTCCGGTCGAGATCTCGAGGATCCCTATCCATACCGTGACGAACATCTCCTCGCGGTTGTTGGAACAGATGGCCGCGTTCGCGTCCTGCAAAATCTGAGCCGGGCTCTTGCCCATCATCGCATTGTTGGCAAGGATGATCTTGGAAGCCATCATGAACAGCGCGGCCGGAACGCCCTTGCCTGAAACGTCCGCCATGACCATGCACAGATGGTCGCTGTCCACGAGGAAGAAGTCGTAGAAGTCGCCGCCCACTTCCGTGGCCGGATTCATGGTGGCGTAAATGTCGCACTCGCTTCTGTCCGGGAACGCCGG
>JAFSSK010000082.1 GCA_017451045.1 Clostridia bacterium
AAAAGTACAGGGTGTTCGACGACATGCTGGACAAGGCGGGGATCGACGCCGTCATCATCGGGACACCGATGCAGTGCCACGTTCCGCAGGCCATCGCGGCAATGGAAGCCGGCATCCACGTCATGAGCGAAGTCACGGCGGCGTCACGATGGACGAACTGTTCTGGCTGTGCGAGACTGTCGAAAAGTACAAGAGAATCTATATGTATGCCGAGAACTATATCTATACCCCGGAAGTCCAGCTGGTCAAGAACATGGTGGCCAAGGGACTGTTCGGCGAGCCGTATTACGCTGAGGGCATGTACCTGCACAACATCAGCAACCTGTTCGTTTATCCGAACGGCAAGACGTCGTGGAGATCCTTCTGGCAGTGCGGCAAGCGCGGCAATTTCTACCCGACGCACAGCGTAGGCCCCGTGATGCAGTGGTTCCCGGACGACAGGATCACAGAGATATCCACGTTCTCTCCAGGCGTATACAACGACCTCGGCCTCAAGCAGGACAGCGGCACTACGACCATGTGCCGTACGGAAAAGGGCAAACTGCTCGAAATCCGCGTGGACTGCACGTCCCCGCGTCCGCACTGTATGACGCAGTATCAGCTGCAGGGAACGAACGGCATCTTCCAGTCTGCCACATACGGCACCCAGCCGAACGGCGTCGTCGGAGACAGAGCCAGGATCTCGCTGCTCGGCGAGGAGAGCCCGCTCCACCATATGCAGTGGAAACACCTCGAAGACTATAACGATTACCTCCCGGACAGATACAAGAACGCGACGGAGGAACAGCTGAGAGCCGGCCACGGCGGCGGCGACTTCTTCATCGTCAAAGATTTCATCGATGCGATCAGAGCCAACAAGCAGCCTGAACTCAGCGTTTACAAGGCGTGCGAATGGACGGCCGTCGGGCTTCTGTCTGAACTCTCTGTGACCAACCACTCCAGAACGATCGAAATGCCGCACTTCAGACCCTCCATGCCCCTGGAGGAGAAGAGAGTGCCTCTGAACGACTGATCTTATGGTCAGCGATCGCCGTTGCCCGCGGCATATGCCTGCGGGCGCGGCGATTTTTCAACAGGAACAGCTAGAAAAGGAAAGACGGAAATGGCAGACAGCCTGTACGATTACCTGAAAGCCTATGCGGCACAGGAAAAAACGCCGATGCATATGCCCGGCCATAAGCGGAAGGAGAATCCTTACGCACCCGATCTGCCTTACCGGTACGACCTGACGGAGATCCCGGGCACGGACAACCTGCACAGGCCGGAAGGGATCATCAAAGCCATGTGCCGGCGCGCGGCTGCCCTCTGGGGAGCAACCGAAGCGATCCCGCTCGTCAACGGCAGCACGGCGGGGATTCTTGCCGCGATCGCGGCGGCCGCCCCGCAGGGCAGTGATGTGATCGTCGCGCGGAACAGCCACCTGGCCGTCTATCACGGTCTGATGCTGGGACGTATGGAGCCGCATTACCTGATCCCGGAAACAGACGGGGAGTGCGGGATCTGCGGACCCATTACGGCAAAAGCGGTCGAGAAACTGCTGGAAGAATATCCGAAAACAGGTCTTGTGGTGATCACGTCTCCGACGTATGAAGGCGTGATCAGCCCGGTCGCGGAAATCGCGCAGACGGTCCACCGGCACGGCGCACTTCTTTTGACAGACGCCGCGCACGGCGCACATCTGCCGTGGCTGTATCCTGATCTTTATGAAGAACTGAAGAATTCCGATCTTGTCGTGTGCGGACTGCACAAGACGCTGCCCTCGCTGACGCAGACAGCGCTTCTTCTGCGGTTCTCAGACCGGGTAGACGGTGCTGCCGTATCGGATCAGCTGCGCGTGTATGAGAGCAGCAGTCCCTCCTATCCGCTGCTGGCGTCTGTCGACGCATGCCTGACCTGGCTGGAGCGGGACGGAAAAGAGCGGTTCGACCGTTACAGGCAGGACCTTTCCGTTTTCCTGGAAAAAGCAAGGAAACTTAAGCACCTGTGCCTGTTTTCTTCTGCCGGGTGTCTCAGGGACGAGAGCAAGATCGTCATCGGAACGTCATCCTCCCGGTGGAACGGCCCCGGGCTGGCTGACGAACTCCGCGGCAGGTTCGGGATCGAGACCGAGATGAGCTGCCGGGACTATGTGCTGGCACTGTCGACCGTGTTCGACGGACCGGAAGATCTCGAGCGACTGCTCGGTGCGCTGGTCGAACTGGATGAGGAAGGGAACAGAGAGAACAGGGCCTGCGTACAGCTGCCGAAACCGCAGATCGCCTGTCCGCCAAGACACATCAGAAAGGACGAAACGGAACCGGTCAGCCTTGCGCAGAGCGCGGGACGGGTGTGCGCCTCTTTCGTCTGGGCTTACCCGCCAGAGACGCCCGTTCTTGTCCCGGGAGAAGTGATTCCCGCGCAGTTCGAGACCTGGGTGAGAGACCAGCGGGCCTCTGGCGTCAGGATCGAGTTCTCGTCCTGCGGGGACGACGGGGAAATACTTGTGCTCCGCAGCAGGTAGCAGACAATAAGTTTTCGCTGCTTGGGCCGATTTTGGTGATTCACCGTACTTGACATACCAGCCCGCCCATGCTATAATTTGTATGCAATCAAATCAAGGAGATATGAATATGAAAAGAATCAAGACTCTTGAAACACGCAATCTGACCGCTAAAAAGGGTGGCTGCGGTGAGTGCCAGACCTCCTGCCAGTCCGCTTGCAAAACATCCTGCGGCGTAGCAAACCAGAAATGCGAGAAGGCAAGCAAGAAATAAGCGCATAGAATAATCGAAGTCCGGCCGTTTCCCATGAAGAAACGGCTGACTTTTTTCAGGAGACACCATGATCCATCAGTATAAACTCAACGGGTACAATATCGTCCTGGACGTTTTCAGCGGTTCTGTCCATATCGTCGACGAGGTGGCGTACGACGTCATCGCCATGTACGAGCAGAACAGCGGCGACGAGATCGTAAGGGCAATGCTCGAAAAATACCGTGACAGGCCGGATGTGACAGAAAGTGAGATCCGGGAGATCTTTTCGGATATCGAGCAGCTCAAAGCGGACGGGAAACTGTTCACGAAAGACGTATATGAGAATCTGGCGCAGCATTTCAAGACCGGCAAGCAGGTCGTGAAGGCGCTTTGCCTGCATGTGGCCCACACCTGCAACCTGAACTGCGAATACTGCTTCGCCAGCCAGGGGAAATACCACGGGGACAGGGCCGTCATGCCGTTTGAAGTCGGCAGGCAGGCGATCGATTTCCTGGTCGCCAATTCCGGCACGAGGACCAATCTGGAAGTGGATTTCTTCGGCGGAGAACCGCTGATGAATTTCGACGTGGTCAAAAAGATCGTCGTATACGCCAGAAGCATCGAGAAGAGCGCAGGAAAGAATTTCAGGTTCACGCTGACTACGAACGGGATGCTTGTCGACGACGACGTGATCGAGTTTGCCAACAGGGAGTGCCACAACGTCGTGCTGAGCCTTGACGGCCGCAAGGAAGTCCATGACAGGCTTAGGAAAACGCCGGGCGGGAAAGGCAGCTACGATGTGATCGTCCCGAAATTCCAGGAATTCGTGAAAAGGCGCGGCGACAAAGACTACTACATCCGCGGCACCTTCACGCATTTCAACACGGATTTCACGAACGATATCTTCCAGATGCTGGACCTGGGCTTCACCCAGCTTTCGATGGAACCTGTCGTCTGTGCGCCGGGCGACCCTTACGCCCTGACGGAAGATGATCTGCCTGTCCTTTACGAGCAGTACGAGATCCTGGCGAAGGATATGCTGCGCAGGAAGAAGGAAGACAAGCCCTATACCTTCTACCACTATATGATCGATCTGTCTTCCGGCCCCTGCATCTACAAAAGGATCTCAGGGTGCGGATCGGGCACGGAATACATGGCCGTGACGCCGTGGGGCGAGCTTTTTCCCTGCCATCAGTTCGTCGGCGATCCCAAGTACAGTATGGGAGACGTGTGGAAGGGCGTCGTCAACGAGAAGATCCGCGATGAATTCAGGAAGTGCAGCGCGTACGCGCGGCCGGAATGCAAGGACTGCTGGGCCAAACTGTACTGCAGCGGAGGCTGCGCGGCGAACGCCTACCACGCCACCGGTTCTGTGCTGGGGACATATGAATACGGCTGCAAGCTCTTTTGCAAGAGGATGGAGTGCGCGATCATGCTGAAGGCCGCGGAAGCAGACGACGAAGCGGACGAAAACACTGAGGCATGATCAGAATTTCAAAAGGAAGAATATGATGAGACGCGACCTTTTACCGTCAGAAGGAAGATTCTACAAAGCAAATCTGCACGCCCACAGCACGGTCTCGGACGGACGGCTTACGCCGCAGCAGCTCAAGGACCGCTACAAAGCCAACGGGTACAGTATCCTTGCATACACCGATCACGAGCTGGTGGTCGACCATTCGGATCTGGATGACGAGGATTTCCTTGCCATCACGGGGATGGAGTACGGCTTTGTCGAAAAAGAGGATTACTTCACCAGCAAGACCATCGAGTTCAACTTCTTCGCGAAAGACCGGCACAACGTAAAGCAGGTCTGCTTCGATCCGTCCTGCGTGATCCACGGGGAGCTTTGGCGGGCAGAGACGGCCGAGCGCATCGGACCCGTTTACCACAGGGAATACACGCTTGAATCCATGCAGTACGTGATCGATCAGGCAAAAGCGAACGGATTCCTCGTCTCGCTGAATCATCCGAGCTATTCGATGGAGACGCCCGAGACGTTCGGCAGGCTGAACGGGCTTTTCGCCATGGAGATCTATAACCACCTCTCTTTTGTCATAGGCGGTGTTTACGAATACAATCCCGGAATGTACGACGAGATGCTGCGCCGCGGGAAAAGGCTTTTCTGCATCGCGGCTGACGACTGCCATCTGGACGATCCGGACAGCGATCCCCGCTGCGACCGCTACGGAGGATTTGTCATGATCAAGGCGCCTGCTTTGGAATACGGCGCCGTGATGAAAGCGCTCGAGAACGGAGACTTCTATGCGTCTCAAGGACCGCAGATCAAGGAACTGTATCTGGAAGGCGACGAAATTATCCTTAGGTGTTCGCCGGCGAAATATATTGCCATGAATACTTCCTGGCGGCCCTTCGGCGGCGTCAGGATAGCGAAGGACGGAGAGTCTCTGACGGAGGCTGTGTTCACAATACCCAGGACGCAGGACTATTTCCGCTTTGATGT
>JAFSSK010000083.1 GCA_017451045.1 Clostridia bacterium
AGAATTCCAGCTTGCTCACGTCAAGCAGGAACGCTTAGCCAAATACCTTAAAAAAATACAGCTTGCAATAACATAATAATGAACCTAAAACCCAATTGCAGCCAGGTTTTTCTCGGCTTCAACTGTAAAAGACGGGTTATAACACAATTTTTCAAAGGATGCACGGGTATTTGCAAAACGCGCGCAGGGTATCCCCCGAAAGCGGGGGACACGGCCGAAAAAATGCCGGGCCTTACTTGAATAATACAATACTTTTTGTTATAATGAGAAAAGTGAAAATCAGCGGAAAGGAAAGCAGGACAATGCGTGTCGATCCGGTCGTAAAAAAACAGACGCTCGTTATCGCAGCCGGTGCCGCCGTCATGACAGCGGTGGAGCAGGCTGTTTTCCTGCTGATCCCCGGCGGATGGTGCCTAGGGGTCCTTGTGTCCAATCTGATCATGGCCTGCGTGATGGTCCTTCATTTTTTCCTGCTCGGGCTGACGGTGCAGTCCGCGGTCCTTCTGGAGCCTGACGAAGCGAAAAAGAAAATGAAGTTCTCGCAAAGCATGAGACTTCTGATGGTCGTCGCGGTGCTCGCCGCGGCGTCCGCGCTCGTCATCGGGCTGAAATGGGAATACAAGATCATCTATGCCATGCTCCCGCCGCTGCTTTACAACAGGATCACCGTTTTTGTTTACGGGCTGACCGCCTCCCGCCGCAACACGGCAGGCGACGGATCTTCCGCCGGACAGGAACGGGAAGGAAAGGAGGATGACGGCAACGAAAAAGAGTCTTAAATTCATACTGCTGGACATTCTGTACCTGGCCATGATCATCCTGCCTTTTGCCGGCGCCATCGTGCTGAAGGTGCTGATCACCCCGCAGACGGAAGGCGTTTCGCTGACCGGCGCGATCATCCTCTGGCAAATCCCCATGCCGCTGCAGGATCTTTACATCACGGAGGTGCAGATCAACTCCTGGGCGGTCGTGATCGCCATTCTGGGACTCGTCCTTTTTTTGCGGCACGGACTGTCCGTCAAGCCGTATCTGAAGCGTCAGCTGGTGCTCGAGTGGATCGTCGAGCAGTGCGACAACCTGGTCATGAGCAACATGGGGCAGGCATTCATGGGGTTCTCGCCTTTCATCTGCGCGATCATGGCGCTGTCCGCTTTTTCCAGTCTGTCCAGTCTTCTCGGCATCTTCCCGCCCACGTCCGATCTGAACATCATCGCGGGCTGGGCCATCCTGGTCTTCATCCTGATCACGTATTTCAAACTGAAGGGCGGATTCTTCCATTACCTCAAGAGCTATACCGAGCCGATCGCCGTGATGACGCCGATGAACATCATCAGCGAATTCGCGACGCCCGTCTCCATGACGATGCGTCATTTCGGGAACGTGCTGTCCGGCGTCGTGATCTCGTCGCTGCTCGGCGTCTTCCTGTCGTCCCTGACGGCCGGACTGCCGGGTCTGCTCGGACAGATCCCGTTTCTGCGGGTCGGCATCCCGGCTGTGCTGTCGCTCTATTTCGATATCTTCAGCGGCTGTCTGCAGGCATTTATCTTCGCGATGCTGACGATGCAGTACGTTGCCAACGGCTTCCCGGGAGAAGCTTATGAGAAGCGCCTGAAGCGCCGTGCCGAGCGGGCGGCCAGAAGAGCCGCCGAAAAGGCATGAAACGATCAAAAAAGAAAAAGAAGAAATAACATAATTCGGAGGGTATTATGACACTCGCAATCGGACTTATTTTAATGGGTTGCGCCATCGGCGCGGGACTGGCAATGATCGCCGGTATCGGTCCCGGTATCGGAGAAGGAAACGCAGTGGCGGCCGCCTGTACGGCCATCGGACGCCAGCCGGAGAGCAGGGGCACCGTGACATCCACGATGCTCATGGGATGCGCTGTGGCGGAGACGACGGGTCTTTACGGCCTGATCATCGCGATTTTGCTGATCTTCGTTGCCCCGAACCTGTTCGTCAACATTCTGGTGGCTCATGCCGCATAATCCCGCACAAGAGGAAACAGCTGATAAAGGAAAGAGAAAGTTGGGCTAAGACATGCTGGCTAATGTACAGACGATGGATGTCGTATACGTCAACATATGGGCTGTCGTCATATCGCTTGTCAACCTTCTGATCCTGTTCCTGATCCTCCGGTTTTTCCTGTACCGTCCTGTCAGACGCATGCTGCAGCAGCGGCAGTCGCAGGTCGACCGCGTCTACAGCGACGCTGAACAGGCGAAGGCGGAATCCGAATCCATGCGACAGGAGTATGCGGACAAACTGCAGAGCGCCCATGACGAGGCGACTGCGATCGTGAGTACCGCTAGGGAGCGGGCCGAGCGTCTGGAAGACGAGATCGTGAAGGACGCGAAGGAAAAGGCTGAAGGAATGGTCCGCCAGGCGGACAAAGAGATCAGTCAGGAACGCAAAAAGGCCATGAACGAGATCAAGGACGATATCTCCGCCATCTCCGTCGAGATCGCGGAGAAAGTGATCGGCCGTGAGATCAATCAGGAAGATCACGACAAGATGATAGACAGTTTCATCGATGACATCGGGCAATGACTTCCCGCCAAGAAACGGGAGACCGGTTCATTGCCGACTGCATTTTGAATCGAAAAGAAAGGACGGGCAATTCCTCCCTCTGACGGAGGGATTCTCCCGCTGAATCTAGATGACTGACCTTGAAAAAGAATACGGCGGCGCTCTGACAGAGCTTGCCAGGGACGAGCATCTGGAGGACAGGATCCTGGAGGACGTGCGCGTTTTGCGGACGGTGCTGACGGAAAACAGGGACTACGTCAAGTTCCTGCTGTCTCCCAACATTGCCATCGGGGAGCGCCTCGGCGCAATCGACAAGGCATTTGCCGCCTTTCATCCGTTTACGCGGAACTTCATCAAAATAATGACCGAACAGGGCTATGCGGCCTACCTGGTCGGCTGCTGTGCGGAATACGAGGCGGCTTACAACCGGGATCACGGAATCGTCGTGGCAGAGGTGTGCAGCGCCGTGCAGCTGACAAAAGACCAGCAGACGAGGCTTCAGGCGAGCCTCGAGAAGCGAAGCGGGAAGAAGGTCGAACTGCATTGTTCGGTCGACCCATCTTTGCTCGGCGGCCTGAAGGTGACGCTGGACGGGGAACTGCTGGAAGGCAGCGTGCGCGGCAAACTCAATACGATCCGGTCAAGACTTTCAGACGCCGAATTGGAGACCGGAACAGAAGGAGCAGGATATGGATCTGAGACCTGAGGAAATCAGCAGTATCATAAAAACGCAAATCAAGAATTACGAGACGAAGATCGAACAGGCGGAAGTCGGAACGGTCATCCTCGTGGGCGACGGGATCGCGAAAGCGCACGGCCTTGAAAACTGCATGGCCAACGAATTGCTTGAATTCGAAGGCGGCGATATCGGCATGGCGCTGAACCTCGAGGAGAACGTCGTTTCCATCGTCTTGCTGTCCAACGCGAACGACATCAAGGAAGGATCCGTCGTGCGCAGGACCGGCCGCGTGGCAAGCGTTCCCGTCGGCGAGGCGATGCTAGGCCGCGTGGTCAACGCGCTCGGACAGCCGATCGACGGCAAGGGCCCCATTGAAACCGAAATGACCCGCCCGATCGAATCGGTCGCGCCGGGCATCATCAAACGGAAAAGCGTATCGGTCCCGCTCGAGACCGGCATCAAGGCCATTGACACCATGATCCCGATCGGCCGCGGTCAGCGCGAACTGATCATCGGCGACCGTCAGACGGGAAAGACGACCATCGCCGTGGATACGATCATCAACCAGCGCGGCAAGGACGTGCTCTGCGTCTACGTGGCGATCGGACAGAAAAACTCCACTGTGACGCAGCTGGCGGAGACGCTGGACAAGGCTGGCGCAATGCCCTATACGATCATTGTTTCCGCGACCGCTTCGGAAACGTCCCCGCTGCAGTACATCGCACCCTATTCCGGATGCGCGATGGCAGAATACTTCATGGCGCAGGGCAAAGACGTGCTCATCGTTTATGACGATCTGTCCAAACACGCGGTCGCCTACCGTGCGCTGTCCCTGCTGATCCGCAGACCGCCCGGACGCGAGGCGTACCCAGGAGATGTGTTCTATCTGCATTCGAGACTTCTTGAGCGCGCGGCCCGTGTCGACGCCGCTTACGGCGGGGGAAGCATCACGGCACTGCCGATCATCGAAACGCAGGCGGGCGACGTTTCCGCCTATATACCCACCAACGTCATTTCCATCACGGATGGACAGATCTACCTGGAGAGCGAGTTGTTCCACGCCGGGATCATGCCGGCAGTTAACCCGGGCATTTCGGTCAGCCGTGTCGGCGGCTCAGCCCAGCTGAAAGCGATGAAAAAGGTGTCAGGGCCTCTGAAGCTGCTGTATTCCCAGTACAGGGAACTGCAGAGCTTCGCCCAGTTCGGATCCGATCTGGACGCGGACACCAAGCGGCGTCTGGCAACGGGCGAGCGGATCGTTGAAGTGCTCAAGCAGAACAAGACCTCTCCGGTCAGAGCTGGCTGTCAGGTCGCGATCGTTTTCGCGGCGGTCAACGATTATCTGCGCGACGTGCCTGTGGACAAAGTCGCGCTTTACGAAAAGGAGCTCTGCGCGTTTATGGACGCGGAGCACGCTGATTTCATCACGGCTGTGGAGGCCAACCAGTACGACGGGCAGCTGTCCGACGAACTGGAAAAAGCCGTCAGCACGTTTACGGACAGATTCGTTAAAACACTGTAACCGCAAAAGACGGGATTCTTACGGAGAGGAGGCATGTCCGTGCCAGGAAACACGAAGCAACTGAAAAGCAGGATCCGCAGTGTCAATTCCACGATGCATATCACCAAGGCCATGGAACTTGTCGCCTCCTCGAAGATGAAACGGGCGCAGGACAGGCTGGAAGCCTGCAGGCCTTACGCGAGGGCGGTGAAGGAGATCTTCTCCCATCTGGCGGAATGCGAGTCTGTTTTCACGCAGCAAAGGCCGGAAAACACGGTGCTGCTGATCTGCATAGCCGGAGACCGGGGCCTTGCGGGCGGCTATAACAACGACGTTATCAAACGGCTTAGAGAATTCTCTTCAGGAAGGAACGTCAGGACGTATCCGATCGGCAAAAAGATCAGGGAGTACTGCGAGAACCACGGATACGAACTGTTCGACAGTTCGGATTCCGTCGAAAAGTTCAGCCTGGATGAATCTGCCGGGGCTGGCGCGCGCATCGTGAACGGATACCTTGCGGAAGAATTCGACGCTGTCTATATCCTGTATACGGAATACCAGACGCTGCTCTCGCACGAAGTGCGGATGCAGAAGCTGCTTCCGCTTGAACGGGACGACGACCCGATGATCGTCAGGGAGGACATCCTGTTCGAACCGGACCAGGAGACGGTCCTGACGGCAGCCGTTCCGGAATACCTGTCCGGCAGGATCTACGGATGCGTTTCGGAATGCTTTTCCAGCGAGCTGTCCGCCAGACGGATGGCCATGGATTCGGCCACCAAGAACGCAAGCGCAATGATTGATGATCTGCAGCTGAAGTACAACAGAGCGCGGCAGGGCGCCATTACCCAGGAGATCACGGAGATCATCGGCGGATCCGGGACCTAGTACGGCCTGAGCACAAACGAAAGAGGCATATGCGAATGGATAAAACAATCAAGACACATGTCGGAAAATTGATACAGGTCATCGGACCTGTCATAGACGTCAGATTCGCGGACGGGGAACTCCCGCAGCTGCTGAACGCGCTGGAAGTCCGGAACGGCGATAAAAAGCTCGTAGCGGAAGTGGCCCAGCACATCGGCGACAACGTCGTCCGCTGCGTGGCAATGAGTTCGACAGACGGACTGGTGCGCGGACTTGACGTGACAGACACGGGCAGATGCATCTCAGTGCCGGTCGGCGAGAAGACGCTCGGCAGGATCTTCAACGTCCTGGGCGAACCAGTTGACGACCAGCCCGCTCCCGAGGACGTGGAGCGGTGGGAGATCCACAGACCCGCCCCCTCGTTCGAAGAGCAGAAAACGACGACGGAGATACTGGAAACAGGCATCAAGGTCGTGGACCTGATCTGCCCGTATGCCAAGGGCGGCAAGATAGGCCTTTTCGGCGGCGCGGGCGTCGGCAAGACGGTCCTTATCATGGAACTGATCCACAACATCGCCACGGAACACGGCGGCATTTCCGTGTTCACGGGAGTCGGCGAGAGGACCCGTGAGGGAAACGACCTTTACAACGAAATGAAAGAATCGGGCGTCATCAAAAAGACGGCGCTTGTCTACGGACAGATGAACGAGCCCCCCGGAGCGCGTATGCGCGTGGGACTTGCCGGGCTTACCATGGCCGAGTATTTCCGCGACCGCGAAGGGCAGGACGTCCTTCTATTCATCGACAATATTTTCCGTTTCACCCAGGCGGGCAGTGAGGTGTCCGCACTTCTCGGCAGAATGCCGTCCGCCGTCGGATACCAGCCGACGCTGGCTACCGAAATGGGAGCGCTGCAGGAGAGGATCACGTCCACGAACAGAGGGTCCATCACGTCCATTCAGGCCGTATACGTGCCTGCAGACGACCTGACAGACCCGGCTCCCGCCACGACGTTCGCTCATCTGGACGCCACGACGGTGCTGGCCCGCGGCATTGCCTCTCAGGGCATTTACCCCGCGGTTGATCCGCTGGAATCTACCAGCCGTATCCTGACGCCGGACGTAGTCGGAGAGGAACACTATCAGGTGGCAAAAGGCGTGCAGGGAATCCTGCAGCGGTACAACGAACTTCAGGACATCATCGCGATCATGGGTATCGACGAACTCAGCGAGGAAGACAAACTGACCGTGTCAAGAGCCAGAAAGATTCAGCGCTTTTTGTCCCAGCCCCTGAACGTGGCGGCGCAGTTCAACGGATTCGAGGGGAAATACGTCCCGCTGAAAGACACGATCCGCAGCTTCAAGGAGATTCTGGAAGGCAAATACGATAGCCTCCCCGAAAGCGCGTTCTTGTACGTGGGAACGATCGAAGAGGCTGTCGAAAAGGCAAAACAGATTAAGGAGTGATCCAGTGAATACATACAACCTGCAGATCACCACGCCCGCCGGCGTGATCTTCGAAGATGACGCCTACCAGCTGTCCGTGCGTGCGGTGGACGGGGAACTGGCCATTCTGGCCGGCCACATCCCGTTCTGTACGGCGGTGGTGTGCGGCGCCTGCCGCGTTTACGACGGAAACGGCGAAGTCCGCCATGCCGAGATCGGCAACGGGATCTTAAGCGTGCTGGAAGAGAAGACAGTCCTTCTGACGTCCAGTTTCAAATGGACAGAACCCCAAAAATGAGAAAAGGCCGTGTGGGCGAAAACTCACACGGCCTTTGATAATATATCATCTTGAAACTGAGATGACTGAGATCAGTCTCCGGAATCCAGGGCCTCGAGGCCTTTCGCGTTGGAGACTTTCCTTGCTTTGATGTTCTTGACCAGGATGGTGAAGACGGCGAAGCTCAGGCAGATAAGGATGGCTGCGTAGATCGGGAGGACCCGCCATGCGGCCAGGCGGCTCAGAAGCAGGCCCAGCAGGATGGGGGTAATGGTCTGTGCGGACATGCTGGCCGCATAGTAGTAACCGGTGAACTTGCCGATCTTTTTGGAGGAGCAGAGCTCGACGACCATCGGGAACGAGCAGTTGTGAACGAGCGCCATGCCGAATCCCTTGATCGCCCAGACTGCGAACAGCAGGACGGGGAACGAATAGAGGCCGTCTGCTCCGACTTTGCCCGTAGGCAGGATGAACGCCATCAGGATATACCCGCAGAATGTCAGCGCCAGTCCGATGCTGATGGTCCATTTCCGTCCGATCTTGTCCGCGATCATACCGGCGGTCGCGAAGCCGATCACGGAAGCGACGCCGCCGAGGATCGTCAGGATCATGGTGGAACTGGATGAAGAATTGAGATAGTAGATTACGTAGTTGCCGATATAGGTGCCGATGGCGTTGTCCGCCATGAACCACAAAAATTCCGCGCCCAGGATGGCGAACAGCATGATCTTGTTCGCTTTCGGCATCGGCTTGTCGTCATCGATCGGCTGTTCGACGGCCGCCAGTCTTTCGCCTTCCTCCAGACTGTCGTGGAGTTCCTCCGCCAGCTTGTTCTCCTTGATGGTGGCGAACAGGACGAACGCGGAGATGACCATGAGAAGCGAAGCGATGATGAACGGGATCTCGATGATCCAGAGTTTTCTTGCTTCATCTGCAGCATTGATGTAGGAACTGAGTTTGAGGAAGATACCGAGAACGGTAGCGGCCGCACCGCCGAGATATCCCATGATATTGATGATCCCGTTGGCTTTGGCGCGAAGAGGCTTGGGCGTGATGTCAGGCATCAGCGCGACAGCCGGGTTGCGGTACATCATCATGAACATCAGGACGATGGCCATCATAACGATCATCGCGGCGATGTTGTTGTAATGGAAGAAAAGCGGGATGAAGGGGAACGCGAGTGCAGATACGAGCGTACCGGTCAGGATGAAGGGCATCCGTTTGCCGATGGGCGTTTTTGTGCGGTCCGAAAGGCTCCCGAAAATAGGAAGCAGTATCAGTGCGGCCAGATTGTCACAGGCCATGATGATCCCGACGAGCCACTGGACTTCCAGGATCTTTTCCGCGCCAGATTCTTTCAGCTCCGCGGATGACATCCCGAACATGTTCCTGGCGAAGATGTCAGTCAGGAACGTCGGGCACCAGGAATCATAGACCTGCCAGAGCAGCAGGATGCCGAAAAACGCGAACCCTATGAGAAACGTGCGCTTGAAATTCAGTTTCAACGGGCGGTTGCTTTCTGTTGTCTGATCCATAATGGAACCTCTTTTTCAGGATATGGGATTACCATATCGGGGATAATACTATTATATAGGAAAAGCGGTTTGATTTCAACCGTAATTTCGATCCGTCCGGGACGGGGCGGCCGCGGTGAGTGCAAAGCAGAAAAACACGCGCCGGGCGTCGGTTTTTGGTTGACAAAACAGGGAGAAATGATATAATTCTTCTTGAAGGACGGGCTTTTCTGCCCGGCCTGCCGGCATACCCGATTCCAACAATAAACCGGTGACGCCCATACGTGCGGGAACCGGAAGAAAAAAGAAAGGCGATACATATGGCGGAAGGGCTTGAAATCAAGGAATACAACGGCAGCGGATACAAGCGCGTCGTGGAGTACAAGACCTGGACACTTGCGTTTTTGAACTGGTGTCCTGAATATGAAAAGAACACATACATCGAGGCGCATCTGGAAACAGACGAGGTGTTCGTGCTGCTGACGGGGAAGGCCACGCTGTTCATCGGCAAAAACCGCGAGCCGGTCGAGATGGAGCCCTGCAAGTACTACAATGTCACCGCCGGGACCTATCACAACATCGTCGTTAGCAAAGACGCGCGCGTCCTTGTCGCGGAAAACAGCGACACGGACAAGAGCAATACGGATTATATCTA
>JAFSSK010000084.1 GCA_017451045.1 Clostridia bacterium
ATGGGTATGTCCCGAATGTGGGGCCAGCCATGACAGGGACGTGAACGCAGCAGTCAATATCAGGAACGAAGGGATGCGGATACTGTCCGCATAGCACAGAAAAAGAACCGTGGGGCACACGGGGATAGCCCGTTGATACTTAGCCCGATAGGGCTATTGAGCGGGAAGCCCCCACCTCTTAGGTGGTGGGAGCATGTCACAGCAGTACATAACGAAGTGCCATGGAAAGCCATAAGGGGGATGCGTAATATCATCGTTCATGATTACGGAGAGATGGATTTGACGATCGTCTATGATACGGTGATTCATGGAATACCGGATATGTATGACTTATTCATGGGCATAGCCCATGAATAGTCTTACATCGCCTGTCCTGCCTCGACCAGCTTTTTCATGATCCGGCTGTACACTTCCAGGTAATACAGTTCATCAGCCTCTGACAGCGTTTCCGTGTCGATATCGTCCATTTCCTCTATTGTTTCCATATATTGCGTCATGAAGCGCATATAATCCATCATCATGGCTGCGGCATTGTCCGACTTGGAATACCGCTCCATGAAGGCGATGTACTCATCGAAGAACGCTTCGTAACTGTCCATTGCTTCTTTGAACTCCGGCGTCACGACGGAATCCAGGATCGTGGAACTCTCTTCAGAAGATGCGCTTTCACTTTCAGACGACGCAGCTTCTTCCTCCTGTGCCGGTTCTTCTCCCGATCCTTCTTCTGAAGGCGTATCCGTGGGCGCAGGTGTATCTGTCGGCGTTTCGGTCGGCTTCGGTGTAGCCGTCGGCTTCGGCGTTGCTGACGGCTTAGGTGTTGCAGTGGACGCCGGTGTCACGGAAACCTCCGAAGCGGAGCTCGCCGAACGGCTGTCACTGCGTTTTTGCTGCCGCATGCCGACTGCCCGCACCACCGCGGCTACGATTATGATAATGATCACGATTCGGAGAAATGAGCCGAACCCTCTGCGTTTTTTCTCTTTCATTTTCGATTCCTTTCCAGAAGATTGATTCGTATACGAACATACATACGGTAACACAGGTTGGCGGCGGTATTGTCTGACAGGGTAGACAGTCCCGCCGGTCTATTTTCGTACAATAGAATCCGTAAGAACCGGATAAAGTTCGCAAAAAAACATTCCCTATGAAGGATGGCAGCTGCCGTCCGAAAGGGGGATGAAAAACGATGTACGACAACCATGTGACCGGTCAGTTGATCCGGGAGATCCGTATCGAGAAAGGAATTACGCAGGAAGTGCTGTCAGGCCTTGCTGCGGTATCGCGCAGCCATCTGGCGATGATCGAAAACGGCAGTATCGACGCGAAGATCGACACGCTCTGGAGGATCTCGGAAGCGCTCGGTATCCGGTTCAGCGAGCTCATGAAAAGAGTGGAGGAAGCGCAGATACATAATAAGTAATCGAGAGAGAATCGGATAGAATTGACAATAGTACTAAAAATCAGTATCATATAGGAGTTGGATTAATTTACAAACGCAAGGGTTACATATCATGACTTATAAGGGATATGTAGGAAAAGTCGAATATGACGACGAAGCCCAGATATTCACCGGTATAGTGATCAATACCCGCGCTGTCATTACCTTTCAGGGATCATCCGTGGACGAGCTGGAGAGAGAATTCAAAGCGTCCATTGACGATTATCTTGCCTGGTGCAAACAGGATGGCGTTGAGCCGGAGCGGCCGTATTCCGGCAAACTGAATATCCGTATCAAACCGGCCGTTCATGAACGCGCAGCTGTGCAGGCGAAACTGTCCGGCATTTCTCTAAACACCTTTATCGAACGGGCTATCGAGCAGGCGCTTTCCTGATTCCTGTTGCATTCCATGATATAGGTATATACTTATAACATCAAACCCCGCCTCTAAAGGAGAGATATAATTGACCGGCTCTACAAAGAAGAAACGGATATGGCTCCTTCCCGTCTGTCTCGTCGCGGTCCTTGCCGCCGCGTTTTTCATCTATGCAATGAACTACTATCGCGCGGACGAGACCGCGCTTTCGGCGCTGCGGTCCGACGGAACAGTCCTGGTCTCTCCGACGGACTACGGCTGGTTCTTTGACGGGCCGTCGGAGGAAAACCTGCTTGTCTTTTATCCCGGCGCCAAGGTGGAGGAGACCGCCTACGCGCCTCTTCTGCACCGCCTCGCCTCGCAGGGCATGGACGTGTGCCTTCTCAAAATGCCGTTCCGGTTCGCGTTCTTTGCGGCGGACAAGGCATCCGGGGTGCTGGCAGCATACGATTATGAAAATGAATTCGTCGGCGGACATTCGCTCGGCGGCGCCATGGCGGCCGTCTATGCGGCGGAGCACGGCGATGAGATCCGCGTCGCGGTTCTCCTTGCCGCCTATCCGACGAAGCAGCTGCCGGACGACCTGATCCTCCTCAGCATCTAC
>JAFSSK010000085.1 GCA_017451045.1 Clostridia bacterium
CCGCTTCGCCTCCGGTCGGCGACCAGATATGATCCGCGTCCGGTTCCATCGCCCGGATCGCAGCCTCCTCGCTGGCGATATAAACAAAGCCGTCCTTTTCGCTGACGACCATGGACCGCAGCTTCAAACGGTCGTTGAGCGCCATGAGACCGCCGCTGAATCCCAGCACGATCGAAAAGGGACCGGTGACGAGAAGACTCGGGAAAACGGTTCGCAGATAGGAAAGGCGTGCCTTTCGCTCTTCGTCCTTTTCCTGCGCGATCGTGCTCCAGAACGGCGCGGCGATGACGTTCGCGGCTTCTTCAAGTGAGAGCCCCTGCCTGCGTACGAGATAGTCCAGGATATAGGTCATGACTTCCGTGTCCGTGAGGAGCGTGCAGCGGTAGCCGAACATCTCGATGAACCTGCGGTTCGCGTCATACGAGGAGATCTCGCCGTTGTGGACGACGGAATAGTCCAGCAGCGTGAACGGATGCGCGCCGCCCCACCAGCCGGGCGTGTTGGTGGGATAGCGTCCGTGCGACGTCCAGGAATAACCGCTGTACTCTTCAAGGCGGTAGTATCGGCTCACGTCCTCGGGGAAGCCGACGGCTTTGAACGCGCCCATGTTCTTTCCGCTGGAAAACACATGCGCGCCTTTCCATTCCGCGTTGATCCGCATCACCGTGCGCGCGACGAATTCCTTTTCGTCCAGCTGCAGGTCCCGAAGCACGGACTGAAGCGGCGCGACGAAGTACCGCCAGACGATCGGTTCGTCCGTGATCTGGGGGATCTTGACCGTCGGAATGCGTTCGGACTGCACGATCTCGAAAGATTCTCTCAGAAATGCCTCACAGCTTTTGCGCGTGTCGCGGCTGTCAAAAAACATATGCAGCGCGTAAAAATCCCTGTACTGCGGATAGATCCCGTATCCCGCAAAACCGCCGCCCAGACCGTTGGAGCGGTCGCGCATGGGGACCATGGCGCGGGTGATTGTTTCGCCTGAGATCCGCGTGCCGTCCCGGGAGATCACTGCTGCGATCGCGCACCCGGAGGGGATGCGTATCTGGCCTTCTTTTTTCATTCCCCTTTTGTTCCTTTCAAAAAGAAAAGCAAAGACGTTTATCAGTGCGCGGTGATCCCGCGCATCTATGAACGCCTTTGCTCATATGCAAGCAATATACGACGCAACTTGCAGAATGTCAATAAATATATGGAAGAAAAAGTGAAAAAACAGAAAATCCTGCAAGTTTTGAAAAAAATATTGCAAAAACAGTTGACATGCCGTAAAGGGGGACGTATCATAACGTCCATAAAGGCAATGGCGTCTTTGGATCGCGGGATCCGAAGCGCCTTTTTCTTTTTTCAATTGAAAAGTTTGCAAAACGGGAGAAAAGGCAACGGCGTCTTTTATGTTTTGACATAAGGCGGCGGAGACCTTTTCTCTTTTTTGTAAAAGGAAGGAGTTTTTCAAATGAGCACAGTATCGGATTATTTCGGAAGTCTGGTCTTTGACGACCGCGTCATGCGTGCGGAGCTCTCCGCGAAGGTGTACGCGTCCCTCAGAAAGACGATCGACGAGGGAACGGAACTGGATATCGGCGTCGCCAACGCGGTGGCGCAGGCGATGAAGGACTGGGCGGTGGCGCACGGCGCGACCCATTTCACGCACGGGTTCCAACCGCTGACCGGCATCACGGCGGAAAAACACGACGGATTCATCTCGCCCGCCCCCAACGGCAGCGTGATCATGGAGTTCTCGGGGAAGGAACTCATCAAGGGAGAGCCTGACGCGTCCTCGTTCCCGTCGGGAGGCCTGCGCGCGACGTTCGAAGCGCGCGGCTATACGGCCTGGGATCCGACATCCTACGCGTTCATCAAGGGAAAGACGCTCTGCATTCCAACGGCTTTCTGTTCCTACGGAGGACATGCGCTGGACAAAAAGACGCCGCTCCTGCGCTCCATGGAGGTGCTGAGCCGCCAGGCGCTGCGCATCCTGCGGCTGTTCGGAAACGACACGGCCAAGCGGGTCGTCTCTTCTGTGGGTCCGGAGCAGGAATACTTTCTGATCACGAGAGAAATGTATGACCTGCGCCCTGACCTTCGGTTTACCGGGAGGACGCTGTTCGGCGCGAAGCCGCCGAAGGGACAGGAGCTGGATGATCATTATTTCGGCGCATTAAAGCCGTCCGTTGCGGCCTTCATGGAGGACCTGAACGACGAACTCTGGAAGCTCGGGATCCTTGCCAAGACGGAGCACAACGAGGTGGCGCCCGCCCAGC
>JAFSSK010000086.1 GCA_017451045.1 Clostridia bacterium
ATATAGTGCTCCGGGAGCATTGGGTGCAGGACAGAGCCGATCTGAACGGTCACCTTCCCTTTTTCGACCTTGTACACGGGAACGTGCTTTTCCAGGGAGGCGTCCGTCGTCCCCGGTTCGATCTTCTGCATCTTTTCTCCGCAGCAGATGACCGGCACGCCGGTCTTCTTGACGATCGCGATGATCTGGCCGCAGTGCACGCAGCGGTAAAATTCCATTTCCATAAGTATACCCCTTTCTGTCGTGAATTATGATTCCGATACCATTATACAACAGGGCGGCGGGGAAGGCAACCGTTTTCGGAGATGATCGTTTCAGATCGTTTCAGCGCAGGACCAGCGAAAGCACGAGCAGGGCCGTGACGATGGTCGGAACGGCAATAATGACGCCGTATTTGATAAACTCGCGGTAGCCATACCGGATGCCGAACCGCTCGGTTAAAGACGTGAACATGATGCCCGCGAGCGCCCCGATGGGCGTCAGGAAGGCGCCGATGTTGCTGCCGATGACGGATGCGAAAACAGCCTGCAGACCGGAAAGGGACGACAGGTCCCCTGGCAGCGTGCTGAACAGCATGCTCATGGGGATGTTGTTGATCAGGTTGGCGGCCAGGAAAGAGGATGCCCCGTACGTCCATACGCAGGCTTTATCGCCGAGCAAACGGCCGAGTTCTTCCGAGATGCCCTGGTGACCGAGGCAGATGACGATGACGAACATGCTCATCACGAACGGAATAAGCTGCCAAGGGAGCCGTTTCAACGACGTTGTCAGATAGCACCACCCGTCCCGCCGGACAAACCGTACAATCACGGTGCACAGCAGCAGCGACAAGGCGCAGGCCGCGGAGATCAGCCACATTTCCAGGTGGACATAACCGGAAAGGACGAGGAAGACAAGGCACACGAAAAGGTGGATCAGACCGATGACAAGGTCCGGTTTGCTTTTGATGACGAAGTCGTCCTCCTGCGTTTCCAGTTTTTTCTTCAGCTGCCTTCGGAAAACGAGCACGATCAGCGCGAACTCCACGAGTCCTGCTGCGATGGTCGGCAGCAGCATGACGCGCAGGTAGGAGAGAAAATCGATCCCGGCAGACGTCGCCAGGTAGATGTTGGTGGGATTGCCGATGATGAGCATCATCGACCAGGTGTTGGCGGCCGCGAATTCGCTGACGAGGTACGGAAGCGGGTTGATGCGCGTATTTTTGCAGAAAAAGCAGATGAAGGGCGTCAGCGTGAGGATCATGATGTCGTTGGAGGTGAAGATGGTCAGGATCGAGACAAGGCAGTACAGCGCCACGAACAGCGAGAACTGATAGGATCCGGTCACGGACGTCGCCTTCTTGGCCAGGAACCGGAAAAGGCCGACCTCGTCAAGCAGCACGGACAGGAATGTCATGGAGAAAAACAGCACCAGGATCTTGAGCGGGTTGATGGCAGACGTGTCCGTCAGGGCGTCCCAGACGGTCCTTAGCGGGACGAGCCCGCAGCAAAGGAGCAGCAGGGCGCCGGCGAGAGCCGTTACCCAGTAGGTCCCGATCCGGATCTTTCCGAGTTTTATCGACGGGAACAGCAGGATCGACAGGGACAGCGTCAAAAATGTCAGTATTGTAATTACAGCGGTGGCAATCATTGCGAAAAAGATCTCCTAGGCCGCGCGGTATGAATGGTACGCCGCACGATCGCAACAAAGTATACTCCGATACAGACTGTTTTTCAATAGAGAAAACCAGCAAAAACAAAAAAGTCCCCGGACGGACATCCGGACCGAAATCCTGGATGCGCCGCCCGGGCGGATTTGTTACTCGATACTGCCGGATGCGATCAGATCCGTGCCTGTCCCGAGGAAGTTTTTCACGATGACGTCGCCGATGCCGATCTTTCCGTGAACGGTGATCTTCCGGATCTCCTCCATCCCCTCGAAGAGCAGTTCCTTCGGGATGGGTCCTGCCGTTCGGACGGGGAGCGGGCAGTCCGGGCGGATGTCGGATCTGACGGACGACGTCAGGATCCTGACGGGGTGGACGAACTCGCTTTCGGCGTATTTCTTGCCGCGGGGACAGGAGAATCCTTTCACGGAATCAATCCTGCCGCTGGCCGCGTCGCCTTCGACGGTGATGATACAGCCCTGCGGGCATGTGATGCAGATGATTTTCTTTTCAGCCATGTGCTGTCGCCTCCAGTCCTCTCAAATGATGTCGATCGTTACGGAATCGGCCGTCGCCAGTTGATCCGCCGTAAGATCGACGTGTTCCATCTCGCCGGGATTGACGCGGAGCAGATTCTTTTTGATCACCTGCCCGCCGTTGATGACGACGGACAGCGTGACGTTCCTTGCCGGCGAAGCGGCGCGGAAGAACAGCGTCGCGTCGGCGCCGCGGCACAGTTTCTGCGGGCAGATGTACCGCACGTTGTTGCCCGGCACGGTCGGGATCTGTTTTTCGTCCTGCGGAAGCGTTCCGTTTGCGAAAGCGGCTGCCGCCTTCCCTGCCCGAAGGCTTTCCTCGGTAACGTTGTCCGCCAGGTCGTTCACGTGGACGACGTTCCCGCAGGCGAACACGGATCTCAGGTTCGTCTGCATGAACTGGTTGACGACAGGGCCGCCCGTGGTCCTGTCCAGAACGATCCCGCTTTTTTTGGAAAGCTCGTTTTCGGGGATCAGGCCGCACGAGAGCAGCAAGGTGTCGCACTCATAAAGCTTTTCCGTCCCTTCAATGGGTTTTCTCGTTTCGGGATCGACCGTGGCAATCACGACGCCTTCGACGCGGCGGTTCCCTTTGATCTCCACGACGGTATGACTCAGAAGCAGCGGGATGTCGAAATCCTCCAGGCACTGGACGCGGTTGCGCGTCAGGCCTGCCGTGTAATCCATGATCTCGGCGACCGCAAGCACTTTCGCTCCTTCCAGCGTCAGGCGGCGGGCCATGATCATGCCGATGTCGCCGGAGCCGAGGATGACGACGCGTCTGCCCACCATGATATGCTGGCGGTTGATCAGGCGCTGCGCGCTTCCTGCCGTATAGATGCCTGCCGGACGCGTGCCCGGCACTGCGATCGCGCCGCGGGTGCGCTCGCGGCAGCCCATCGCGAGAACGATGCTTTTTGCCGAGAAGGTGACGAGCCCGTCCTCCGGATTGACGGCGCAAACGCTGTTCGCGGAAACTTCAAGCACCATGGTGCCGGTCTTGTACTCCACGCCTTTTTCCTTGACAAGGGAAATGAATCTGCCGGCGTATTCCGGTCCGGTCAGTTCCTCCCCGAAATACTTGAGCCCGAACCCGGGATGGATGCACTGCTCCAGGATCCCGCCGAGGGTCGCGTCGCGTTCCAGGATCAGAACGCTTCCGGCTCCGTTTTCTTTTGCGCCGATAGCGGCGGCAAGTCCCGCGGGGCCTGCGCCGATAACGATTACGTCATATGTTTTTCCTTGCATTTGGTTCACCTCCGGTCAGCGGATATTGCCGACAGTCATTTCAGAGCCCGGCTCGTTCTTGCGGATCTCTTCGACCGGGATGCCGAGTTCGCGGGAAAGGATCTCGATGACTTTCGGTCCGCAGAATCCTCCCTGGCACCGGCCCATCCCTGCGCGTACGCGGCGCTTGACCGCGTCCACCGTGCGGGCGCCGAGCGTCCGGTGGATCGCATCGCATATCTGGCCTTCCGTCACCGTTTCGCAGCGGCAGACGATATTGCCGTACCGCGGATCCTTGCGGATCAGTTCGCGGCGTTCCTCGTCCGTCAGCTCGTCGAACCGGGGCGTTCCGCGGCGGATCGGGTTGAAGTCGGTCCTGAACTCTGCCTTGAGACCGTTCTGGAGCATCAGGTCGACGACATATTTCGCGATGGCGACAGAACCTGTCAGTCCGGTCGAGCGGACGCCGGAGATGTTCACGTATCCGGCAAGGTCGTCGTACATGTCGATATTGAGACCCTCGGGGTTCCTTTGCGCGCGCAGACCGCAGTACTGCGTGATGGTGTCGCGGATCATGACGCCTGGGACCATCTTGGAAACGTCCGCCGCGATGCTGGCAAGGCCGTCCGCTGTCGTTCTCTTGTCCGTCTTGTCGAGCAGATCCTCGGCCGTGGGACCGACCAGCATGTTTCCGTGGATCGTCGGGCACATCAGTTTCCCTTTCGTGATCTTCGTGGGGATCGGCAGGACGATGGTGCTGACGCGGCAGGACGTGTTTTTGTCCAGGATGTAGAACTGGCCCTTACGGGGGGTCACATAGTAATCCCCTTTTCCGACGTACGACGCCACTTCGTCGCAGTAAAGACCGGCCGCGTTGATGACGAATCCGGCGCGGATCTCGTCGCCCTTGTCCGTCTTGACGGATCTGACGGAGCCGTTCTCCACGGTGATATCCGTCACCTTGGTGCTCAGCATGAAATGCACACCGTTGTCTGCGGCGTTCTCCGCCATGCCGATGACCAGAAGGAAGGGATCTATGATGCTTTCGCGCGGGATGTAAAGGCCGCCCTTGACGCAGGGGTTGAGTTCCGGCTCCATCTTCAGCAGTTCCTCGCCGGTTTTGTATTCGACGTCATACACCCGGTTCATCATGGCTTTGTGCTTCAGCACGGGCAGCTTTTCGAACTGCTCGTCGTTGAACGCCGGCAGGATGGCGCCGATCCGCGCGAACGGAACGTCAAGGTCTTTCGTGATCCTGTCGTACATGGGGTTCGCCGCAACGACCAGCTGGCTTTCCAGCGTGCCGGGCGATGCGTCGTAACCGGTATGGATGATGGCGCTGTTGGATTTGGAAATATCTCCGCCGACGTCTTCGTTCTTGTCGATCACCGTGACGTCCAGCCGGTATTTCGAGAGTTCGCGCGCCAGCGCGCTGCCTACGGCGCCGGCGCCAATGATGACAACATCTGTTTTTTTCATCACAGATCCGATGGCGGCTCCTTTCGGGAGCAGCCTTTTCCTTTCGTTAGTGAATTATCTTCAAAGGTGTTATTTACATGCTTAATTATCCCATAAAGCGTCGGCCGTGTCAAGGAAAAGCGGCCTTCCAGGCGAGAGATTTCGTTAGTTCAGGCAGCGATTGTACGGAACAAAAAGAAAGAAACAGGGCCGCCGTCTTTCAAACAGCGGTCCTGCTTTGACTGAAGATTACGGTTTCAGCTAAACCTGAGTAGTCATAAGATCTACACCCTATCGTTTTGTATTAATAATGGCCTGAATTTCAGACTTGACTTTTTCAATATCACTGCACGTCAGCAACGGTATTAGGTCATTGATCTCACAAATGCCTTTGTCCCACCATTTGAATTTTAGCAGCAGGTCGATCAATTCGTCGTCAAACCGTTTTCTCAGCGGTCTTGCCGGATTCCCGACAACAATCGTGTATGGATCGATGTCGCTGCCGACGATACTGTTTGCACCGATGATTACACCATCCCCGACATGAACGCCAGGGAGAATGACCGCATTCTGCCCGATCCACACGTCGTTTCCGATAATGGTATTGCCCTTAAAGGGAAGATCGGCCTTTGCGGGAGGCTTCATATCCCAGCCTTCCAGCGTGTAGAACGGAAAGGTTGTGATTGCGTTCATCTGGTGGTTTGCACCGTTCATGATGAATTCTACACCTGCCGCAATCTGACAGAACTTGCCGATTACAAGTTTGTCACCATTCCAATCGTAAAGATGCGAAACGTGTTTTTCAAAATCGTTATCTGCGATATAAGTGAAATCACCCACAATGATATTTGGATTATTGATTGTTGGCTTAACGTATACTTCTTGTTTGTATCCGGGAATTGGGAAAACGGTATTCGGGTCAGGTATCTTTTTTTCTGACATAGTGTTTTACCCCTCAATCGTATGTACTCTCACCCAGCCAAGCAGGTCAGAATAGTCGTTTTGTCCAGAAGCAACACCCAAAATGATGTTAACCAAATCATCTTGGGTGTAATCTGTTTCAATCTCATTCAAAGCGAGGAAGATTAGCATCGCGTGTGCCCCGATCCTTTTGTTTCCATCGATGAATGCATGATTTTTCACCAGCCCGAATCCCAAACGTGCAGCTTTTTCGATTATTGACGGATACAGCTCTTCGTTGCCGAACAACTGAAACGGGGCAAACAGCGCGGACTCTAGCAGTCCTTCGTCGCGCAGCCCGGGTGTGCCGCCGGTTTCGGATATGAGTTGATCATGCAGCATGATTATTTGTTTTTTTGTGATTATCTTCATTTCGCAAGCAACTCATATGCCTGCCTGTTTTTATCGATCAGTTTTTTCGATACAACTAAGATATCTTCGTCATCGACAGATACCGCATGGTTCGATTTGCGGATCTCAAAAGGGATTCCGCGATAATCAACCGCTGATTTCAAAAAGATCGTAATTGCAGAAGACATATTGAGCCCGAGATCTGAAAAAAGGATTTCCGCATTTTTCTTTAAATCCTCGTCGATTCTGATATTAAGATTTGTGGTTGCCATTTGCTGTCCTCCCATAAAAAGTCGTTAATACAATTATACACGTGTTCTGCTTTTTGTCAACACATTGTAAAGAATTATTCATTACAACCATTTGACAAAAACAAAAAAGGACTACCACTTGTTAAAATGGTAATCCTATTCTGGCAGGGGCAGAAGGACTTGAACCCACGACCCTTGGTTTTGGAGACCAGTACTCTACCAACTGAGCTATACCCCTTCAAAGCCCCATCATTATATCATAGAAAAAACGGGAATGCAATATTTTTTCTTACAAAGGGGACAAGCCCTGCGGCGGACTGATTCTATTTGCTCATGGCCTCGATCTTACGGATGAACGGATCGATCGCTTTCAGCACGGCCGGAAGCGCGGCGGAAGCCGAGTTTTCATTCACGAAAAGCGGAAGTTTACACAGTGGCGCACGGTAGTCTGCGAGCGTCTGTTTCCCGTCGTAGATGCGGCCGGAATAAATGTCGCGCCAGGTGCCTGCAGGCAGGTATACGTCCCGTTTGTCGACTCTGTCGAGGACGGGGGCAACCAGGAAGGCGTCGCCGAGCATGAACTCGTCTTCGCAGTCAAGGCATACCGGGTCAGACGCGTCCCACAGAGGAAGCGCGCGAACGAGCGGGAGGGCCGTCTTGCAGCTGATCTTTCCCTGCTCGACAAGGTACGGCCTCAGGGCGTCGTGCATGTTCGAGTAGATGCGGTAGATCTCGCGTGTGTATTCGTCAAAGTCGTACGGGCGGCTGACCGTGCCGTGCGTCTGGATGTTCAGCATGAAGCAGGTGTACTCGGTCCCGCGCGCGAACACCTCGGGCTCCGGATCGGTCTCGGGGTCGAATCCCGGCCTGTAGGCGGCCATGTCGTAGGTGAAGAAAGGAAGACCGGAAAGCCCGGCAGACAGGACGGCACGGATCGCGACCTTGAGGAAGAACCATTCCCTTGTCTGGTCACCGGCCCAGATGACCGGATAGCGCTGCGCGCCGATCCCGCCGCCGCGGGACAGATTCATGCCGCCGTGCGGCTGCTTGCTGTATTCCCGGAACATGATCGTGTTGTACATGGTCGGATACCAGTGGTGAGCCCCCGGCGTCTTTCGCCCGTCGGCGAACAGGAGCGGTTCGTTATCCGGAAGAAGTTCGCAGAAATCGATCTTGCAACCTTCCACGCCGCATTCGTTCAGCAGTTTACCCCAGACTGTGCCGAGCCACCAGTCGAGCGCTTCGGGGTTGGTGATGTCCAGATACCGGTGACGGCCTTTCCCCGGGTTGTCCGCCGGGTTGTAGCTCACGACTTCTTCCAGGTCGGGCGATAAGTCGGAAGCCTTGCGCAGCATATATTCCGGCTTCATGCCGTAGCGTTCCGCCGCATTGGAAGGGATCATACCGCAGGCCTGGTATACCATGACGTGCTTGCCTTTCGCGTGCAGGCGGTCGCAGAGTTTCTTCAGCTCGGCGATCTTGTCCGGGTCATCGGTGTCCCAGCCCTCGAGGATCACCGCGTCCCAGGGGAATCCGTTCTCCTCCATGGCTTTTTCCATGGCAAGGACGCCGTCGACGGTGCTGAAATCGGGCGCGTACCGGCACACCTGTGTGCCGTACACCCAGTCGGCGGGCTGCGGGGCGAAACCGGTCAGCACCGAATAGCCGTACAGGACGTCGGCCATTTTGTCTGTGGCGAATATATACAGATCGAGCGGCGCCTCGTCACGGACGGTCAGCATGAAGGTGCCGTCGTTCGTCGAATCGATGTCGAACACGGAGAACTCGAACCTGTTCATGAACAGGCCGTATCCTCTCGAACTGACCATCACAGGGATCGGCACGTAGGAGTTCCCTTTCCACTGCGCCCACTCGTCCCTGGCATAGATGTTTCTTTCCCAGCCTCTCTGGTTGAGTCTGTCGAACCGCTCCCCGGTCCCGTAAACGCGTTCGTCCGCGGTCAAGCGGCCGTATACTGAGCGCGTATGCCTGTACCGTTCCGCGATGCGGTAGAAGGAAGCCCCCTCTTGTCCCTCCGGGGAGTAAAACCGCAGAGAGAACGGCGTTCCGCACAGGACCGCCCGGCTGCCGTCCGGAGCCGTCAGCGAGCAAAGACCGGCACCGTCTTCGGAAAAGGATAGCGGTTCTTTGCACAGAAAAGGAGTCTCTCCGAGATCGCGCGCCAGCGTCTGGCCTGCGCCGAAGTCGTCGAAGACGTCCCCGTCCAGAGCCGTCTGAAGACGCCATGCATGATTTCCCGTGAAAGTGAGACGGCACAGAAGGTCTTTCGTCCTGAAGACCAGTTCCTTTCCGTCTTTGAACTGCAGGGACTGAATGCTCATAAAAGGATCCCCCTTCAAGGTAGTTTTTACGATTCAATTATAAAGGATAGGTAAAGCTTTTTCAACCATTTTGCGGCATCCTGTGTGGACAAGTTTTTCAAAATGATATATACTATTAAAAACACCATTGGAGAAAGGACAGGACGATGACCGAAGACGGACCGGGAAAACAGAAAACAGTCGTCGGGGTCCTTGCGCACGTCGACGCCGGCAAAACGACGCTGGCCGAAGCCATGCTGTTTCTGGCCGGAAAGACCCGGCAGATCGGACGCGTCGACAAAGGCAGTTCCGTCCTTGACAGTCAGAAGGTCGAACGGGAAAGAGGAATCACCGTCTTCTCGAAGCAGGCGCGGTTCGACTGGAACGGCCGGTCGTTCATCCTGATGGACACGCCCGGGCATTCGGATTTCTCCGCGGAGGCGGAGCGCGTGCTGCAGATCCTCGATTACGCGATCCTTGTCATCAGCGCGACAGACGGCATCCAGAGCAGGACGCTGGCTCTGTGGGAACAGCTGCAGGCGTGGGAGATCCCCACATTCGTTTTCGTGAACAAAACGGACCTGCCCTTCCCTCCCGGCATCCGCGAGGCCCTTCCCCGTGAACTGGACGTCAGATGCCTGCCGCTGGACACCTCTGCCGGGCCGGACAAAACCGACGAAGCCCTTGCGCAGGTCTCGGAGGAGATGCTGGAGGAATACCTGGCGGACGGGCACGTCAGCCGTGAAACGGCCGCCCGGGCGCTCTTAGAAAGAAAGTTCTTCCCGTGCTTCTTCGGCTCTGCGCTGAAGCTGGACGGGGTGTCGGACCTTCTGGATCATCTGGCGCTGTGGACAGAGCCCGCCGCGACAGATTCAGGTTCATTTTCGGGGCGTGTATACAAAATCCAGTATGCGCTGCCCGGAAACGGCGAGAGACTGACATGGCTCCGCGTGACGAGCGGGACGCTCCGTGTCCGGGACGAGGTGGACTACCGCGGAGCGGACGGCCAGAACCACCGGGAGAAAGTGACGCAGCTGCGGCTTTATTCCGCAGACAGATACGAGCAGACGGACGCCGTTTGCGCCGGAGACATATGCGCCGCCGTCGGACTTCCCGGGACGTATGCGGGCCAGGGGATCGGGCAGGAGCCGGATTCGGGGCCTCTGCGGAGCGAGGCGGTCCTAACGTGCAAGATCACGCCGGCCGGCAAGACCGACCTGAAACAGCTGTACCTGCAGCTGAAACGGCTGGAGGAAGAAGATCCTGCGATGCGCTACATGTGGCGCGAGGAACCGCCGGAGATATCCGTCTCGCTGATGGGCGAGGTGCAGACGCAGGTCCTTCGCCAGACCATAAAGGACCGGTTCGGGCTTGATGTCGATATCGGAAAAGGAGAGATCCTTTACAAGGAAAAAGTGAGAAAACCGGTCGAGGGGATCGGGCATTTTGAGCCTCTGCGGCATTACGCGGAGGTCCATCTGCTGCTGGAACCGCTGCCGTCCGGCTGCGGACTGGTCTTCGACACGCGTTGTCCCGTCCACGTGCTGGACAGGAACTGGCAGCGGCAGATCATCCACGCGCTGGAAGAGAAAAACCACAGAGGGATCCTCATGGGAGCCCCCCTGACAGATACAAAGATCACGCTGCTGGCCGGAAAGGCGAGCCTGAAGCACACGGACGGAGGAGATTTCAAGGAGGCCTGCTCCAGGGCCGTCCGTCAGGGACTCATGAGCGGGGGATGCGAGCTTCTGGAACCGTACTGCCGGTTCTCCATGCAGGTCCCGCTGACATGCCTTGGGCGCGCCGTCAGCGACATGCAGACGGCAGGCGCGACATTCGAAACAGAGACCGCCGGCAAAACGGCGCATCTTTACGGGCGGGCCGCCTATTCGCTGGTGGCGGACTATCCGACGCAGCTGGCGGCCTACACCAAAGGCGAGGGGCTGTGGGTGTCCTCCTTCGACGGGTATGAATCCTGTCACGACGCGGACAGGGTGCTGGCAGAGCACCCGTACGACCCGCTGTGCGACAGCGACAACACGCCGCAGTCCATCTTCTGCGAAAAAGGCGCCGGATTCGTCGTACCGTGGGACGAGGTCCGCACGCATATGCACGTCGACTCCGGATTCGTCCCGGGCAGC
The DNA here is from genome assembly GCA_017451045.1 of Clostridia bacterium. Classification (GTDB taxonomy): domain Bacteria; phylum Bacillota; class Clostridia; order Oscillospirales; family CAG-272; genus UBA1770. The sequence goes on from JAFSSK010000086.1 coordinate 10,891, forward strand.
CAGCCGGCGGGAGAGGAGATCCTTCCCTCGGTCCGGTATCTGGCCGGATCATACTCCCTGAACGACCGGGAAGTGGAAGAGATCATGCTCCGGGAGTTCGGTCCCGTTAGGCGGCGTCAATACCGCGAACCGAAAGTGCTCTCGGGCGGAAAGCCCGCAAAAGAAAAAACACGGCTGGGCGAACTTCTCGTCATAGACGCGTACAATCTGATCTATTCCTGGGAGGCGCTGGAGAGGACGGCCGCGGACAGCCTTGAAAACGCGCGCCGCGCGCTGCTGGACATCCTCAGCAACTACGCCGGCTACACGAAGACGGAGATGATCGTCGTTTTCGACGCCTATAACGTTTCCGAACAGGACGCAGCGGCTGCTCCCGGCATCGGCCGCGAAGTAAAGAGCGACGGGCCGGAGCGCATGTTCTCATACGATGGATATACCGTCGTCTTCACGGCGCCTAAGCAGACGGCCGACGCGTATATCGAAAAACTGGTCCACCGGCGCGGCCCGGATTACAGGATCCGCGTCGTCACGTCCGACAGGCTGGTCCAGCAGTCTGCTGTCAGCAGCGGGGTGCTCAGGATGTCGAGCCGTGAATTTCAGCGTGAGCTGATCCGTATCCGCTCGGAGATCACCGAGCTAATCTATAGAATTCAGGAGGAAAACTGCTGACGGATGGATACTTTTCTGATCTCTCTTTCCAACGTGCTGCTGACGCTGCTGTATATCGTGCCGGGGTTTATCCTCTGCAAGATGCACAAGACCGTGGCCGACCATCTGCCGACCGTATCCGCTTTTCTGATCTACGCGTGCGGTCCCTGCATGGTCATATCGGCCTTCATGGCCATGGAATACTCGCAGGAGAACCTGATCCAGATGGGGTGGGCGTTTTTAGTGACGGCAGTCCTGCAGCTTCTGTTCTGGGGCATTCTCTATTTAATCCTTCACCGCAAGTACGAGGACGCGAAATACAGGATCCTGTCGATGGGCGCCGTCATGGGCAACGTCGGCTATTTCGGGATCCCGATCGTCAAGGCGATCATCCCCGACCAGCCGGAAGTGATGTGCTACGCGGCGATCTACGTCGTCACGATGAACGTGCTCACGTTCACGCTCGGCATGTTCATGATCACGATGGACAAAAAGTACGTTTCCTGGAAGGCGGCGATTTTCAACCCGACCATACTGGGATTCGTCATCGGGTTCCCGCTGTTCATTTTCGGCGCGAAGGAATGGATGCCGGGGATGCTCACCAACGCGATAAAACTGATGGGAGACATGACGACGCCTGTCTGTATGCTGATTTTAGGCGTCCGGCTCGCGACCATGTCGTTCAGGAGTCTGTTCTCGCGGGGGATCGTGTACGTCACCTGCGCGCTGAAACTCATCGTCTACCCGCTGTTCTGCTTTGCGATCCTCTATTTCCTTCCCTTCAGCCAGGTCTTCAAGGCCAGCGTGTTCATCCTTTCCGCCACGCCCTGCGCCTCCATGATCCTGAACCTGTCGGAAATGTACCACAGCGATTCGAAACTGGCTGCGAACGTGCTTCTGGTCAGCACGCTTCTGTGCTTTCTGACCATTCCGGCGCTGTCGCTGCTGCTGCTGATCTGAAACGCATACGAGCAACGAAAAGCCGGGCACCCGCGAGGGGCGCCCGGCTTTCTCTGCCTTGGCTTATCTGTATTTCAGGCGAAGAAGACTCTTCCCGAGATGGATGTTCTGGTGGGCGACCTTCGTTTCGGTCATCCTGAAGAGATCTCCCGGAAGGTTGGGATGGACGACATAGTTGTGGGAGTCGGCGGAGGACACGTCCAGACGGATCCGCTCTCCGGCCTTGATGGTCCAGCAGAGCTGACCGAGCGGAAGCGTTGCCGTGAACTTCTCGCCGGGCTTCAGATCGTTCAGCACGAGCGGCGCGTCCTGGATGACGGTCGCGTTCCCGTTGGTCTCCACGACAGAGAGCCTGGCCAGGAACATGGTGCTTTCGCAGTCTGTGGAAAGCTCCAGCTCCGCGTCCATGACGCCGCAGATCGTCAGATCCTTTTCCAGCGGCGCGGACAGGAAACTGACGACGCCGGGATGGAAATCAGGCTCCGGCTGCTTCGCGTACCCGACGGGAGGCGTGCAGAACGTGTTCGGGCCGCCCGGGAACCACGGCGGAGACGCAGGATCGGCCTCGTAGGAGATCAGGCCGTCGCCCGGGGCCGTCCTGGAAAGGCTTCTGTCAGGCTGCAGGTAGTAGCAGCAGGTTTTGTCGCCTTCGGGGAAATCCTCTTGGGCTTCCCAGGTGCCGGCGCCCGCGTGATAGTAATTGATTTTTCCCAGCTGGATCTGTTTGAGCGGCGTACCGCGGTACAGATGGCTGAACCACTGATGCGGCGAACAGGAGCAGTCCCCCGCGCCGGTAAACGGGTAGACCCAGTTCTCATCCACGGACATGGCGTGTCCCCAGGGGCCCAGCAGGAAAGCGGACTGTTTCTTCGTCTCTTCAGGCAGATCGCGCCACATTTCCGTCATGCCCTGGAAAAACATTTCTGCCCAGCCGTCTCCGATGAAGACGGGAATCTTCAGATTCTTGAACGCGTCTGTCGCTTCCGAGAAGGCGCCTTTGCAGGCATACGGGTCATACGTTAGATAAAACGAGTCCACGAACGGGGGGACGTCATATCCGTAGCAGCGCTTCGGATAGTCGCACAGCGGCAGGTTTCCCCATTCCTCGCGGTAACTCTTATAAGGATCTCCGTGGATCAGGTCCTGGGAATGATATACGGCGAGATACCAGATCGACCCGATATCCGCCTTGAAGGCGCCGCCCTTGCTGAACGCGAGCTGGCCGTTCGCGGACATGACGGTCAGATACGCGCCTTTAACAAAAGGAGGCAACTCATCCATATAGGACAGATGGACGAAGGTTAGGTAGCTGCCGCCGTAAAGGTATACGTTCCCGTTGAAAAACGGCTGCTTCTCGATCCAGGCGAGGACGTCCAGACCGTCTTCCCTTTCGTGCATGAACGGGATGAAATCGCCCTCGCTTCCGCCGTGTCCCCGGCAGTTCTGGAAGATCACGCAGAAACCGTCTTCCACGAGCGAGCGGCCCATGTTGGCATAAGACTCGAGCATGCTCTCGTGTTCGCCGGACGCATACGGATTGCGGGCGAGTACGACGGGATACTGTCCCTCGCCGTCGTCCGGCAGAAAAACGAACGTCAGTAGGTGCAGTCCTTCCCGGTTTTCCAGCATCAGTGAATAGTTTTTCATAAAACCTCCTCCTGCCGGCCTGCTTTCGGTATGCCGCCGGCAGTACTATCGTTCGGGTACATTATAGCAAAGGCAGGTCCTGAAAACAAGAATCTTGAATAATATTCTTCTTTATGCTATACTTATTGGGATATACGAGCGAAGCACCCGGCTGGAACGCTCGGAAAAGAGGAAGGAAAAAAGCATATGACCGTCTTGTTTACCGACACCGACACAGACTTTACTCCAGTGGAAGCGGCCAGATACGGATACCGGCTGATCAGTATGCCGTACTGCGTCAACGACGAAGTGATCTATCCTTATGAGTCTTTTGACGTATTTGATTCCAAAGCTTTTTACGACAGTCTCCGGAAAGGAACGCTCCCCACGACGAGCGCGCTGAGCCCAGAGGCGTATAAACGGTATTTCGAGCCTGTGTTCGCGGCAGGCGACGATATTTTCTACGTACATTTCTCCGCCGCCATGACGGCCACGTTCGCGTCGATGGACCAGGCGCTGGCGGAACTGAAGGAGAAATATCCCGAAAGGAAGTTCTGGCAGGTCGACACGAAAGGGATCACCATCTGCAGCTACAACATCGTCAAGGAGATCGGTGAGATGTTCGTCGCCGGTAAAACGCCGGAGGAGATCATCGCTTGGGCGGACGTGGAAGTAGACAAGTTCGCCACGTACTTCTACGCGGACAACCTGACGTTCTTCCGGAAAAGCGGCAGGGTGAGCGGACTGACGGCCGCCATGGGGAACATGATCGGCATCCGCCCCATCATCACGATGAACAGCGAAGGCAAAATGGTCAACGTCGGCAAGGCGCGCGGCCGTGAAAACGCCATAGCGGCCCTGCTGGCAAAAGTGGATGAACTCGGTGAGAATCTCAAGGATCACACCATCGTGGTCGGGCAGAGCGATGCCCGCGAAGTGGCCGAGAGGATCATCGCAGAGCTGAGGGAAAAATACGGCGAAGACCTCCGGATCGACCTGGTGACGGTCAACCCGACGGCCGGGAGCCACTGTGGCCCCGACGGCGTCGGCATCTGTTTCCATGCCGTCCACCGCTGACGGATAAGGGAGTTGCGCCATGGTGGAGATCAAGGAAGCGCTGACAAAAAAGCAGCAGAAGGAATTCATCGAGTTCCCGCTGAAGCTGTATAAGGGATGTCCGAATTTCGTCCCGCCGCTCTACGGAGACGAAAAGAAGATGTTCCGCAAGGATTACTGCTACTACGACATGTGCGAAGCGGTATACTTCAACGCGTACGAGGACGGCAGGATGGTGGGAAGGATATCCGGCATTCTGCAGAAGGCAAGCAACGAGAAACACGGAGAAAAAAGGATACGCTTCACAAGGTTCGACGCGATCGACAGTCAGGAGGTCGCCACCGCCTTGTTCGACGCCGTGGAAAAGTGGGGCCTTGAAAAAGGGATGGACACGATCTGCGGACCCCTCGGCTTCTCGGACCTGGAACGCGAGGGACTGCTGGTGGAAGGATTCGACCAGCTGTCGACCTTTGAGGAGCAGTACAATTACGACTATTACGGAAAGCTGATCGAGGGCTGCGGATACAAAAAGGAAGTAGACTGGCTGGAAAGCAAGATCTATCTGCCCAAAGAGGACGACGGCAAGCTCGACGAGATAACGGAATTCGTGTTCAAGCGCTATCACCTACGGTACGGTACCGCCAGGAACACGAGAGAGTTCATCAAACGGTACGGCGACCAGATCTTCGAACTGGTCGACAAGGCGTATATCGGTCTTTACGGGACGGTGCCCTTCACGGACGCCATGAAGAAGATGCTGATCGACAACTTTTTGCTCATCATCGACATGAAATATGTGTCCGTCGTACTGGACGAGAACGACAAAATGGTGTGCTTTGGTGTGTGTTTCCCGTCCATCGCACCGGCGCTGGTCGGGACAAGCGGCCGGCTGACGCCTCTCACGCTGATCCGGCTGTTCAAAGCCATCAAGCGGCCCAAGGTGCTCGATCTCGGCATCGTCGGCGTGGATCCGCTGTATGCGAACCGCGGCGTGGCGACCGCCGTTTCCTCGGGCCTCCTCGGCATCCTGAAGCGCGGCGACATCGAATATGCGGAGACCAACCTGAATCTCGAGGATAATTTCAACATCCAGAACCAGTGGAAACGGTTCGACGCGCATCAGCACAAGAGACGCAGATCCTACGTCAAGACCCTTTCCCCGAAAGAATAGGAAAACGATCACGGAAGGAGCGGGACGGCAGTCGTCCCGGGCCACGATGAAAAAGATAGTAGTAGACTGTTTCGGCGGAGACAGGAGTCCCGCCGCGCAGGTCGCGGGCGCCGTACAGGCGTCGCAGGCGATCGACGACGTGTTCTTGATCCTGTCCGGAGACGAGACACAGATAAAAGCCGAGCTTGACAAAATATCGAGCGCGGACCTCGGCAGATTCGAGATCCTGCACGCCCCGGACGTTGTCAGCCCGGGGGACAAGCCGACGGACGCGATCAGGATGAAAAAGGACAGTTCCCTGATGAAGGCAGTCAGCCTTCTGCGGGACGACGATACGGTGGCGGGGATGGTGTCCTGCGGATCTTCCGGGGCGGTCGTTGCCTCCGGGACGCTGCGGATCGGACGTCTTCGCGGCGTGCAGCGGCCCGCATTCTGCCCTATCCTGCCGACGATGACGGGCGGGGTCGTGGGCGTCTGCGACAGCGGCGCCAACGTGAGCTGCACGGCCGAATATTTGCAGCAGTTTGCAGTGATGGGAAGTCTGTATCTGAAAAACGTGTACGGCATCGAGTCGCCACGTGTCGCGCTCCTGAACGTCGGCGTGGAAGCCGAAAAAGGAGATGATCTCCATAAAGAGGCCTATGCCCTTCTCTCGGAAACGGAGGACCTGAATTTCTGCGGCAACATGGAGAGCAGAGATTTTCTGTCCGGGCAGTTCGACCTGGTCGTCAGCGACGGCTTTTCCGGGAATGTGCTGATAAAATCCACGGAAGGAACGGCGCTGGAACTGTTGAAGAAGATCAAGAAGGACATATACAGCAGGTTCGTTTATAAAATGGGCGCGCTTCTGATGAAGAAGATGTTCATGGAGGAGAAATCGTTCATGGACTATCAGAAATACGGCGGGAGCGTTCTGCTGGGGACGAAAAAGATCATCATCAAAGGACACGGCAGCAGCAAGGATCTTGCCGTGGCCAAATGCATAGAACAGGCGGTCCGGATGGAGAAATCCTGTCTGAACGAGCAGACGGAGGAATGGATCTGCAGACTGCCGTCCGCCAAATGTTAAGGAGGATACGGAAATGTTTGAAAAAGTGAAAGAAGTGCTGATCAAGCAGCTGAGACTGAAAGACAGGGAGGTCCTTCCCTCTTCAAAGATCAAAGAAGATCTGGGTGCTGATTCGCTGGACCTTCTGGAACTGCTGATGACGCTTGAAACGGATTACGGCGTCGTGATCCCGGACGAGGAACTGATCACGTTCGAGACCGTTCAGGACATCGTAGACTATATGGAAAAAGCATCCAACAAGTAAGACGCAAGAGGAAACTGCAGTATGGAACTGAAAAACGCAAAGATAAACTTTTTGGGAGACAGTATCACGGAAGGATACGGCACCAGTGCGCAGGACAAGATCTATCTGAACGTGCTGGCGAAACAGGAGGGACTGGCGACCGCCAGGAATTACGGCGTAGGCGGGACTAGGATCGCAAGACAGCACCAGAAAAGCAACGAGGTGTGGGACGAGGACTACCTGATCCGCGCGCAGAAGATGGATCCGGACGCGGACGCGGTCGTCGTCTTCGGCGGGACCAACGATTTCGGCCATGGCGACGCGCCGCTCGGCCATATGCAGGACAGGACGCCCGAAACGTTCTACGGCGCCTGCCACTGCCTGATCCGGTACCTTCTGGAGAAATACCCGCACGCGCTGATCGTGTTCATGACGCCGACGCACCGGGCCGACGAGTACGGGATGAAGTTCAACAACATGGGCAACAGGATCTGCGGCGAACTCATCGATTACGTGAACATCATCCTGGAAGTTGCCGCTTACTACAGCATCCCCGTGCTGGATCTTTACAGGAACAGCGGGATCAGCCCGGAGATCACGGCGATGCGCGAGACGTATATGCCTGACGGACTGCACCCGAACGACAGCGGACACGCGATCATAGCCAGGAAGCTGGCCGCGTTCCTGAAACAGCAGTAACCGGCAGCTGATTCACTGACGGCCCGGACAGCGGCTTGCTTTTTCCGGGGAAAGACAGTATAATGATAAGGCCGCTCTGCGGCGCTTGGAGGACAGTATGGCAAGGAATGATGATTATATATTGAGTTTCGGCTCGCCCGCGGACCTGACGCCCGAACAGGTGGCGCAAAGAGACCTGCATTATGTGAAATACCATTTTACGCTCGACGGCAACGACCACGTGGACGATCTGGGGCAGTCGCTTTCCTATGAGGATTTTTACCGTGCGCTTGCCGCGGGAAGCGTATCCAAAACGTCCCGTGTGACGACGCAGGAATATGTGGATTACTTTGAAAGCCTGCTGGCAGAATACAACAAAGACATACTGCATCTTGCGTTCTCATCCGGCCTTTCGGGGTCCGCGGAGTCCGCTAGCATCGCGGCCGGGCAGGTCACGGTGAAACACCCAGAGCGGAAGATCTACGTGGTGGACTCGCTGGCCGCCTCTTCCGGTTACGGACTGTTCGTCCTGACACTGGCGGACATGCGGGACGAAGGGGCCTCCATCGATGACCTGCGGGACTGGGCGGAGCAGCATAAGCTGGAACTGCACCACTGGTTCTTCTCCGGAGACCTGACCACATACATCCGGGGCGGGCGCGTTTCCAAGACGGCTGGATTCATCGGCAACGTGCTCGGCATCTGTCCGGTGCTGAACGTGGACTACATGGGAAGACTCATCCCGCGCGCCAAGGTCCTGTCCAAGAAGAAAGCCGTGAAGGATCTGGTCGGCCGGATGGCCGAACACGCGAGAGACGGCGAGAACTACAGCGGGAACGTGATGATATCCCACTCCAACTGTCTGGAAGACGCCCAGGCGGTCGAAGCGCTCATCAGAGAGAGATTCCCCAACGTCAAAAATATTATTATCAATATGATAGGATTCACAATCGGCAGCCACGCCGGCAACGGTACGGTCGCTTTGTTCTTCTGGGGCGACAAGCGGGTCGATTGATGTTGTGAAAACATGGGAGAACGGTTTTTAAGCGGAAAATTATTCATAAAAATGTTTCGCGGCGGTGCCGCGATGCTCAAGACGAACGCTGAGGAAGTCAATCAGCTGAACGTCTTCCCGATCCCGGACGGGGATACGGGAGACAACATGACGATGACGATGGAGGGCGGTATCAAGGCTCTTGAAGACGTGGACGGCGAAGACATCGGCAGCGTCGCGGACTCCATTTCGGGCGGCATGCTTCTGGGTGCCAGGGGCAACTCGGGCGTCATCCTTTCCCAGTTCTTCGCCGGCATCGCCAAAGTCCTGTCCGGGCAGAAATACGCGGACGTGGAGATGGTCGGCAAGGCGCTGACGGAAGGGGTTAACCAGGCATACGCGTCTGTCCTGACCCCGACCGAGGGCACGATCCTGACGGTAGCCAGGGAGTCCGTCGCCTACGCGGTCTCAAAGATCACGCCGGACAGCACGGTCAACAGCCTGTTCGCCGATATGGCGGAGGAGTGCGAGGCATCTGTCCAGCGAACGCCCGAGGCACTGGCCGTCCTGAAAGAGGCAGGCGTAGTGGACAGCGGCGGATCGGGTCTGAAATACATCATCGAAGGCTTTTTGAACATCCTGCTCGGCGGCGACGACGATTACGAGACGCAGCCGGGGAACGGCGGGCACCACGAACAGACCGTCAAGGCGCCCGGTCCGGACTTCGTCCTGACGCACGGGTACTGCACGGAGTTCCTCCTGCAGCTGACGAACAGCAAAACGGACGTGGACGCTTTCGACATGGAACAGGCCAAAGCCTATCTGGAGACGGCCGGAGACTCGATCGTGGCCATCCGGACCGGAACGCTCGTCAAAGTCCACGTGCATACGATGTTCCCGTACCGGGTACTTGAGCATTTCCATCCGTTCGGCGAATTTGTCAAGATCAAGATAGAGAACATGTCTTTACAGCACAGGGACATGGAGACCGGCAAGGACATGGGCCTCGTCACCGGTAAAAAGGTCAAGAAGCCGCACGCGGTCGTGACGGTCGCGAACGGCGAAGGAATCGAGAAACTGTTCCTGGGGATCGGCGCGGACGAGATCATTTACGGCGGGCAGACGATGAACCCGTCGTCTGAAGACTTCGTGGACGCGTTCAGACGGATCAGGAGCAGGATTGACACGGACGTCATCATCGTCTTTCCGAACAACGGCAATATCATCCTTGCAGCCAGACAGGCTGCGGATATGTTCGAAGATGCCCGCGTGTTCGTGGTGGAGAGCAAAAGCATCGGCGACGGCTATGCCGGCATCTCGACGATGGATCCGGAAAGCGGCGATCCGGAGCAGCTGGTCCAAACCGCCACGGAGATCATGGCGGAGGTCAAGACCGGCAGTATAACGAACGCCATCCGCAATACCGAACTCAACGGGTTCTCCATCCGGGAGGGCCAGTTCCTTGGCATGTGCGGGAAAGACATCCTGTCCGTGAACGACGATATTCGTCAGTGCGCGCTGGAAACGCTTGACAGGATGGACGCCAAAGACGCGGATATGATCAATATCATCTCCGGAGAAGGGATCTCCGAGGAGCAGACCCACGAAATGCACCGGCTCGTCGGCGAAAGGTTCCCGGACGCCGACGTGTACGAGCTGCAGGGCGGCCA
>JAFSSK010000087.1 GCA_017451045.1 Clostridia bacterium
GTAACTGAACAGTTGGAAGAAAGGCGTGAGGAATCCTCCGGCGCTTTCGGCGAGACTGTTCATGAATCCGAAAACCGCGGCGTCGAAGCCCGCGAAAGTGGTGTTCAGCCATTCAGCCATAGTTTTTTCTCCTGTTTCTTTTTTGTGTCAGTCTCCGAATCTGATGGCCCGGATCTTGTTGATGGCGATCGAGGTGTGGTTGTTCACCGCGTCCACGATTTCGATCTTCTGCAGGCCAACCGAATAGCAGGACTGCCGCTGGCCGTCCCGGTACGTGACGATGATGGAATCCGTCGTGAAGTCGCTGCCCAGCCGCTCCAGCGAACGAAGCTTTGCGACAGGCACGGCATGGGCCGTATGGTTCCACAGCAGTTCGAGCGATTCGTTGAGGATCTTGCCGCTGATGCGGGAACTGTCCTCCTGCGTTCCGTCGGCCCAGATGGTGTCCGACGAGCGCAGATGCCTGAAAGCCGCGATCTCTGCGTTGTTGAGCGCGGGCGGGATGATGTTGTGCCGCACGAAAATGACAAAGGAAGGGATGTCTGTGAACAGATGGCAGTGCCGCGGCGGCTTGACGCGTTTGGCGTCGGCGCCCAGCAGCAGCACGATCGGCGTGACCCACGTCGAGATGTGATACTGCTTTTTGAGGATGGCGATGGACCGCTGCACCTGCGCAAACGGGTCTTTGACTTTGACGAGCACCCCTTTTTTGACCTTGAAATAGGACTTGCCCTTCTGGACAAGACGCCCGCGCCAGTTCTTGATCTCCACGACGTAAAGGCGTTTCTCGTACAGGATCACAAGATCCGTTTCCTTGAACACGGACCCGTTCTCGAACGAGAGAACGTTGCGTTTGAACTCTCCGCCCGGCAGGAATTTCTGGATGTCCTCGTATGTCTGCCATTCGCCTTCGGTGCCGAACTTTTTCGCGCTGTCTTCGTCCGGAAGCGGCTGCGCGTTCTTGCGGTCGAAACCGGAACGTATGCTCTTGAACAGGTTCTTGATCGGCCCAAACAGGTTCAAACGGCGCGGCATCGCTTTACTCGCTTTCTTGCAGACTCCGGACTGACCGGGTGGTATTTCCATTGTACAATATTATTGATTTATTTTCAAGTGGGACCGGGCGTTAAGAGGCCCGGCGGAAAGGATTTTTTCATGTTTGACACGGCAATAATCGGTTCGGGCGTGGCCGGGCTGTCCGCGGCCCTGACTCTGAAGGCTTTGCGGCGGGACATCATCTGGTTCGGCCGCCGGGATCTTTCCGAAAAGATAGCCAGGGCGGAGAAGATCCGCAACTATCCGGGACTTGCGCAGATCAGCGGCGCGGACATGCAGAAAGCCTTCCTTGACCAGATGGAAAGAGAAGGACTGGCTGTCACGGAAAAGCAGGTGACGGGCGTTTACCATCTCGGAACGCATTTCGGCGTTCTGTGCGGGCAGGAGACGTTCGAGGCAAGGACTGTGATCCTCACCACCGGCGTCGAGGCCGTGAAGCCGCTTCCCGGTGAGCTGGAATTTATTGGCCGCGGCGTCAGCTACTGCGCCACGTGCGACGGCTTTTTGTATAAGGACAAGACGATCGCCGTCCTTTGTACCGTGAAAGGACTTGAGCACGAGGTGGAATACCTTGCGTCGCTCGCGAAGAAGGTGTACCTGTGCGCCAGGTACCCGGATCCGGCGATCAGCCTGCCGAACGTGGAAACCGTTACAGGCAGGCCGCTGGCCGTTGAAGGAGGCGTTCGCGCCGAACGGATGGTGTTCGACGACCGGACGGTCGGGGTAGACGGCGTTTTCATGCTGAAGGCGGCCGTGACGCCGGCCGTGCTCGTGCCGGGGCTTGAGAGCGAGGGCGGACATATCGCCGTCGACAGGCAGATGAGGACCAATCTGCCGGGGTGCTTCGCGGCGGGGGACTGCACGGGCCGCCCCTACCAGTATGCGAAGGCCGCCGGAGAGGGAAACGTGGCCGCTCACGCTGCGAACGCATTCCTTGCTGAAAACAAAAGGGAAAGCCTATGAGCGAAAAACGCGGATGTCCACCTTCGGGACAGTTGCTGACGATCATCATGATGAGCCTCGTGACGGGCTTTATGCTGGTGACGGCCGTCGTCGCTGCGGCGGTCCCCGATTTTACGAACCTGCGTGCGACGGTCTCGGCGATCCCCGTCATACCCGTCTTGCTGGCCGTGTGCCTTCTGGCGGGCGGGGGAGTCGCTGCAGGGCTGCTCGTCGGCGGATTCGGGGAAAGGTTCCTCCCCCGGATCATGGCGCTCTCCGTTTTCATCTGCGCGCTGTCGCTTGCGGCGAACGCGCAGACGAACGTATATTTCGTGACGGGCCTGGGCGCCGTCGTGGCCGTTTTCCTTTACAAAACGCGCTGCCATGAGCTGACCATCCCCGCAAAACTGCGCCCGCTGCTAGACAGAGATCTTTCAAGACGTCTCATCCTGCTGGCTTTGTTTCTTCTGTTCACACTTGTGATTGGGATCACGACGTCCTTCCGGTACAGCACGTTTTCAAGCACGACGTTCGACTTCGGCATCTTCATCCAGGCCATGGAGAACATGGCCCGGGGAGGCGCTCCGCTGACGACGGTGGAACGGGGACGGGAACTGACGCATTTCGCGGTCCACTTCAGTCCGGTGCTGTATCTGCTGCTGCCGTTCTATTATATCTTTCGGTCGCCCTATTTTCTGTTCTGGGCCGCCGCCGCGCTGATAGGCGCCGGGGTCTTCCCGCTGGCGGGGATCTGCAGAAAACTGGGACTCGGCACGCCGTACGTGCTGGGCTTTTCCATCCTTTATATTTTATATCCCGTGATGGGGAACGCGAACTTCACGGATTTCCACGAGAACGTGTTCCTGCCGCTTTTCATCCTGTTGACGGTCTGGTTCGCACTTTCCGGGAAAGCGGTCCCCACTGCGGTCTTCTCATTGGCGCTTCTGTCCGTCAAGGAGGACGCGGCCGTTTACGCCGTGGCGCTGGCTTTGTGGATGATCCTTTCGGGGAAGCCCGGAAAGATCCGCTGGACAGGCCTTGGCATCATGGCAGGCTCCGTTCTGTATTTTCTGCTGGCCACCCGGATCATCGTGCTTTGCGGCGGGGAGATCATGACCAGCAGGTTCGCCGATTACCAGGTGGGCAGCGGGGGGCTTTTCGAGGTGGCAAAGAACCTGTTCCTAGACGCGGGATACCTGCTTAGCCGGATCTTCACGGAGGGAAGGTTCCAGTACTGGCTGTGGATGCTCGTCCCGCTGCTGGCTCTTCCCGTAAGGGCGGACGTCACCTGGCTGCCGCTCATGATCCCCATGCTTGTGATCAACCTGATGCCGGAATGGAAATACCAGTACAACGTGAGCTACCAGTACTCCTTCGGAACGGGCGCTCTGCTGATCGTCCTTGCGGCGGTCTCGCTTTTGCGCATCAAGGAGAGCAGCCTGAAAAAATACCTGATGATGACGGCTATATGCCTTTGCATCATCTTCTCCGCAGGCCTTACGCTTCATAACATCACGTACTACACCGGCCTTCAGGTAAAGAACGGCCAGACGTGCGAAGAGGTGCAGAAGGCCCTCGACAAACTGCCCAAAGACGCGTCCGTGACTGCCACGACTTGTCTGTGCCCGCATCTGTACGACATAAAGGAGCTTTATACCGTTCCGATCTATTACGAGTCTTACAGGCAGACAGACTACTATATCGAAGACACGAGGAACTCCTCGTCCAAGGCCGATTACGACAAAGTGACGGCTCAGTTCGAACGCTGGGGATACGTCCCGGTTTTGGAGACGGGATTCATCAGGATCTGGAGCAGAACGGGCGCTCCGTCCTGACAGACTTTGAAAAACTGTTAAGTGTAAATCTAACTTCCACTCTAACCCCCTGCCGCGGAGATAGTGGAAATTACCTTTCAAGCGAGTTAGGAAAAGGGCGTTTTATCACAAAATTTACTTGATTTTTCTTGTCAAGCATGCTAGACTATATCACAC
>JAFSSK010000088.1 GCA_017451045.1 Clostridia bacterium
AGGTGAGAAAATGATCATCCTGCCTGCGATCGATCTGTTTGGGGGCCGCGCCGTGCGCCTTCTGCGCGGAGACTACAACCAGATGACGGTATACCCCCAAACTCCCGCGGGACTGGCAAAAAAGTTCAAAGCGGCGGGATGTACGTGGGCGCACCTGGTGGATCTGGAGGGTGCCCGGGACGGCGGAACGCCGAATCTTGACACGATCCTGGATCTGAAGAAAACGTCCGGGCTTTCTTGTGAGGTGGGCGGCGGCATCCGCGACATGAAAGTAGTTGAAAAGTACCTTGAAGCCGGCCTTGACCGCGTGATTTTGGGCACGGCGGCCGTGAAGGACCCCGCCTTTTTGGAAGCGGCCGTGAAGAAATACAAGGAAAAGATCGCCGTGGGCGTGGACATCGCAAACGGGCGCGTGGCCGTAAAGGGCTGGACCGAAACGACAGACCTTGACGCCATGGACTTCCTTACCTATCTGGATGGTCTTGGCGTCCGGACCGTCATCTGCACGGACATCAGCCGGGACGGCACGCTATGCGGCGCCAACGACGGGCTTTATAAAAACATTTCTGAAAAATGCTCATTCGGCCTGATCGCCTCCGGCGGCGTGAAGGACATACAGGACGTTAAGCGCCTTGCCGGTCTTTCTTTGTACGGCGCCATCGTGGGCAAGGCGTATCTCGAGGGAACGCTGGATCTTAACGATGCCGTTGTAGCGGCTGGCGGGAAGGAGGAGGACGCATGATCACCAAAAGGATCATTCCCTGCCTTGACGTCCGGGACGGACGGGTGGTAAAGGGGGTGCATTTCGAGTCCCTGCGCGAGATATCCTCCCCCGTGGACCTGGCAAAACACTACAGCCAGGTAGGGGCGGACGAACTCGTCTTTTACGACATCACCGCCTCCTCGGACGGCCGAAAACTCTTTACGGACATTTTGCGCCAAACCGCCGAGCAGGTCTTCATCCCGCTCACCGTGGGCGGGGGCATCAACTCCGTGGACGATTTCGACCGCGTGCTCAAATGCGGCGCGGACAAGGTCTCCGTGAACTCGGGAGCTCTGAAGGATCCGTCTCTTATTAAAAACGCGGCGCTCCGGTACGGTTCCCAGTGCGTCGTCCTGTCTGTGGACGTCAAGCGGGTGGACGGCGTGTTCCGCGTATATGCCCGCGGCGGCCGGGACAACACGGGCCGCGAGGCGATAGCCTGGATCCGCGAGGGCGTGAGCCTCGGGGCCGGCGAGATCGTGGTGAACTCCATCGACACGGACGGCGTGAAGAACGGATTCGACCTCGAGATGCTCGCGGCCGTGTGCGACGCCGTGGACGTGCCCGTGATCGCGTCCGGGGGCGCCGGATGCGTGAAGGACTTCTTAGATCTTTTCAAGACCGTTCCCGGCGTTGACGCGGGTCTTGCCGCGTCCGTATTCCACTGGGGAGAGATCTCCATACCCGAGCTCAAACGCGAAATGGCGGCCTGCGGCATCCCCGCCCGTCTTTGCTGAGCGAACGAAAGGAAATTATATGATCAACACGAACGTAAATCCCGATATGCTGAAATACGACAAAGACGGGCTGATCCCGGCGGTGGTGCAGGATTTCCGGACCAAAAAGGTCCTGACGCTGGCCTACATGAACCGGGAAAGCCTTGGGATCACCCTGGAAAAGGGACTCACCTGCTTTTACAGCCGGTCCCGGAAGGAGTTGTGGCTCAAGGGAGAGACTTCCGGCAACTACCAGCACGTCGTCTCCATAACGGCGGACTGCGACCTTGACGCGCTCACCGTGGCCGTGATCCCGGACGGGCCCGCCTGCCACGAAGGCACGGAAAGCTGCTTCACCAATTCCCTTTTCAAAGATCCTTCCCGTGAGGATTTCTCCCTGGATACCCTTTACGGCCTACTTAAAAGCCGAAAGGAAGAAATGCCGGAAGGATCCTATACCACATACCTGTTTGAGAAGGGCCTTGACAAGATCTTAAAAAAGGTGGGTGAGGAGTGCACCGAGGTGATCATCGCGGCCAAGGACCGCGACAAAGCAGAATCCGTATACGAGATCGCGGACCTTTGCTACCACGTGATGGTACTCATGGTAGAGGCAGGCATAAAGCCGGAGGATATTCTCGACGAACTGGCCGGAAGGAATGTGATCGACCACAAGGTGAAACAGGAGAAAATGGCTTCGGACAAAGCCTGACAGGAATTCAATATATGAAAATGCCGTTCAGTGTCCGGGATAATCCCGACGCCTGAACGGCTTCTTCTTTTGAAATATAATGAGTAGCAAAAAACTCTTTATACTGGTTTGATTTCAATATCGCATCCCAGCGCATCCACGACTTTTAAGAGTGTGTCAAGCTGCGGGATCGCTTTTTTGCTTTCCATACGTGCAATAACGGATTGTGTTAAATGGGAGGCAACGGCAAGTTCCTTTTGCGTAAGGCCCAATGCCTTGCGCTTTTCGATCAAGGTGTCAATTATCCTCGCACACTGTTCAGGCATCGACAGCACCTCCGGCGGGGACGCTTTTTTCATAAAGGGTCTCCGGGGCTATGTCGATATCTCCGCCGTTCCATACAGGGACCCCGTAATCAATATAAACATTCTTGAAAATGTTCACGTCCTGAAGAGGTGCAAAAGCGGGTTCTGATAAAAGAGGGGTGCAGTCAAAGACTCTTGCTTCACCCGTACTGAACCGAAGCCACAATTTGTAATTGTCAAGAGGATGAACACCATTAACCTTGAGCATCGGCTCTTCCTCGCCGGCATATGCTATGCCGTTTTTGATATACATAATGCAAGTTCCTTTCAAAGGTTATTTTAGAGGATCGATCTTTCCAAAGGCAATACCCTGGACCGCTTTGTTCCATGCAGCATAAAGTTCATCCTCGTGGATGAGCGCCCAGGCTTGCACAAGTTTCAATTGGTTAACGGGAAGATTACCCGCAAGTAATTCTCCGTCTATTCCAACGGCTGCTTCGTATTCTGCATAGTAAACATGAAAATGGGGTTTGTGGTGTTGCTTGTCATCTTTATAAATCATTTTGATGACGATATTATAGAACCTACATAATTCCGGCATTTCTTTTCTTCCTTTATTTTTTTCAATTATATTGTATCACAATTTCCTGTATTTGTCAATAGCAAATTCGCTATTTTTTCTGGTAAAGGATCAGCTTTTCTTACCGCCTGTGATCTGCCTAAAATGCAGCTTCTGTTAAAGAAGTCATAAGTACAAAGACCTCGGTATTGCTACTGTCGTACCAGCAATTTGATTCAGCTTTCATCTTCAAACGAAGACGTATGCGAAGTCTAACGAAATTTATGCGAAATTATGCGAAATCTCATTGACATATTTCGCTAACTGCTATATTATAATACTGTAATAACAGATCGGGGGACACGATATGGAATACATTTCAGTTGCCGACGCGGCAAAGAAACTGAATATCACCCTCAGAAGGCTGCAGCAGCAGTGCGCCGAGGGCAAGATCCCGGGCGCTTTGAAGGAGGGCCGGCGCTGGCTCGTTCCGCAGAACGTCGTTCTTGCCCGCGCAGAAACGAAAAAGCCCCTTCCCATCGGCATCTCGGACTATAAGATCGCTTCCTCGGATTACTACTATGTAGACAAAACGATGCTGATCAAGGATTTCCTGGACAGGAAGCCCCTTGTCTCCCTTTTCACGCGTCCGCGCAGATTCGGCAAAACGCTGAACATGGACATGCTGCGGGTGTTTTTTGAAAAAACTGACGAAGACAATTCGATCTATTTCACAGACAAAGCGATCTGGGGCTGCGGCAAGGCATATACCTCCTATCAGGGCCGGTATCCTGTCATATTCCTGTCGTTCAAAGACGTGAAGTGCCAGAACTGGCTGGAGACTTATGAGATGATCATAAAGCTGATCTCCGCAGAGTTCAGACGGCATTCCGAACTTGAGAACAGCGACCGGCTGAGCGATTATGAAAAGGCCCAGTATGCCGCCCTTGCGGAGGCCAGGGCGGATCAGACGGAATACCAGTTCTCTCTGAAAACGCTTTCCCTGCTCCTGCACAAGCATCACGGCAAGGAAGCCGTCGTCATCATCGACGAGTACGACACGCCGATCCAGCAGGGTCATACGGACGGATTCTATCAGAGCGTCATCGCGTTCATGCGGAATCTCTTCTCAGGCGTTCTCAAGGACAATTCGCACCTGGCGTTCGGTTTCCTCACAGGCATTTTGCGCGTGGCGAAGGAAAGCATTTTCAGCTGGCTCAACAACCTGACGATCAATTCGATCCTCGACGAGCAGTACAGCGCCTATTTCGGATTCACGAAAGAGGAAGTCCGCAAAACGCTCGAGTATTACGGCCGCGCAGACAAATTCGACGAAGTCTGCGAGTGGTACGACGGGTACCTCTTCGGCAGCACGGAGATCTTCAACCCCTGGTCGGTCATCAACTACGTTGCGGAAAACTGCTTTCCCAAGGCATTCTGGCAGTCCACCGGCAGCAACGACATCATCGGCGAGATCGTAGGCGAAGCGAATGACGAGATCAAGGAGGACCTGTACAGGCTGCTCAGCGGCGGGACGGTTACGTCCTATGTCGATACGGGCGTCATCTATCCGGAAGTTCAGACCAATCCGTACAGCATCTACAGTTTTCTGCTCGTGGCCGGATATCTGAAAGTTGTGAAGGTCTATCCGCAGCACGACGGCAACTATATGTGCGACGTCGCGATCCCCAACAAGGAGATCGCGTTCGTTTACAGCAAAGAGATCCTCGGCAGGACCGGCAGAACAGGCGAGGCGATATCCATTCGGCAGGCGCTGTTCTCGAGCGACCCCGGCAGGCTGCAGAAGCTGCTTGAAGATTATCTTTTGAACTCTGTCTCTGCTTTTGACGGCACGAACGAGAGTTTCTATCACGGCATGATGCTCGGGCTCTGCGCCGTGCTGAGCAATCAGTACAGAGTCAGGTCCAACGCAGAATCCGGCTACGGGCGCTTCGACGTAGCGCTCATCCCAGTCGATGCATTTGATCCCGGTTTCATCTTCGAGTTCAAATATGCCGGAAGGGACGGCGACGATCTGGGCAAGCTCGCGGATAAGGCGCTCGCGCAAATCGACGAAAAGAAATACGAGACCGAACTGATCGGTCAGGGCGTAAACGGGATCGTCAAGATCGGCATCGCCTTCAAAGGCAAAAAGGCGGTCGTACGGCGGAAATAGTCGCGGTTTGTTGTTCCTGCCTCATGAACAATCTCTGCAATCAAAACTATTGACAAATGTGATATATTAAGGATTGAAATCATACGAAGAGAGAAAGCCATGAATACACAGAAAAGCGATTTCAAGTGGTACAAACGGAATTTAAGGAAACTGTATGAACAATATGGTGATTGTTATCTTGCAATAAAGAAGAAGACAGTCCTTGGCGCATATTCTTCCTTTGCTGAAGGTGTCCATGAAACGGAAAAGCGGGAAAAGCTCGGAACATTCATCGTACAGAAGTGCGGGCCTGACGAATCTGCCTATACGGAGACAATGCTGACACTATCTATCAACAAGAACACTATGGAAGAAAGAGCCTTCACACGGCAACACAACGGAATTGTTAAATGTTTGTCTGCCTGTGTAACAATTGGTCAAACCCCACGTCTTTCCCCCGAAACACTTGAGGCCATGGCAGAAGCAAAACGCATTTCTTCCGATCCTTCCGTCAAAGGGTATAAAAACATGGACGAATTAAAAACGGCTTTGAACAGTTGATGTGCCAGGCAGCATCTACCAACGCATTCCGACAAGCACAGAGCAACCTGTTGCGGGTTGCTCTTTTTTTTCATACAACCATACTTCCTTTATAACATTTTTTTGTATTGTAACTTGATTTGAGTTATTATGCAGAATATGAGTTATAACGGTCTGAATCCGAAAGTTGAAAAATCCGAAGCTTTTTCCAATTTCCTCCTTGACAGCAAATAGTTCAGTGGTTTATAATTAAGCTGTTAATCAAATGAAAAGGAGATCCATCTATGGATAGAAAGGAACCAATCGTTTCCCGCAGTGACGACGTCGAGCGGGACATCGTCCGGATGCTCATGTGCACGGACCGGCTCCACAAGACGCTCATCGAGGCGCGCATGGAGAAGTTCGGCCTTCACAGAAGCCAGTTCGCGCTCCTGCGGCACCTTTCCGAGTGCAAATCGCCCCCCACGCAAAAAGATCTGGCGGACAGGATGGCCATTTCTCCCGCCGCCGCCAGCGGGATCGTCTCCTCCCTGCTCGCCAACGGCTGTATCAGCCGCGAGAAGGACGGGACGGACGCAAGGGCATACAAGCTGTGCCTGTCCGAAAAAGGGCGGGACATCTTAAAGCAGTCCCGCGCGATCTTCGCACAGACGGACAGACAGATGCTGTCTGCCCTTTCCTCTGACGAAAAGAAAGATCTTTGCCTATGTCTTGAAAAACTTCTGCAGAGCCTGCGCGCGATGCAGGAGAATGCCGGAGAGGAGTGATACGTTTTGCACAAGCAGAAAGGCTTTTACTGGTTCAAATACATAAAACCGTACCTTCCCTATTTCATCATAGGGCCCCTTTGCATGATCGTCGAGGTCATCGGGGAGGTCGTGATGCCGAAGCTTCTGTCCGTGGTCATCAACCAGGCCAACGCAGGGACCCTCACGGACGGTATCTCGCTGGGCATCATGGCAGGCATGATCGGCTGCGCGATCCTTATGATGACGGGCGGCGTCGGGGGCGCTTATTTTGCCTCCAAGGCGGCCGTTAGTTTCGCTGCGGACCTGCGCTCGGACATGTACCGGCGCGTCCAGCAGTTCTCCTTTGCCAACATCGACCGTTTCTCCACGGGGTCTCTCGTGACCCGCATGACAAACGACATCACCCAGGTCCAGAACCTGATCGCCACGGCGCTGCGCATGGCGCTCCGCGCCCCCGGCATGATGATCGCGGCCCTCATCATGGCCATCATCTTAAACCCCTCCTTGTCTTTGGTTTTCGCGGTGAGCATCCCGCTGGTCCTTGTAACCGTCGTGTTCATCATCAGGATGGGATTCCCGCGCTTCGCTGCCTTGCAGGACAAGGTGGACAACCTCAACAACACCATCCAGGAGGACGTCACCAACGTCCGCGTGGTCAAGAGCTTCGTGCGCGAGGACTATGAGATAGACCGCTTTGGAAAAGCCAACAGCGAGCTCAAAAAGACGGGCATGTCCGCCTTCCGGGTCATGATCTTCATGCAGCCCGTCATGACGCTGCTGATGTATGCGACCGTCATCACGGTGATCCTCCTGGGCGGCCGGATCGTGCTCTCGGGAGACATGGAGGTCGGAGACCTGTCCGCCTTCATCACCTACGTCACGCAGGTCCTGTCCTCGCTCATCATGATCACCTTCATGCTCATGTTCTCCTCCCGCGCGCTGGCGTCGGCCAAGCGTATCCGCGAGGTCATGGAGGAGAAACTGGATCTTTCGGACGAGAACGCCTCCTTCCCGGACCTTGACGTTTCGCACGGTGAGATCGAGTTCAGAAACGTCACCTTCCGCTACTTCAAGGACTCGGCGGACAGCGTCCTGTCCGGCATAAACCTTAGGATCCCCGCCGGCAAGACCGTCGGGATCATCGGCTCCACCGGCTCCGGCAAGAGCACCCTGGTCTCCCTCATCCCGCGTCTGTACGACTGCGACGAGGGCGAGGTCCTGGTGGACGGGGTGAACGTCAAGGAGTACAGCCTTGAAAAACTGCGGGACGGCGTTTCCATGGTCCTGCAGAACAACATGCTCTTCTCCGGATCCGTTTCGGACAATCTGCGCTGGGGAGACGAGAACGCGGACGACGACACGGTCCGCCACGCGGCAAAACAGGCCCAGGCGGACAAGTTCGTTTCCTCCTTCCCGGGCGGGTACGAGTACCAGATCGGCCAGGGCGGCACGAACGTATCCGGCGGCCAGAAGCAAAGGCTCTGCATCGCAAGGGCGCTCCTCAGCCGGCCTAAGATCCTCATCCTGGACGACTCCACCTCCGCGGTGGACACCGCCACGGAGGCGCAGATAAGGACTGCTCTTCGCGAAGAGGTGCACGACGCCACCAAGATCATCATCGCGCAGCGCATCTCCTCCGTTCAGGACGCGGACATGATCGTCGTGCTGAACGAGGGGCGCATCACGGGATGCGGCACCCACGACGAGCTTCTTTCCTCCAATACCGAATACCGCGAGATCTATGACTCGCAGACAGGAAAGGGGGCGTGAGACATGGCAAGATCGCTTGAACAGCTGCAGAAGCAGTACAACTTCAGCCACGCCTTCGGCAAAGGCCCCGGCGGCAGACCCGGCGGTGGCGGCCCCCGCGGCGGTCCGCGCATGCGGGCCGTGGGCAAACCCAAGAATTCAAAAGCGACCATCAGGCGCCTGCTTTCCTATATGAAAGGATACCGCGCTCGCTTTATCGTCGTCTTATGTCTTATGCTCGTGAGCACGGTGACCTCTCTGGTGGGCTCCTACTTAACAGCGCCCATCATCGACCGGCTCACATACGAGACGACCGGGCGCGTCGTGGACATGCCCCCGCTCGAACAGGCCGCGGATAAAGTCTTGACGGCTCTTGTCGGCCCCGGCGCCGGCGCCATGTCCTACATCTTAACGGCCGTGATGCTGCTGGGCGTCATCTACCTTGTGGGGGTCGTAACGACCTATCTGCAGGCGCGCATCATGCTCTCCATCGCGCAGGGCGTGATCGAGAAGCTGCGCAACGATCTGTTCGTCAGCATGCAGCGCCTGCCCGTCCGCTTCTTCGACTCCCGTCCCACGGGCGAGGTCATGTCCCGCTTTACCAACGACATCGACTCCATCGACGGCATGATCAACAACTCGCTCACCTCTTTGGTGTCTGGCACCGTTACCCTTGTTGGGACATTCGTCTTCATGCTCACCACGAGCTGGGTCCTGACGCTTGTCACGGTGGCCTTCATCCCGATCTTCACCTGGGGCGGACAGGCGCTGGCGCGCATGTCCCGCAAGCACTACAGCAGCCAGCAGGCGGCGCTGGGCGCCGTCAACGGCTACATCGAGGAGACGGTCACGGGGCAGAAGGTCATCAAGATATTCAACCATGAGCCCGTCTGCGTCGAGGAGTTCGATACACTGAACAAAGACATGCGGGGCAAGCAGTTCCGCGCACAGTTCTGGGGCGGCATCATGGGTCCCGTGATGGGCAACACGTCACAGATCTCCTACGGCGTCACCGTGGGCATCGGCGGCGTCCTGCTCGTGGCAGGCTCCCTGACGCCCGGCGGCCTTACGGTATTTGCCAACTACTCCCGCCAGTTCTCCATGCCCATCAACAACATCTCCCAGCAGATGGCCACCATCTTCTCGGCTCTCGCGGGCGCAGAGCGCGTGTTCGAGGTCATGGACGCAAAGCCCGAAGACCCGGACAGCGAGGACGCGAAGATGCCGGAGCCCTTCGAGGGACACGTCGTGTTCGACGACGTCACGTTCGGATACATCCCGGAGAAGACGGTCCTGAAACATATCACGCTGGAGGCCCTTCCCGGGCAGAAGATCGCGTTCGTGGGCTCTACCGGAGCCGGCAAAACGACCGTCACGAACCTGCTCAACCGCTTTTACGACATCGATACCGGCTCCATCACCATCGACGGCCGGGACGTGAGATCCATCCCGCGCAAGGATCTGAGGCGGCATATCGCCATGGTGCTGCAGGACACGCACCTGTTCACCGGCACCGTCATGGAGAACATTCGGTACGGACGCCTTGACGCCACGGACGAAGAGGTGATCGAGGCCGCCAAGACGGCTTCCGCGCACAGCTTCATCATGCGCCTGAAGGACGGATACGCCACCAAGCTCGAGGGAGACGGCGCCAACCTCTCCCAGGGCCAGAGGCAGCTTCTGAACATCGCACGGGCCGCGCTGTCCCGCGCGCCGGTCCTGGTCCTGGACGAGGCCACCTCCTCCGTGGACACGAGGACAGAGCGCCATATCGAGCACGGCATGGAGCGGCTCATGAAGAGCCGGACCACGTTCGTCATCGCCCACAGGCTCTCCACGGTCCGCAACGCGGACGCCATCATGGTGCTGGAGACAGGCGAGATCATCGAGCGCGGCACGCACGAGGAGCTCCTGGCCCTTGGCGGCAGATATTACGAACTCTATACCGGAAAGAAGGAGCTGGACTGATCACTTCAACCCCTGGTAGTTGGGACTCTGTGTTTTAAAACAAAAAACTGCAAAAATTATCAGCAAATCTATTGACATATTTCTTGATATATGCTATACTGTAAATGAAAAATAAAAGGAGGTGCTGATGATGCCTGATATGACAAATGCAATTAGAAATACGATTTCCATCTCTCTGTTCAACCGCGGACTAGCTGGTCAGGTGTTTGAAGACGTGAAAAGGACCGGTGCAAAGGTCGTTATCAAGAATAATGCTCCCGAGTGCGTTCTTCTCGCTCCGGATGAATATGTTAAACTGATGGACGAAGTCAACGATGCCCGGCTCTTGGCTCTTGCTGCCGAACGTATGGCAAACTTTGACGCTTCAACCATAATGTCCGAAGCTGAAGTCTTGAAAGAACTGGGGATCACCGCCGACGATCTTGCCGACGCTAACAAGGTGGAGATCGAATGAGTTGGAAACTTGAATTTCTACCGGAAGCAGTAAAGGATTTGAAAAACCTAGGCGGCAGCCAACGCCTTCTTGTTTTGAAATCGATTAAGAAAGTACAGATGAACCCGCTACCGACATATGAAGGCGGATACGGGAAGCCGCTCGGAAACAAAAACGGCAATAAGTTGAGTGGCTTTTTGAAGATCAAATTGCGTGATGCCGGGATCCGCGTCGTGTACAAAATCGTTAAGACAGAGACACAAATGCTCGTTATTGTCGTAGGCGCAAGAGCAGACGACGAGGTTTACGAGATCGCGGATAAGAGAATCAAAAAGCACGGGCTGTAACGCCCGCCAATGGGCTGTCCGAAAACCGTTTTTCCGGTTTCGGGCAGCCCTCTTTTTCCGTATGTTCCGCTTATGCCCAAAGCCCTTTCTTTTTTTCGCGCAACCGCTTGTCAAGGCGGGCGGCAGATGGTATAATAGGCGTGTTTTGATAGAGTTTTCAAGGAACGTGGGTGATGCGTATGACGGTTTTTTTCAGACGGTGGCTCAGGACCTATAAGGACAGTTTCAATCTGGTGTTCCGGCAGGATCTGGACGG
>JAFSSK010000089.1 GCA_017451045.1 Clostridia bacterium
ACGGCGTCATGCCTTGGGTTTTTCCTGTCGTTTAAGAAGAAGTACGCATGGCCGGCCCTTCTCATCATACCGTGCATGATGTTCGCGAGAGTCTACCTCATCGTTCACTACGCGACCGACGTCATCGGAGGCCTTCTGGCCGGTGTGATCGCAGCCGCCGTTGCATTCCTGTGCATGAATCTGTTCTACCGTCTGGCGCAGCAAAACAGCGACA
Source organism: Clostridia bacterium (assembly GCA_017451045.1). Classification (GTDB taxonomy): domain Bacteria; phylum Bacillota; class Clostridia; order Oscillospirales; family CAG-272; genus UBA1770. Next base: position 215 of record JAFSSK010000089.1, read on the forward strand.
GGAAATTTTTCCGCTGGTGGCTGACAGCGGACGTACGGAACCTTTTTAGGAAAAAGCAGCCCGAAGGTGCCCCGGCAGAGAAGACCGAGGATCAGCCGGATGAGGATCCGCAAAAGCAGGACGGCGGCCAGTAATCATATACGAATATTCAAATCATCTTTTCGAAGAGCCGGGGACGCATCCCCGGCTCTTCCCTCATTTCGGCCAGAGGTCGTTTTCGAACACCTTGATCAGGATGTCCTTCTGCTCGTTGCGCATCATCTGGAAGACCCTGTCGAAAGTCCTTTTGGAATAGCGGATCTTGATCAGGTCGCACGAGTCTTCCAGTCTGGCCACGTGCGTGGACTCGTAGTAGTTCAGCGGCGACTGGGACAGGACGATGAATTTCGGTCCCCTCTCCCGCATCCGAAAGCCGCTTTTGGACGTGGTCCCCCGGTACAGGTACCGGTAGCTGCCGACAGACCGGGAACGGACGGGATGCATGGCCTGGTAGTAAAGGAGCTCGTCTCTGTTCATACGGATGAAGACCAGCCAGCGGCTGACCGAATTCAGCCCGCGCATGAACAGGCCGCCGAACAGAAACGCGTACATGCAGACGATCGTATCGTGCAGCTCGTTGTCCGACCGGACGGAAAAGACCATCACGATCCCCGCGACAAGGCTCCCGAAGCAAAGGACCGCCTGGACCAGCGTATAGATAAAATTCGTAAATATCAGTTTCTTGGGTTCTTCTTGCATATCGTTGGCTCCTCGATAAGAGTATTCCGATTCACTGCGCGTCAAGTCCCAGGCGGACGAACGCGTATTGCGGATTGTATTCCCCGCACTCCGTTCCGTTCCACCCGTTTTCAAAGCTGAACGTTCTGGGACCGACGCCGAACGGCTCGATCTCATACGTATGATGCGGTCCAAGCAGATTGCGGTTGGAGTTCACCAGTTCAAGACGGAGGCTGTTGCGCCCCGGCTTCAGCAGTCCGGACACGTCGTTATGCTCCGTGAACAAAAACGATCCCGTCTGCTTTCCGTTGAGGAAGGCTTTCACGATCGGGCAGCGCCCGCGCAGCCGAAGAACTGTCGGCATGCCGGGCTGCCAGTCGAATTCGGTCTTAAGTTCGATCCTTCCGGCGAAGAACGGATATCCGTTCCGGACAAGGTCCGTGATATCTACCGTTTCTTCCTGCTTTGTGATCTCGAACGGTCCGTCCGTGACCTCGGCATAAGAAGGTCCTCTGTCCCCTTTTCTGAACGGCGTCACGGATCCGACGCAGAACGAGCCGACAAGATATACGCACTCCAGCTCCGTATCGAAGGACAGGCAGTTGCGCAATGATTCCGAAACGCCGCCGTAAAGGACGTAGTAAACGTAATCCCGCTGCTCGTAATGCAGTTTGAACTCCAGCACGTTCTCGCCTGCCTTCACGTAAGGCGAAAGATCTGTCATGCGGAAGGACCTGTCAAGGAATGTCTCCTCACCCGGCCGGACGGATTTGCCGTTGATCGAAACGGACAGGTAGTCTGCCGGCTCCATCGCGGCGCTGATCTTCTGCGGGACGTCCCGGACAAGGAACGTCGCGCGAAGGATAAGGTCGCCTTTGAATCTTTCCTTCAGCAGGTTGTCCCGGATGCACTCGATCGGCAGCTCTTCGGAAAAGGTCTTCCCGCCGTCTCTCGATACCGAGAACCTGTCGATCGTCAGCTGGTTCAGAACGGGTCTTGCGATGCGGTACTGCCGCGGCAGCCTTATGGCTTCTCCCTCTCTTGCCGGCAGCCCGGGGAGCATGTTTATATCGGATTCCACGAGGACGAAAGCCTCGTTTCTGTCGGGACGCAGCCTTACCTCGATGCCGTCCTGCGTCCTCGTTCCGTGGACCGGTTGCACCGTTAGGGTCGCAAGGTCAAGACGGGCCATGCCGGACACGTCTTTGATCCGGACAAGGACATCGCCTGCGCTCTCGTCAGCCAGATTCAGCACGTACACGATCCGGCCGTATTTTGTATTGCGGCTCATCACCCTGATCCATTTGGACATCGGAGACTCGCAGCAGACGGCCGCCGCCTGCTTCATCTCCTCGAGCGTCGTGTTGGATTCCAGCTCCAGGTCGGCTTCATGTCCGGACAGCCTGCACGGCTTCTTTCCGTAAAGCCAGATTTTTCCGCCGTTCCTTACGTACTTGCGCAGGATCCTGTATGTTTCCCTGTCCAGGTTGTCCATCGCCGGTACCACCACGTAGTCGTAGCGGCATTTTCCAACGACAATCTGCGGACCTTCTGCTTTTGCGTGCAGCTGCTCCATGACCGTCTCGTCCCCGAAATGGAACGGGATCTGCGAGCAGGAAAACAGATCGCTCAGCGCCTGGAAGTCGCTGTTCAAATCCCTTACGGACCTATCGCCCTCGGCGCGCTGATAGGTCAGCCATGCCGAATGGATCGGATGGATGACGAGCACCCGCACGTCTTCCTTCCCCAGGGACAAGACGTATCCCAGCCGGTTGAAATAAGTATTGAATTCTTTCATGTCCTCCTGCCAGGGCAGATGCTCCGAATAGTGACAGGGGTAGTCCCGCTTGCGCTGCCCGCGTATCGAGTACGGATACAGGTGCTGGCACATGACGTTGATGCCGTTCACGTACTGGTGTTCCGCGATGCGTTTGAGTTCGAGCGGCGAGACGTCCCAGCCGCAGCAGGCGAACATTTCGGACAGCGCGTGCGTGCAGCCGCGCTGGGCAACGACCGAGCCCAGCTGCCTGAATCCCGGGTCTCCGACGCGTCCGCGCGTAAGGAAATCCACGCCGGGCATTGTCTCGTACAGATAAAACGGCATGATGCCGCCGCAGCCGAACATCTCCCCTCCGAGGGAAAGCTCCTCGACCGCATGTCCCGTCAGCTGGCAGCCGTTCGCCAGGCACCAGTCGTATACTCTTTTGATGAAGTTGAAAATGAAGGATCTGTGGCAGAGCCTGTAGTACTCGTACCGGTATAGTTCATAGTCCTTCAGCGGCATGAACATACACAGAAGATGGTCAAAGACGGAATGCCCGTACTCGGCCTCGTACGTTTTCCTGAACGTATCGGACCAGGGCGTCCCCCAGCGGTAGTACTGCGGCTCGTCCGTGAAGAATCCCGGCATCGCCGTGCCGAAGTCCTCCTTCGCGATCCTTTCCTTGTATGCCTTGTGGGTCTCGCTGATGAATTTGTCCGTGATCTCGGGGTCCATCGTGTCCACGTAGGAAGAATCCCAGTTCTGCAGGACCGCATAGTATCTGTCCGCCCCGGGGACAGGACCGTCGACGCGGACGTCCTCACCGTCCCTGATCACGTAAACGCCTAAGATGTTTTCCTTTTTTGGAAACTCGTCGGATTCCTCGACGCTGATGAAGGAGGCCCAGTTCCTTTTGTCCTTCAGAAGGATCCCGCCCGCGAATCCGGACGGCCAGCCGTTCTCGTCGTAGGCCCACGCCTCCATGCCGAGCTTCTTCGCCTCGTCGATGCAGGCGTTCACGCATTCGTACCAGTCGTCGGAAAGATACTCCGTTTCGAGACCTCCCCTTGCGTGCATGAAGAACCCTTTCATGCCTAGCCTGTGCATATCCCTGATCTGGCGGCGCAGATGCTCCGGCTCGAGCCTGTCGTTCCATGACCAGAACGGGATGGAACCGTGGGACAGTTCATTTTTCCGGACGGCAGTCGTTAATTTCATAAAAGTTCCTCTATATCAAAATTTATAATCGTTGTCAAGGTTATGCGAAAACAGATGGGGCGTCATGTTGAAAGCCACGAGGCGCGGATACACGATGCCGTTCTCTGCGGAAAGATCGATCACGGAAATGCCCGTCGTGACGTGTTCTATGACCCGCAGGACGTACACGGGGAACGGGATGCCGAGAAGCGTACTCAGAAAGACCATCCCGCAGCCGCCGTGGGCAAAGAACGCGATGCGGCCCGGATGCGGTCCCGTCTCCTCGAACCCGAACGTTTCCCTGCGCCGGTACCCGAGCGTCTCAAGCCATGCATCCTGCTCTTTTTTGAAAGCCAGGAACCCTGACGGCAGCGGCGTGTTTTCGAAATACGGATGCGTATACCATTTGTCCCACAGAGCCACGACTTCCGGATCCGCGAACATCTCTTTGTATTTCCGGCTGTTCCAGACCCAGGTCCATCCCTGTATGTCATCGTCGAAGGTACCGAAGGACTGCCCGATGACGGACTCGTGCGCCCAGTCGAAGGACTGCGGCTCGATACCGAGCATCTCGCAGGTGGGCTGCGCTGTCATCTGCGCGCGCCTTGAAGCGGACGTGAATATCCTGTCGGGCCTGTACCGGCGGAACACGTCGCGGATATGCTCCGCCTGCTGCTTGCCGTATTCGGTCAGCCCGTCAGGGTCATAGATGGGGGCCCCGTGTCTCACATAGTAAAGTCGCATTTGTTTTCCTCTTTCTATTATTTTACGCAGAACAGGACGATGACGTCCAGAAGGCTCCCCGAAAGGAGCAGACCGAAGAGAACGTCCTCCACTATCGAGGCAATCCTGATCGGTTTGGAAATGCTGTCCCGGTTCTTTACGGAAAGGATCAGGCAGATCGTTCCGGCCACCGCGACGATCCCGGCGCAGATCAGGCACACGACGATGACGATGACCAGCGCGAACGCCGCCGCGATCCCTGTACCGACCGCTTCCCCGGCGTCCTGCTCCTGCTCGGACTGCTCTTGTGCCTGTGCGCTGATGTCGAAGGTGGCCGCTAGCATCGCCTGCCCGACAGCCGATACGGCTATGAGGACCGCCAATAGCACCGTCAGGACGACGAACCGCACCTTGTGCGTTTTACCGGCGGGCTTGCTGATTTCGTTCGTATCCGTCATGAAGAATTCCTCCTTCA
>JAFSSK010000090.1 GCA_017451045.1 Clostridia bacterium
GCCCGCTGCCCTGAACGTTCTCCGCGAGAAGAAAGTCCATCTGGCGATCGTCATCGACGAGTTCGGCGGAACGCTCGGGCTCGTGTCCATGGAGGACATTTTGGAGGAGATCGTCGGCGATATCTGGGACGAGGACGACGAGGTCGTCAGCGAGATCGTCAAAACGGGCGAAAACACGTACGACGTCATGGCAGAGATGAACATCGACGACTTCTGCTCCGAACTGGAACTCCGTCCGGACGAAGATTTCGAGTTCGAATATGCCACCGTCGGCGGGCTTGCCATCCAGATGCTGAACGGAGATCCGCACATCGGAGATTCCTTCGTATTCGACAGAGCCACGGTCGTCATCTCGGAAATGAACGATCTGCGCATCACAAAACTCACTGTCCTCATCACTCCTCCGAAAGACGAGGAGGACGAAACGGACAAAAAGAGCCAGTCAGCAGCCTCAGAACCGCAGGACTGACGGTCTCAGGATACTTAAAAAAATAGTATTGACTCTGTTTACAGGATATGGTATAATCTGTAAAGCAAAATACTTTACGGATGCCGTATCCTGTTTTTTTCAGGTGGATGATATGTTTGAAAAGAATCTCGGGATCAGCCGGCTGCTGGATTTTTACGGCAGCATACTGACAGACAGAAAGCGGGACGTCCTGGAGCTTTACTATAATGAAGACCTGTCGCTAGGCGAGATAGCGGACAACATCGGCATCTCCCGTCAAGGTGTCAGGGATCTTATCAAGAAAGCCGAGGCGGAGCTCGTTTCCTTTGAAGAAACCTGAAGCTCGCCGCACGCTACGATGCCGTAAGTTCCCGTGCTGAAGAGGCTCTCCGCCTTTTAGAGGCAGGTTCCGGGAACGATGCGGCCGTAAAGCGGGAGATCCTCGGGATCATCGACGAGATCACCCCTTCTTGACAGTCTGACAGCAGACAGAAAGGTATTAAGATGTTTCAAGGACTGACTGAAAAACTGAATAATGCCTTCAAAAAGCTGCGCAGCAAAGGAAAACTGAGCGAGGCGGACGTGAAAGCGGGCCTTCGGGACATCAAGCTAGCCCTTCTGGAGGCGGACGTCAACTTCAAGGTCGTCAAGGAATTCATGAACCACGTGACGGAACGCGCCGTCGGGTCTGAAGTGCTGGAGTCTCTCCTTCCCGGTCAGCAGGTCGTCAAGATCGTCCACGAGGAAATGATCAACCTGATGGGTGGAAGCCAGTCCAAGCTGACCATCTCGCCCAAACCGCCAACAATCGTCATGATGGTGGGCCTTCAGGGCGCCGGCAAGACGACACACGCCGGAAAACTCGCGTCCCTTTATAAAAAGCAAAGCAAGAATCCCCTGCTCGTTGCCTGCGACATTTACCGTCCTGCAGCAATCAAACAGCTGCAGGTCCTGGGCGAACAGCTGAACATCCCCGTTTTCACGCTGGGAGACAAGACGTCCCCCGTCAAGATCGCGAAGGAAGGCGTTCAGTATGCGGTCCAGTAAGGCTACGACTTGGTCTTCATCGACTCGGCGGGCCGTCTTCACATCGACGAAGAACTGATGAAGGAACTGCAGGACATCAAAGCAGCAGTCGCACCGACGGAGATCCTTCTGACGGTCGACGCGATGATCGGTCAGGACGCCGTGAACGTGGCCCAGACGTTCAACGAACTGCTGGACATCACGGGCGTCATCCTGACGAAGCTGGACGGCGATACCCGCGGCGGCGCCGCGCTTTCCGTACGCTATGTGACCGGCAAGCCGATCAAGTTCATCGGAACGGGCGAAAAACTGGACGCAATCGAGCCCTTCTACCCCGACAGGATGGCCAGCCGCATCCTAGGCATGGGAGACGTTCTGACGCTGATCGAAAAAGCGCAGCAGACTTATGACGAGAAAAAAGCGCAGGCCCTGGAGGAAAAACTCCGCAAATCGACCTTTACCCTCGACGACTACCTGGATCAGCTGCAGCAGCTCAAGAAGATGGGCAATCTCGATCAGATCCTGCAGATGATCCCGGGCATGAAGCCGGGCGCCATGAAGGACGCGAAAGTCGACGAGAAAGCCCTTACGAGGATAGAGGCCGTCATCCACTCGATGACGCCTGCCGAACGCCTCAATCCTGACATCATCAACGCGTCAAGGCGCAAGCGGATCTCGCAGGGATCCGGGACGAAAGTCGAAGACGTCAACAAGCTGCTCAAGCAGTTCGACCAGATGAAGAAGATGATGAAGCAGTTCTCGGGTCCCGGCAAGCACAAGGGCCTTTTCGGCAACAAGATGAAATTTCCGGGTTGAACGGAATTCTAATAAAAGAAACACATATATGGAGGAATTACCATGGTAAAAATCAGACTGAGAAGAATCGGCGGCAAAAAGGAGCCCTACTACCGCCTGGTTGTCGCAGACAGCCGTTATCCCCGCGACGGTCGCTTCATTGAAGAGATCGGCCACTACAATCCGTCTACGGATCCCGCAACAGTCGTTGTAGACGCAGACAAAGCAAAGGATTGGATCGCAAAGGGAGCACAGCCGACAGAGACAGCAAAAGCTCTTTTGAAAAAATCTGGCGTCATCGACTGATGATCATGGAGAGATAGCAGAATGGCAGATTTGAAAAACACCCTTTCTGATATTGTCAAAGCGATCGTGGACACGCCGGACGAAGTCGTCATCGTCGAATCGGAAACGAACGACTCCATCACGCTGACGCTGACCGTGGCCCCGGACGATATGGGCATGGTCATCGGCAAGCACGGCAAGATCGCGAAAGCAATCAGATCCGTCATCAAGGCGGTAGCCGTGAACGCCGGCATCTCAAAGCGCGTAAACGTAGATATTCGCTGATTTTTTCGCAAAAAGCATCTGAAAATACTGTTTTTTGATCCTTTTATCCTATCTTAAGGATCCGGAAAGCAGTAAAGAGAAAACAGTATCCTGTTGATCTGGGATGCTGTTTTTTCTTGCTTTTTGCATATCTTCATGATAGAATAATCATAGTAAGAATTGGAGGTCGATTATGAAAAACTACATTCTGGCCCTGGACCAGGGCACAACCAGTTCCCGCTGCATCATCTTCAATCTGCAAGGCGACAATCTCGTGATGGAACAGAAAGAATTCCCCCAGCACTTCCCTAACGACGGCTGGGTCGAGCACGATCCGATGGACATCTGGAACTCCCAGCTGGAAGTCGCGAGGACGGCCATTGCCAAGCTAGGCATCAGTCCAAAGGATATCGCCGCCATCGGCATCACCAACCAGCGCGAGACGACGATCGTATGGGAAAAAGAGACCGGCCGGCCTATATACAACGCCATCGTCTGGCAGTGCCGCAGGACAGCCGAATACTGCGACTACCTCAAAGCCGACGGGAAAGGCCCCGAGATCAAGAGCAAGACCGGCCTTTTAATCGACGCCTACTTCTCTGCAACAAAGATCAAATGGATACTGGATCACGTGCCGGATGCCCGCGAGCGGGCCAAGCGCGGCGAGCTGATGTTCGGTACGGTCGATTCATGGCTGATCTACAACCTGACGGGCAAAAAAGTGCACGCGACGGACTACTCCAATGCCTCTCGCACGCTGCTGTTCAATATAAACACCCTGGAATGGGACGAGTCCCTGCTCAAGATCTTCCACGTACCCGGCAGCATGATGCCGCAGGTCCTCCCCTCTTCCGGCTTTTTCGGCATGACGGATCCGTCCCTGTTCGGCGCAGAGATACCGATCACAGGCGTCGCAGGAGACCAGCAGGCCGCCCTGTTCGGCCAGTGCTGCTTCCAGCCCGGTAACGCGAAGAACACGTACGGCACCGGCGGTTTCATGCTGATGAACACCGGAAAGAAGCCCGTATTCTCCCACAGCGGCCTCGTAACGACGATCGCCTGGGGGATCGGCGACGACATCACATACGCGATGGAAGGCTCCGTATTCATCTGCGGCGCCGTCGTGCAGTGGCTGCGGGACGGTCTGCACCTGATCCACACCGCCAGCGAGACAGAATCCATCGCCTCCACGGTCGAGGATACGGACGGCGTCTATTTCGTTCCCGCTTTCGTAGGCCTCGGCGCGCCTTACTGGGATCCGTACGCGCGCGGAACGATCCTCGGGATCACCCGCGGAACGACCTACGCGCATCTGGTCAGGGCCGCACTGGAGTCCATGGCCTACCAAACAGCCGACGTACTGGCCGTGATGCGCAAGGAATCCGGATCAGAGATGACTTCCCTTCGCGTCGACGGCGGCGCTTCGGCCAACAATCTCCTCCTTCAGTTCCAGTCCGACATCATGGACACGCCGATCATACGGCCCAAGTGCATCGAGACGACAGCCTTCGGCGCGGCAGCGCTGGCCGCTCTCGGCGCGGGCTGTTACAAGAGCACCGACGAGATCATGTCCAACTGGCAGATCGAAAGAAGATTCACGCCGCAGATGTCCCAGATGGTCCGGGACGAGAAGATCCGCGAGTGGCACAAAGCCATCAGGGCCTGCTCCGGCTGGGCACAGCACGACCTGATCTGAGAAAAGAAAAAAACGGACAGTTCCAAAAAGGTTCTGTCCGTTTTATTTACAGGCTGTTTATTCAGCGTATACGCTGACCTGCTTCTTCGTTTTCGTTTTCTGCTCAAATTTGACGCGGCCGTCGATCAGAGCGAAGAGCGTGTCATCGGATCCGATACCGACGTTGTTGCCGGGATGGATGGATGTGCCTCTCTGTCTGACGATGATGTTGCCGGCCAGTACAGGCTGACCGTCGGCTTTCTTGACGCCGAGACGCTTGGATTCGCTGTCACGGCCGTTCTTGGTCGAACCGACACCTTTCTTATGAGCGAAGAACTGCAAACTGAGTTTCAACATTGATTTCTTCCTCCGATTCAATAGAAATAAGCAAATTGTGTGTGCGAAGCTTTCATCCGCCGTACGGACGGTCCACGACTTCCACGTCCAGATAATCGGAATAATCCTCGATCATATCGTTCAGCTGGTAGTAGTAAGCCTGAAAAATGCCGGAAACAGCAAAGCGTTTCCTCTCATCTTTTTCAAACTCCTCCAGCGCCGCTTTCGAAGAGACCTTTATTTCGGTCGCTCCTTCATTGATCTCATACTGGACGTCGGATGCGTAAGACAGTTCAACGGTGTTCACTATCAGCATGGTCATGGCTGACAGGGCTGCGCATAGGACATCGTCTCCGGATTCACCGTAACCGGTATGCCCCTGCTCCTCAAAACCGTAAAAAGCTCCGCCGCTCCGGAAAAAAACGATTTTCGTCATTGGTTTTCCGTTTGGGCACGAACCTTAACCCTGGATTGACAGGATCTGCACCTTGGTGTAAGGCTGTCTGTGACCGATCTTCTTTTTCTCGTTTTTCTTGGCTTTGTACTTCAGAACATAAATCTTCGGTCCTTTGCCGTTCTTCAAGACCTTCGCCGTAACTTTTGCGCCGTCAACAACGGGAGTACCCACTTTGAATCCGGCGTCATTGGAAAGAGCAACTACACGGTCGAAAACGATTTCGTCGCCTTCATTTGCATTGAGCTTCTCAACAAAGATGATATCCTGCTCAACGACTTTGTACTGCTTTCCGCCTGTTTCAACTACTGCAAACACGAAAAGCACCTCACTTTCAATCAAGACTCACTGAATAATGGTGACCGCCGAATGATGCGCGGTTCTTGGAACCATTCCCAAGTGGCAGATTATTATAGCATTTCCGCGTTTTTCTGTCAATCTTTTTTTGAAATTTTATTGCCTTTTTCCTCATTATGTGCTAAAATGATTGCGTTTTGATGGAAATCATCCCATCTGCCTCGGCTTTTCTTGCGTGCATACAGCAAAAAACCGTTTTAGATGGCAGCCATCCAACTCCATGTCTCCGTAGCTCAGCTGGATAGAGCACGCGCCTCCTAAGCGCGGGGTCGGGTGTTCGAATCACCTCGGGGACGCCAAAAGTCGGACTCCTTTTTGGAATCCGGCTTTTTTACTTGTCAGTCTTGTCCTAAGATTTCTGTATTGTCGTTCATTATTACATTTCTAAATGCAATCCCCTCAATACAAGTGCTGTTGAGAACATCTTCCATATCAGCAAATTTCTCTAGTAAAATATACTTCTTCTTTGCTTTTGGATTGTTCTTTCGGACGGAATGTGGTATCATTATCTTACTGTAGAAATAAGAGGAATTGATCATGCAACTGACAAAAGGACTTTATCCCTTCTGGGACGACGAACTGATCCAGACGCAGTTCACGGACGCGACCCTGTCGGTAAACAGGCCTGACCGGGCGGAAAACGTCTTCAAAACGGACGCGCCGTGGGAAGGAAACAACTGCGATTTCTTCTCAACGCTGCGCGACGGCGGCCTTTACAGGATGTACTATACCGCATTCGATCTTCCCTCTACCCATCGTTTTTTCATCTGCTACGCGGAAAGCCTGGACGGTATCCGCTGGGAAAAGCCTTCCCTTCAGCAGATCGAATTCAACGGTTCGCGCGACAACAACATCATCCTTTCCGACTGCGCCTGCGCATACGTTCTCAAGGATCCGAACCCTGCCTGCACGGAAGACGAACGATACAAACTGTTCGCCGACCGGTACGGAACGGATGCCGGCGGCGGGTTCAGGGTGGATCTTGTCATGTACGCGTCCGGAGACGGCATTCATTTTACAGAGCATCACGTCTGCCGAACGCCAACGCGCTATCCCAACATGTTTGACAGTCTGAACACTGTGTGGTGGGATGAAAACGACGGACTGTACTACTGCTTTTTCCGGACGACCCATCCAAGGCCCTCTGCCCCGAACGACCGCTTCGAGGAAAAAGGCGTCAGAGCCGTCATGGTAATGACGTCTGAAGACTGCGTGGACTGGTCCGAAGGAACGCCGCTCGACTACGGCGGCGGCGAATACTATCAGCTATACTGCAACTGCATCTCCCCCTACCCTTATGACAAACGGTACTGGATCGGCTTCCCGACGCGGTACAACGAGCGTCTTGAATGGAACGATTCGTTCGAGCAGCTGGGCGGAAAAGACTGGCGAAAGAGCCGGATGGAATGGGGCGAAAAACGCTACGGACTTACCGTCACAGACTGCGTGTTCATGTCCTCCCGCGACAAATACCGCTGGCACCGATTCGACGAGGCCTGCCTCGTTCCGGGTCCGGAAGACGGGATCAACTGGGAATACGGCGACTGCTACGCGGCAGTCGGGCTGATCGAAACGCCGGGGCGCTTTTCCAGCGAGCCGGAACTGGCTTTGCTGTGCGAATCCCATCACTGGACGGACCGCCCCGTGGAGCTGATACGCTATCTTTACAGAAAAGACGGCTTTGCCTCCTATAAGGCCAGTTCGAAGCCGAAAACGGTCATGACGAAACCGTTCACGTTCTCTGCCGATTCGCTGCACGTCAACTTCCGCACGTCCGCCCGCGGCTTCATCAAGATCATGCTCCTTGACGAATGCGCCAACCCGATAGACGGCTACGTCTCCTGCGAACATTTCGGGGACACGACGGACAGGCTCATCCGCTTTGACAAGCCGCTTGCAGATCTTTCCGGCCAGACCGTCCGGATGAAGATCGTCATGAGCGACGCGGAACTTTTCTCTTTTTCCTTACTGTAATCTCCTGTAAACGAGGATTTCATCATTATGTGGGTCAATATCGTAATCGGGATCCTGATCCCGCTCTTAGGCACGACGCTCGGCGCCGCCTGCGTATTCTTTCTCAAGAAGGATCTCAGCCCCGGCGTCAACCGGGCCCTGTCCGGCTTTGCCGGCGGGATCATGGTCTCCGCCTCCTTCTTCAGCCTGATCCTTCCTGCGCTCGAGCAGACGAAGGACCAGGGCAAACTGGCTTTCATCCCTGTCGCGTTCGGATTTCTGACGGGAATGCTCTTTCTGCTGGTCCTGGACCTGATCATTCCGCATATCCACTCGGATAAGAGCGAAGAGGGTCCGCGCAGCGGTCTCAAGAAAACGACGAAACTCTTCCTGGCAGTCGCTTTGCACAATCTGCCCGAGGGAATGGTCGTCGGGATCGTCTTCGCGGGATGGCTGTACGGGCAGAGTGAGATCACGCTGGCCGGCGCCACCGTCCTGGCCGTCGGTATCGCCCTTCAGAATTTCCCGGAGGGCGCTATCGTCTCCATGCCGCTGCTGGCAGAGGGGATGCCGAAATGGAAAACGTTCCTGTACGGGACGATGTCCGGCGTTATCGAGCCGATTGGCGCGCTGCTCACGGCGTTTGCCGCCGGTCTGTTCCTTCCGATCATGCCTTTCCTTCTGGCTTTCGCGGCGGGCGCTATGTTCTATGTCGTCGTGGAGGAGCTCGTTCCCAGCATGGCGCAGGGAGAGCACGGAAACGCAGGAACGATGTGCTTCGCCGGCGGGTTCGTCCTGATGATGATCCTGGATATCGCCTTTGGCTGAAAAAAGCAGGGAGTCTGCCGCAGAACGGTCTGACTTCCCGCTTTTCTTTTTTGCTTTTTCAGCAAAAAACTATATTTTTGTCAAATAATAGTTTCTGTTTTGCGTTTTTTAGTTCTTTCTGAATCTCGGGCCGAATGCCGCGCAGGCGCGGTAATCCTGGCCTTCGAGGTCGCTTCCGAACGCGTTCCATACGGCCGGACGGAAGATCTTTTCCGGCTGGACGTTGTGCATGCAAACCGGGATCCGGAGGATAGCCAGGAGCGTGATCAGATCCGCGCCTATATGGCCGTAGCTGATGGCGCCGTGGTTGGCTCCCCAGTGATTCATCACGTCGTATGCCGTGCAGAACGGGCTTCCGGCCTTTCCGTCGGTCCGCGGTGCGAACCAGGTGCAGGGCCACGTGTAGTCCGTCCTCTTCCAGAGCACGTCCGAAACGTCATCCGGAAGTCTTATTGTCCAGCCTTCGACGATCTGCGCAACAGGGCCGAGTCCCTTCACCATGTTCAGCCGCATCATCGTACAGGGCATCTCCGCTCTGGTAATGAAATGGGAGGAGAATCCGCCGCCGCGGAAGTATCCGACGTCCGCTGCGCACCAGTCTGTGGCGCCAAGGATGGCTTTCATATCCTTCTCTGTCTGCTCATACCAGGGTTTCACGACGCCGTTGCCCTGCCCGTCTTTCGCTTCTCCGCAGTACTCAAGGGCCGCTGCGCCGGAATTGATCAGATGGATGAATCCGTCCGCCTCCTTCGCCTTTCCTTCGATCTCATAGCCCGTCGCGCGTCTGACGGCGTCGCCGGACCAGTATGTCCTTACGTCCGCGAACAGCTGCGCGCGTCCCGTTAGCTGCTTCATTAGAAGCATCGAGATCCCGTTGAGCGTATCATTCTCCGTGGCCACGACCAAAGGTTCTCTCGGGCCGTTCCAGTCAAAGGACGTGTTGCAGATGGATTCCGTGAAATCCGCGTTTGGCCAGTGGTCTGTCCACTGCCGCTGGCCCTGGAAGCCGGCAGCGATAGCGTTGTGCCCGACTTTTTCCTCTTCGGCCCCGTCCGGCAGCGCGTCGTTGCCGCACATCAGATCCTGGACGATCAGTGCGCATTTAACGGTGAATTCCCAGTCTTTCTTCTTCTGCTCGTCCGTTTTCCTGAGACCGTCCGGGTTTTTGTCCCATCCCTCCGGGCAGTTCTTTTTGATCCAGGCAAGCGCCCGTTCGTATTCCTCATGGTCGTATATCCCGAGGTCTATCCTTCTAAGGATCTCCACCTCGTCGACGGATTCCACGCGCATGCCTAAATAGTCCTCGATGAAATCAGGGTCGATCTGCGAGCCGGCGATGCCCATGCACAAGGAACC
>JAFSSK010000091.1 GCA_017451045.1 Clostridia bacterium
CGGGAAGCATTTCTTCGAGCTTCCTTCCAACCATACCGTCAGAATTCTGAAATCCGATCTGCATGTCAATTTTATCAGAGTGAAGGATTCCGCCTTTTACTCAAAAATGACACTTCAATAAGTACGGAGGGTGCATCATATGAGAAAAGACAGAAGAAAACGGCTGCTCGAGATCATCGAGGAACAGCCTGTCTCAACCTATGAGGAACTTCGCGACCTTCTGGCCGCGGAAGGGTACAAGGCCAACATTTCCACCATCTTCAAAGACGTAAAAGACCTTGGACTTGTCAAAGTTCCGTCCTATCTCGGTATCAGGCGTTACGCGCTGCCTGAAGCAAAAAAGAAGGAAGAGGCCAAGGAGTCGTTTGGCGGCGTGATGACCGGCGCTGCGGAATCGATCGTCAGCGTGGACTGCGCGCAGAATCTTGTCGTCGTCAAAACAACGCCAGGGATGGCTAATGCGGTCGCTGTCATTTTCGATTCCTTCAACCAGGACAATGTCCTTGGCTGCGTTGCCGGCGACGACACGATCATCATCGTTGTCAAAGACAATGAAAGCGCGCTGACAGTCAAAGAAAAAATCAAAGATCTGTCCGGAAAATAACAAAAAATGCTGTTTTCATTACATATTGAAAATGTCGCCGTGATCCGTAAGCTTGACATCGCCTTTGGAGAAGGGTTCAACGTACTGACCGGAGAGACAGGCGCCGGCAAATCGATACTCATCGACAGCGTCAGTTTCCTCCTCGGCGGCAAGGTTCAGAAAAACTTCATAAGGACCGGCGAAGACCGTGCGACTGTTTCCGCTGTTTTCAGCGGCTTGACCGGATCTGCCAGAGACTCTCTGGACGCTTTGGGAATATCCCAGGACGACGGAGAGCTGATGGTGTCCCGCGTTCTTAGCGCCGACGGGAAGCAGATATCCCGTATCAACGGCCAGACAGTATCCGCGTCGCTGCTGCGGCAGGCGGGGCATATTCTGCTGAGCATACACGGGCAGAATGACAACCAGGCTGTTTTGCAGAAAGCCAACCATCAGAAACTGCTCGACAGTTTCGGCTCATACGACGCGCAACTGGCTGCCTACCGTTCAGCCTATGCCGTATACCGTGACATCAGCAGCCAGGTCCAGGACCTGACCAAAAACGAGCAGGAGCTTCTGCAGCTGAAAGACATCCTGACCTATCAGATCAAGGATATCGAACAGATGCATCTTGTCGACGGCGAAGAGGAAAAGCTTGTCAAAGAGCGAGATCATCTGGCCAACATCGAAAAGATCAGCAAGATGACCGATCTGATCTACAGGATCCTCTACGGAAGCGAGAAGGGCTCTGTATCCGTGCTACTTGACAAAGCCGCCATCTATCTGCAGCAGTTGTCCGATTACGAACAGAAGGCTGCGCAGTATGCCGACAAGCTGAAGGAAATGCGCTACTCGCTTCAGGATATTGCAGAATGGGCAAATGATATAGGTTCTACCGATGAGGGGGATCCGACCGCCCGCATCGATGAGATCGAGGGAAGACTTGACGGGATTTCGAAACTCGAACGCAAATACGGCGGCGATATCGCTCACGTCCTTCGATTCTGCGCGGAAGCGAAGGAAAAACTTGAAAAGTTCGACAACAGCACAGAGCGGCTGGAGAAACTGCAAAAGGAGCTGACTGCTGCAAAGAAAGTGCTTGACAAGGCATCCGCCGAACTGACGACAGAACGAAGCAAAGCCGCGAATGTCCTTACAGGGCGGGTTATAGAAGAACTTGTACAGCTGGATATGCCGAAAGTGCGCTTCAGCGTGAGCATCGGCCAGTCCGCGCCGGAACCGGACGGTTGTGACGACATCGAATTCCTGATCGCCACGAATCCGGGCGAGCCGCTGATGCCGATGATCAAGATCGCTTCCGGCGGTGAACTGTCCAGGATCATGCTGGCGCTCAAGACCGTCATCAATGACAATGACGAAGTAGGGACAGCAATTTACGATGAGGTCGACTCCGGTATTTCGGGCAAGACTTCACGCAAAGTCGGATTCAAACTCAAAAAACTGTCTTCCGGGTCTCAGATCATTTGCGTTACGCATTCTGCGCAGATTGCGTCTTTGGCTGACCATCATTACCTGATCTGCAAGCAGGAAGAGTCCGGACGGGCCGTAACGGACGTTCAGGAACTGGACAGGGAAGGCAGAATCGGCGAGATCGCAAGGATCCTCGGCGGCCTGAACGTCACAGATACGCAGCGAAAGGCTGCAGAGGAACTGATGGACGAGAAAAATCCGCAGTCCTAATTCACCTGATTTTTTAACCATGGGGTATTTATGTTATTCATCAAATCTCAAATCGCAAACAAAATCGAGCAGATCGTCAAATCGATCAATCCGCAGTCTCAACTTTCATCAGAAGAGATAAAAAATCTTCTTGAATACCCGCCCGACCCGGGAATGGGAGATCTGTCTTTTCCTTGCTTCAAACTGAGCCGTGAACTGCGCAGATCCCCCGTACAGATCGCGCAGCAGCTGTCGCAGATGCTCTCGGACGTGCCCTGCGTCGGATCGGCGGAAGCTGTCAACGGCTATCTCAACCTGAAGCTGTCAGACGCGTTCCTCAAGGACTATGTGATCGAAAGCATCTTTGAAAAGAAGGATCAGTACGGCGCGCCCGATATCGGGAAAGGGAAGACGGTCGTCCTGGACTATTCCTCTCCGAACGTGGCCAAGCCTTTCCATATCGGCCATCTCGGCACGACAGTGATCGGTCATTCCCTGAAAAAGGTACATGAATTTGCCGGATACAAATGCGTCGGCATCAATTATCTAGGCGACTGGGGGACCCAGTTCGGCAAGCTGATCGTAGCCTACAAGAAATGGGGCGACCGCGAAACGATCAAAGCCGGCGGCGTGGATGAGCTCGTCAAGCTCTACGTCCGCATAAACAACGAGATATCAAAGGAAGAGGAGAGCGGATCGAGCGAACTGGCTGCCATGGCCCGCCAGGAGTTCCACAAGATGGAACTGCAGGACGAGGAAAACATCAGCCTGTGGAAATGGTTCGTCCAGATCAGCCTTGACGAATACCAGAAGACATACAAGCAGCTCGATATCACTTTCGACAGCTACAAGGGCGAGAGTTTCTATACGGACAAGATGCCCGCGCAGGTAGAGAAACTGCGCGAGAAGGGCCTTTTGAAGATCGACAACGGCGCTTCCATCGTGGATCTTTCCGCTTACGACATGCCTCCGTGCCTGATCCTGAAAAGCGACGGCTCGACCCTGTATCCGACAAGGGATATCGCCGCTGCCGTCTACCGCAAAAACGAGTATGCGTTCGACAAGGCGATATACGTCACGGCCGCGTCTCAGTGCCTGCATTTCCAGCAGTGGTTCAAAGTCGTCGAACTGATGGGGTATCCATGGTACGGCGAACTTGTCCACGTTCCGTACGGAACCGTCAGCATCAACGGTGCGAAACTTGCGACCAGGACCGGCAACGTAATCCTCTTGAGAGATCTTTTCGCCGCAGCGATTGAAAAGGTAAACGAGATCATCGAGGAGAAGAATCCCAACCTGCCGAACCGGGCGGAAACAGCCGAAGCGATCGGCGTCGGCGCGATCGTTTTCTACTACCTTTCCAACAGCCGGATGAAAGACATCAACTTCCAGATGGAAGACGCCCTGTCTTTCGACGGAAACACAGGGCCATACGTCCAGTACACGTACGCAAGGACCTGCACGCTGCTTGAAAAAGCGGGGAAGATACCCGGGAACAGCGGTACCGTTACCGACGAGTCGGAATCGACGCTTCTGAAAGTCCTTTCCAGATTCGAGGAAAAAGTCCTTGCGACGCTTTCTGATTACGAGCCGTATTACATTACAAGATACATCCTGGAGGTCGCGACAGCCTTCAACCGTTTCTACCACAATTGCGCCATTCTGTCTGCCGAAGATAAGAACGTCAGGGATTTTAGGATCCGGCTGACGGCGGCAGTCAACCAGGTTCTTTCCAACGCTTTTCCGCTGATCTGTCTGCGGAAAACGGAAAAAGTCTAATCAGTATTCAATTTAACAAAGGGGTATACAGTTATGTCAGGACACAGCAAATGGGCCAACATCAAACACAAGAAAGAAAAAACAGACTCCGCCAGAGAGAAAGTCTTTACCAAAATCGGCAAGGAACTCACCATTGCCGTCAAGGAAGGCGGAGGAGACCCGAATTCCAACTCCAAACTGCGTGATCTGATTGCAAAAGCCAAAGCCAACAACGTTCCGAACGACAACATCGAGCGTACAATCAAAAAGGCGCTGGGGAGCACGGGCGATATGCTTGAAGAGATCATCTATGAAGGATACGGCCCGGGCGGAATCGCCGTCATCATCAACACGACCACAGACAACCGTAACAGGACTGCCGGTAACATCCGCGCATATTTCTCCAAATATCACGGCAATCTCGGCCAGACCGGATGCGTCGGCTATCTGTTCAGCGACACAGGCCTTATCGTCATCGATAACGAAGACGGCGACGTTGACGAGGACAAGCTGATGGAAAAGGCGCTGGAATCCGGCGCTACTGATTTCAACAAGGCCGGCGACGTCTTTGAGATCTACACGACGACAGACGACGTCTATACCATCAACGAAGAACTCGTCAACGCTGGTTACGTGTCTTTATCAGCCGAGAAGACAAAAGTTCCTTCCAATTACATCACGCTCGAACAGGAAGACGACATCAAGTTCATGGGACTTCTTTTGGAAAAACTGGAAGAGGACGATGACGTCATGGACGTCTATCACAACTGGGAAAACGTCGAATGACCTATTAAACTGGAGGAGCACTTTTCAAAAGATGAGCAACGCAAAGTTTGATTTTGAAAAATTCCATATCGGAACGTATGTCATGGGGCCGAAAACGGTCGAAAACCTGCATGATATGAAAAACGCGGGGATCGATATTGTGATCGACGGAGGCTTTTCGAAAGAGCTGCTGGACGAATTCGATGCGAACGACATGGGCGTTTTTCTCTCCCATTTCACGCCAACCACAAAGCCGATCGAGGAAGTTGAGTCATCCGTCTTATCCGTTCCGGATCACCCGGCAATCTGGGCGCTGGACGTCAGGGACGAACCCAGCGACGCGGATATTGTTTACTACGGTCCCGTATGCGAAGCAGTCGAAAAAGCAAGCAAAGGGAAGCTGTTCGCCTATGTGAACCTGTATCCCGGTATCGTTTTCGACTTCGAGGCTTTGGGCGAACGGAACTACGAAATGAAGAACGTCCACTGCTTTAAGGATTACGTGGAAGCGTTCGCGAAGCAATGTAAGGTTCCTTATATCTGCTTCGACGAATACGTGTATTCAGACAACTACCGGACGGATCCTCACTTAGCCGCCTACCATACCACGCTGTATTATCACAATCTGTATCACTGCGCCGAGGTCTGCAGAGCGTACGGCAGACACTTATGGATCGTCATCCAGGCCAATGTCCACAATCCCGCCAATTATCCGCTTCACGAGTATGAGATGCGTTATCAGGCATGTACCGTCATGGCGTTCGGCGCAGATCTTATCTCTTGGGCATGCTGGTCGCCTGGATGGTGGCATTACAACATACTGGACAAAGACGGCAACAAAACGGAATCTTATGACAAGCTGAAACATGTGAATGAAGAACTGCACGCGGTCGGCAAAGCTTTCGAACGCTACAGAAACGTTTCCACCTATCTTGTAGGCTTTTCCGAAGGTACGCCGGCACATGATCACATCACGACTTTCCGGGTGCCTTATCCGGATCTTCCGACCTGCAAAAGCGTCTGCACAAAAGCTTTCAAAAACGTGAGTTGTCCGAAGGACTGCTCCATCCTGGTCGGGTCTATGACCTCGAAGGAGGACGGCCTTTCGGAAGCGCTGTTCATATCCGACGCGACGAATCCTCCTCATTATCACGAGCCCTTTGAGATCACGTTCGACACGGTCGGAGAATCTGCCGTAACCATGTACAAGGGAACAGAGAAAAGGGAACTGGCAAAAGCCTGTGATGGTCTTTACCATATCGAAATGGACTTCTGTCAGGGGTTCCTTATCACTCTTTCATAGGACAATCGAACATAACAAAAACCGCCTGCAGGATCCGTAAAGGTCCTCTAGACGGTTTTCTTGGTATAGATGATCAAGTATTGGTCAGATAATCAAGGATTGTATCAAAATACGGTATGGATATCTCGTCAGTTTCGTTATAGATCTCATGCTGTGATCCTGAAGCCTCGTATTTCGTGGCGTTTGGAACTCTTGCAACGAAACTGTCCTGCGCTGAATTGATCACGAGCATATCGTTCTGCGCCTGACAGAGCAGGACCGGTATCGTGATTCCTTCCGGTTTTCCGCGCGCAAGGATCTTCTTCGTGACAAGCAGCGATTCGAGCATCCAGCGGTAAGAAGGGCCGTTGGTCATATAGTTCTCGTCGGAGAATTTCAAAAGATCCTGCTGCTGCCGCCGGGAAAGAACACCGTATGCGGAAGGATCCTTGCAGTAATCCGGTATCTGCTCGGGCTTTGATATGAAGATCCGCTTCTTGGACTGCCCGAACAGGATAAAGGTCCTCGCGACGAACTTGGAGAA